>JBGPHH010000008.1:0-34473 GCA_041484265.1 Vicinamibacteria bacterium
GTCGAGACCTTCTCCCGGAAGACCGTCCGTCCTTCGATTTCTTTGCGAATGTTCTCGAGCGAGAGATGCGAGCGGGCGAAGATCCGGCTCGTGAGCCCCTTGCCCTCACGAATCAGGCCAAGAAGCAGGTGCTCAGTTTCGATCGAAATGCTGCCGAGCTGGCTCGCCTCGTAACGGGCGAAGAAAAGTACTCGCCGGGCCCTTTCCGTGTACCGTTCGAACATTCTGGGTACCTAGGTGAAAGCCGATGGTGTTGGGGTCATGGGCACGTGAACCCCATTATACGGCATAGGCCGTTCCGCCGGGTCGCCGCTCGCAAGATAAGTGCCTGCCATCATTAGGGTTCCCGCCCCAGCCTTAAGACGCTCTTGCACGGTGCGAAGGTGCGAAGTGCAACCCTGCGGCGGTGCACTCCTACGTTCCGGCCTACCTAAACGTATCGGCCTACGTACTGGCGGGAACCAGATGGCCGCCCTCGAGGCGCAGGACGCGATCGCAGGCGGCGGCGAGCCGGAGATTGTGTGTCGCGATAATCGACGTCAAGCCGTGCGCCTGATGCATCTCGCGTAGCAGTCCGTGGAGGGAGTCGGCCGTCTGTTCGTCGAGATCGCCCGTCGGCTCGTCGGCGAGCAGCACCGAGGGCCGCATCGCGAGGGCGCGGGCCACGGCGACCCGCTGCTGTTCGCCACCCGAGAGTGTGCCGGGCCGATGGGTCAGGCGCTCGCCCAGGCCGACGCGCCGGAGCAAGGCTTCGGCGCGCGGCCGCGACTCGGCCGCCGGCAGACGTGCGATGCGCATTGGCATCTCGGCGTTCTCGACGGCTGTGAATTCAGGCAGCAAGTGGTGAAACTGGAACACGAAGCCGATCCGGCGATTGCGGAACGCGACGAGCTCGGCATCCGTGAGTGTCGTCAGCACGGTCTCCGCGATCGCAATCGTTCCGCGATCCGCGCGATCGAGACCGCCGAGCACATGCAGCAGCGTGCTCTTCCCGACGCCTGACGCCCCCACAATCGCCACCATCTCGCCCGTCTCGACCTGCAGATTGAGATCGCGCAGCACGGTGAGTGGCGTCCCCCCCACCGGGTAGCTCTTGACGATGTCACGGGCCTCGAGGAGGGACATGTCAGTCGGCAGTCCGCAGTCGGCAGTCGGCAGTCCGCAGTCGACAGCCGGCAGTCATTCGTACCGCAGTGCCTGGGCCGGGTCGAGGCGCGCGGCCTGGCGCGATGGATAGATGGTTGCGACGAAACAGATGAGCACGGCGATGCCCACGACGATCGCGAAGTCGGACGCTAACACTTTGAACGGTAGGTAGGGCACCTGATAGACCTCGCTCGACATGCGAATGAGCTTGTAACGGTCGAACACGTACGACAGTCCGTAGCCGGCGGCCGCGCCCACGGCCGTGCCGACCAGGCCGATGATCGAGCCCTGCATCATGAAGATCATCGTCACGCTCCTGGCGCTCGCGCCCATGGTCTTCAAAATCGCAATATCGCGGTTCTTCTCCATCACCAGCAGAATGAGCGACGCCACAATATTCAAGGCCGCCACCATGACGATGAGGCCGATGGCCAGCGAAACAGCGACCTTCTCGAGCCACAGCGCCGAGAACAACGACTTGTTCATCGCGGTCCAGTCGTTCGCGATGTACTCCGATCCGAGCGCCGCCGGAATCGATTCCGCAATCCGCGGCGCGGCCGTGATGTCGTCGACGCGGACCCCGATGTAGCCGACGGTATCCTGTCTGAACAGGCGCTTGGCCGTCTCGAGCGATACGAAGCCGTAAGTCGAGTCGAATTCGTACAACCCGAGGCTGAAGGTCCCGGCCACTCGCAGCCGCCGCCTCCCAGCCATCCTTCCCATCGGGGAAAGCGGCCCCTCCGCCGTCAGCAAGAGAATGGAATCGCCCACGGCGACTCGGAGGGTCGCGGCCAGATCCTTCCCCAGAAAGATGTTGTCCGGGCCATCGCCCGTGGAGGGCTTCAGGTCGTCGAGGCTGCCGGTCAGGATGGCACTCGCGAAATCGGACACCTGCGGTTCGAGCGCCGCGTCGATGCCCTTGACCTGGACTTGAGAACTTGTGCCAGCGGCCGAGGCGAGTCCTAGACCCAGAATCGCCGGTGCCGCGCCCAGCACATGAGGCAGGTGTCGCAGCTTCTCGACCTCGGCCCGATAGTCCGAGATGCCGGTCGTTTTGAACACGTAGACGTGCGCATTGGAGCCGAGAATACGGTCGCGCCACGCCTGCTGAAGACCGGTCATGATCGCCAGCGCAATGATGACGGCCATCACGCCAACCGTCACGCCGAGGGTCGAGATGAGCGAGATGACCGAGATGAAGGTCTGCTTCCGCCGGGCCAGCAGATACCGCAGGGCGATCTGGAGCTCAAAGGGCATAGTCAGTCGGCAGTCGTCAGTCACGCTTTCGCATCAACGGAAACAAAATGACGTCGCGAATCGACGGGCTGTTGGTCAGCAACATCACCAGACGGTCGATGCCGACGCCCTCTCCGGCCGTCGGCGGCAGGCCGTACTCGAGCGCCCGGATGTAATCTTCGTCCATTTCGTGCGCCTCGAGGTTGCCCTGCGCGCGACTCGCGAGCTGCGCCTCGAACCGCCGGCGCTGCTCTGCCGGATCGTTCAATTCGCTGAAGGCGTTGGCCACCTCGAAGCCGCCCATGTAGAGCTCGAACCGCTCCACGGTGTCGGGATCGTCCGGCTTCTGCTTCGACAGGGGCGAGACCTCGGTCGGAAAGTCGTAGACGAAGGTCGGCTGAATCAGCCGGTCCTCGCAGAGGGATTCGAAGATCTCGGCGACAATCGTGCCGGCACCCGATCCGGGTTTGGTCTCAAGGCCAAGCTCGCGCGCCAAAGCAGCGGCCTCGTCGGGTCGGCGCAGCTCCGCCTCCCGCACCTCGCGTCCAAGCCTCCGCGAGGCCGCGTCACGCGCCGCTTCCCGCAGCGACAGCCGCGCGAAGGGGGCCTTGAGAGAGATCCGGTGCTCGCCGTAGGCGATCTCATCGTCGCCGACCGCCTGCCGCGCGACTGTGGCGATCATTTCTTCGGTCATCGCCATCAGCACTTGGTAATCCGCGTACGACTCGTAGAACTCCATCATCGTGAACTCGGGATTGTGCTGGGTCGAGATCCCCTCGTTCCGGAAGTTGCGATTGATCTCGAAGACTCTTTCCAGCCCGCCGACGGTGAGCCGTTTCAGGTACAGCTCAGGGGCGATCCGCAGATAGAGGTCCATGTCGAGAGCATTGTGATGGGTCTTGAACGGGCGTGCGAGGGCACCACCCGCGAGCGGCTGCATCATCGGCGTCTCGACTTCCAGGTAGCCGCGCGAGGTCATGAAAGTCCGGAGGGCGGACACAATCCGGCTGCGCGTCTCGAACACGCGACGGCTGTCGGGATTGACCACCAGGTCCAGGTAGCGTTGCCGATACCGAGTCTCGACATCGGTGAGCCCATGCCATTTCTCCGGCAGCGGGACGAGGCACTTGGCCAGAAAGTGGAGCCGTGAGGCCCAAATCGTGAACTCGTTGGTCTTGGTCCTGAACAGACGCCCTTCGACGCCGACCCAGTCACCGAAATCGAGGAGCTTGAAGGTCTGGAAATCACGCGCCGGTAACGAGTCTTGACGGAGGTACACCTGAACCTTCGCCAGCCCGTCGGAGAGCACCAGGAAATTCGCCTTCCCGAACGAGCGAATACTCAGGATACGGCCGCTCGTGGTCGTCTCGATGCGCTCGCCCTCGAGCTCGTCGTGCGTCCGCTCGCCGTACCGACCGACCAGATCGACGATGGTGTGGCGGCGGTCGAACCGGCGCGGGTAGACCTCGACCCCGAGCTTCGCGAGATCCGCGAGGTTCGCATGGCGTTGCGCGATCTGTTCGTCCTCAGAAGACATACAAAAAGCTACGGCGATGCGATCTTCTTCCTGATCGCATCCAACATCCCGTTGATGAACTTTACCGACTCTTCGGTGCTGAACGTGCGCGCCAACTCAAGGGCCTCGTCAATCACAACAGCCACCGGCGTCTCCTTGCCCCGCATGAGTTCGCACGTGGCCATACGGAGGACCAAGCGATCGACGATCGGCATCCGTTCCGGCCGCCAATGTTCAGCCGTAGCGGCCACGAGCGGGTCGATGACGCCGAGCTCGCGGACCGTGTCACGAGCCAGTTCCTCGGCAAAGCTGCGCACCGACTCGGAGGGCGGACGGCTGTCTGGCCACTGCCACCTGAAGAACGTCTCGATGGCCTGGTCGATCCCGGCGCCCCCGACGTCCCACTGGTAAAGGATCTGCAGCGCCGCTTCGCGCGCACGGTGGCGCGCGTCCTTCTTACGAACCATTCTGGCGCGTCAGCTGCGCGACAACCGATGCCATCTCGACCGCTGCGACCGCGGCCTCGTGCCCCTTGTTGCCCAGCCCTTCTCCCGCCCGCTCGAGTGCCTCCTCGATCGAGTTCGTCGTCAGCACTCCGAGCGTCATCGGTACGCCGGTCGCCGCCGAAGCGGCCGTCAGGCCGTTCGACACGGCTGAGGCAATGTACTCGAAATGGGGCGTCTCGCCTCGAATGACGCACCCGATGCAGACAATCGCGTCGTAGCGGCCACTTTCGGCGGCGAGCTGCGCCGCCAGAGGGATCTCGAAGGCGCCTGGCACCCGCACGATGGCCACCTCGTCTCTAGCGGCGCCGGCCGCGGCCAAGGCCGTGAGGGCTCCGGCCTGCAACCGATCCGTGACTGCGTCGTGGTACTTCGAGACGACGATGGCGAAGCGAAATGCCATGATCTAACGAAGCGGGAAGGGATACATCAACCAGCCAAGCACGAGGGCAGACGCCAGGAACCCGGCGAACATCAGCCCGCCGAATCGGAGCTGCTCGCGCGCGTCATCCTTCGCGAGAACGGCAAAGACGAGCGAGACGAAAAAGGCGAAGGCGACGAGCAGCACGAAGTGACTCGCCATCATCTATTGCTTCTACTTCCGGCCCACGGCGACGTCGTAGGCGTCGATGACGACCAGCAGGTTCAGCAGGCCTGCCACGATCAGGAACGTATTGCCATACTCGTAGGTGACCGCGCGCACGTCGCCTCGGCCGTACCCAAGCGGACTCGCGATGAAGTAGAACGCGCCAATGCCGAGATCGGCCAGCGCAGCCAGGCTCACGAGCGGGTCGGACAGATCGAACGGGGCCAGGCGACCGTGAATCACGAGCCCGAGCGCGAACATGAGCGGTAACGCGACGAGCAGCACCAAGCCTTTGGCGCGACGGCCGAGCCAGAGATGGCCGGCCCCCGGGACGGCCCATGCCGTCAGGCAGAGCAGCACCAGACCACCAGGGCGCGTCTGAGGAGCGGCAGGGGCAGGCACGGCCGTTTAGTTTACATTACGGCCTCGTTTTCGCTCGAGCTCCCTCAAGCGGCCGTCCGCCTAAAGGCGGAAGCCACAACTACTTAGTACAGGCCCGGAACCTAAACGATGTTTCTGCGTCTAACAACGTTGATCTTCCGAACGGTGTTCAGTCGACCGGTCTGCAAGGCGGACCCCACGTTCCACTTCCTTCGGAAAACACTCTGACGAGGCCAGATGGGAATCAAAGAGCGACAGGAGCGCGATCGTGAAGCCGTTCAGCGCGCCATCCTCGACGCGGCACGCGAGCTGTTCGTCATCGAGGGGTACCAGAACGTCTCGATCCGCAAGATTGCCGAACGCATCGAGTACAGTCCGGCCGCCATTTACGGGTACTTCCCGAGCAAGGACGACATCTTCTTCGCGTTGGCGGAAGAGGGCTTCCGGCTGCTTGGGGGAGGGCTCGAGAGCGCCGCTGAGGCCGGGCAACAGGGCGCGGTCGCCCCTCTCGAGCGCGTCCGATCGATGTTCTGGCGCCTGTACGAATTCAGTCGCGAGCATCCGCAGTACTTCGCGCTGATGTTCGTCGACCGATCCGTGCCACGTGTCAGCCGCGAGTACGAGCGCTTCGCGTTCGCGCGCGAGATGAAGGCCCGCATCGTCTCGCAGATCGAGGCATGCGTCCGGACGGGAGTCTTCCCCGCCACCGTCGAGCCCGCGGCGGCGTGCCGCCTGCTCACGATGGGCCTGCTCGGCGTGGCCGTCATGCGCCTGTCGGATCGGCTGGTGGCCACGGAAAACGCGGACGAACTGGCCGAGGACGTGCTGAACATCATGCTGGCCGGGCTGCAAGATGGCGTCGTGCTCAAGTCAAGGTCCGTCGAATGTGCGTTGGATGAGAAAGTCGTCAATCGTCAAGCTTCATAACTTTGTAAACGGGAGCGTCGAATGTCTCGGGGCATCACACAGATTGTCGTCACCACATGGCTAGTCGCCGGCGCACTGGTCTTGGCGGGGTGCAGCGGCTCGGCCGAAACGAAAACCAAGGAACAGAACGCGGCGGCAGCGGCCATTTCCGTTTCACCGGTCGCCGCGTCCGAACAACCCATCGCGCGTTTCATCCGCGTTGCCGGCTCGCTGACAGCCGAGGAACAGGCCGATGTGGCGGCCGAAACCGCGGGCCGCGTGGTTTCGACGCCCGTCGAGCGCGGCACGCGGGTCACCGAAGGATCCGAACTCGTGCGGCTGTCGGCCGTCGAGACCGAGGCGAGTCTCGCCGAGGCACAGGCGAATGCGGCACAGATCGAGGCGCGGCTTGCCCTCACCTCAGCCGGCCCATTCGACGTCAACAACGTGCCCGAGGTGAGAAACGCGCAGGCCAACCTGAACCTCGCGCAGGCCGAGTTCGACCGTATCGAGAAGCTGCTGGCCCAGCGTGTCGTCTCGCAGGCGGAGTACGACCAGCGGAAGACGACAGTCGAAGCGGCGCGCCAGCAGCTCGAGTCTGCCAGAAACGCCGCACAGCAGCAGTATCAGGCGCTGCAGGGGGCGCGCGCACGTGTGACGCTCGCGAAAAAGGCGGTCGCTGACACCAGCGTGCGGGCGCCGTTTACGGGCATCGTGGGCCAGCGGATGGTATCGACCGGCGACTACGTGACCAAGGGCACCAAGGTCGCCGAGGTCGTGCGGATTACGCCGCTCCGTGTGCAGCTGACGGTGCCCGAGCAGTTCGTCTCGGAGGTCGCCGTCGGCCAGCCGGTGTCGCTCGCGGTGGACGCCTACCCGGGACGCCGGTTCGCCGGCACGGTGCGGTACGTCTCGCCGGCGCTGCGCGCCGACCAGCGCGCGCTGACGATCGAAGCCGTCGTCCCCAACGAGCGCGCCGAGCTCAAGCCCGGCATGTTTGCGACGGCCGAGATCCAGCAGGCCACCAGCACGTCGGGGGTCGTCGTGCCCGCGGCGGCCGTCCAGACGATTGGCGGAACCAGCCGTGTGTTCGTCGTCGCGGGCGACCGCGTCGAGGAGCGCGTCGTCACGACGGGCCAGAAACTCGAGCAGTCGATCGAAGTCACCAACGGCCTGAAGCGCGGCGAGCAGGTGGCCACCACGAACATCAACCAACTCGTCGACGGTAGCAAGGTCCGGAACTAAGCAATCTGAAATCTGAAATCTGCAATCAACAATGCCTGAGGATCTCCCATGCAGTGGTTAGCTGCCCTGTGCGTGCGCCGGCCGGTCTTCGCGACCGTACTCATCCTGTCGCTCACTGTCATCGGCGCGTTCTCATTTTTCCAACTCGGCGTCGACCGCTTCCCGAAGGTTGACTTCCCCACCATCGCGGTCACGACCGTGCAGCCGGGTGCGGCGCCCGAACAGATCGAAACCGAAATCACCGACAAGATCGAGGAAGCGGTCAACACAATCAGCGGCATCGACACGCTGAGCTCGGTGTCCTCGGAAGGCATCTCGCAGGTGGTGGTCGCATTCGTCCTCGAGAAAGACGCCAACGTGGCGGCACAGGAGGTGCGTGACAAGGTCAACGGGGCCTTGCCGCTTCTGCCGAAGACGATTCAACAGCCACGCGTCGACAAGTTCGATCCCGACGCGGCGCCCGTGCTCAGTCTTGCGCTGAGCGCGGATAAGCCCGTGCGGGATCTCACCGAGTACGCCGACAAGGTGCTGCGACGCCAGATCGAGAGCCTCAACGGCGTCGGGCAGGTCGTCATCATCGGCGGCCGCCAGCGCCAGATCAACGTCTCGCTCGACGCCGATCGCCTGCGCGCATATGGCGTCACCGTCACCGACGTGTCGCGCGCGCTCGCGGGCCAGAACATCGAGATTCCCGGCGGCCGGATGGATCAGGGCGCGCAGTCGGTGACGCTTCGGACGCGCGGCCGCGTGGATACCGTCCAGGCGTTCGGCGACATCGTGATTCGCCAGAGCCAGGGGCACGCTATCAAGATCGTCGACGTCGCCACGGTCGAGGACAGCCAGGCCGACCAGACCGCCATCGCCAACGTAAACGGCGCGAGCACGGTGCTCCTCCAGATCCGCCGGCAATCGGGCACCAACACGGTCGAGGTCGTCAAGGACATCAAGGACCGGCTCGAGACGATCAAGCAGGCGCTGCCCGCGGGCTACGACCTGCGCGTGGTGCGCGACCTGTCGGAGTTCATCGAGGCCTCGATCCACAACATCGAAGAGCACCTGGTCGTCGGCTCGATGCTGGCGGCGCTCGTCGTGCTGCTGTTTCTTATGAACTTCCGCTCGACCATCATCTCGGCGATCGCGATCCCCACGTCCATCGTGGCCACGTTCGGGCTCGTGTGGTTTATGGGCTTCACGCTGAACTCGATGACGATGCTCGCGCTCACGCTCTCGGTGGGCATCGTGATCGACGATGCGATCGTGGTGCTGGAGAATATCTACCGATTCATCGAAGAAAAGCACGACGACCAGTTCAAGGCGGCCGTCGAGGCGACCGAAGAAATCGGTCTGGCGGTCCTCGCCACAACCCTGTCACTCGTCGCCATCTTCGTGCCGGTCGCCTTCATGGGCGGCATCGTCGGCCGCTTCATGAAGAGCTTCGGCCTGACGATGGCGTTCGCGATCATGGTGTCGCTCCTGGTCAGCTTCACGCTGACGCCGATGCTCGCGGCGCGGTGGCTGAAGGTCGAGAAGCATGGCGGCCGCTCGTCGAAAGACTCGAAGATCTTCCATGCCCTCGACGTCTTCTATACGCGCTTGCTGGAATGGTCGATGGCGCACCGCTGGATCGTGGCGACCTTTGCGGTGCTGGTGCTCCTGTCGAGCGTGCCGCTCTTCTCGATTACGCCCACGGCGTTCCTGCCGCCCGACGACCAGTCGGAGTTCGAGATCAATCTGCGCGCGCCCGAAGGCACGAGCCTCGAATCAACCGAGATCATCACCAACCGGCTCGCCAATGCCATCCGAGCCCAGGTGCCCGAAGTGCTCTACACGCTGGTGACCATCGGGGGCGATCCCGCCAGGACGCGCAACCTCGGCAACATCTACGTGCGCCTGCAGCCGATCGAGCAGCGGCGCCGCGATCAGTTCGTGGTCATGGGTCAGGTGCGGAAGGACGTCCTCCCGCCGCTCGCCAAGGATCTGCGGACCTCGGTGCAGCCGGTCGCCAACATCGGCGGCGGCGGCAATCAGAACGCGGACATCCAGTTCATTATCAACGGTCCCGACCTGAAGAAGCTCGAGACCTACAGCGCGCAGCTGGCGGCTCTCGTGAGGAAGCAACCTGGCGTCGTCGACGTGGACACGTCGCTCAACACAGGCAAGCCCGAGCTGTCGGTGCAGGTGAACCGCCCGAAAGCCTCCGACCTCGGCGTCCAGATTAGCGACGCCGCCGAAGCCCTGCGCCTGCTCGTCGGCGGCGATCAAGTGACGACGTACAACGAGGGCGGCGAGCAATACGAGGTGCATCTGCGGGCCAAACAGGCCGACCGCACCACGCAGCAGGCAGTGGCCGGACTGACGGTTCCGTCCTCGCGGCTCGGCGCGGTGTCGCTCGACAATGTCGCCGACTTCTCGCCCGGCTCGGCGCCTTCCGACATCAGCCGCCTCTCGCGCCAGCGCCAGGTGACCATCGTCTGCAACATGCTGCCAGGCGGCTCGCAATCCGATGTGCAGAATGCGATTCTCGCCGCGTTTCATGAACTGAATGCCGGACCCGAATACAGCGGTGCATTCATCGGACGATCGCGGGAGTTGGGACGAGCAGCGCAGAACTTCATCCTCGCGTTTCTGTTGTCGCTGGTCTTCATGTATCTGATTCTGGCCGCGCAATTCGAGTCGTGGCTCCATCCGGTCACGATTCTGTTGTCGCTGCCGCTGACGCTGCCGTTTGCGCTCATCGCCATCATCGTCTTCGGGCAGTCGCTCAACATCTTCTCGGCGCTCGGTCTGCTCGTGCTCTTCGGCGTGGTGAAGAAGAATTCGATTCTGCAAATCGATCATGCGAACCAGCTCAAGGCCACTGGCCTGTCCACGCGCGACGCGATCATCCTGGCGTGCCGCAATCGTCTGCGGCCGATTCTGATGACGACCTTCGCGTTTGTGGCGGGGATGATCCCGCTCATCGTCTCGAACGGCACCGGAGCGGGTACCAACCACGCCATCGGCTTCGTCATCTTCGGCGGCCAGTCGCTGGCCCTGCTGCTGACGCTCATCGTGACGCCGGTCGCGTATTCGCTGTTCGACGATGCGTCGAACATCCGCATCTTCGGCCGAGCCGCCAGGCGGGCGGCGCGGGATCGGGCCATCGTGCCCGCGACTGCGCAAGCGATGACCGATCCCAACTAGGAGACAGCCCTCATGCGAAAGACCCTCTTGTTGACGTTCGTCTTGGCGGCACTCGCGGCTTCTGCCGCCGCCCAGAACGCCCCGCTCCCACCGAGGACGCTATCGCTCACCGTCGACGAGGCGGTGAGGATGGCCCTCGACAGCAACGTGGATTTGCGCGCCGACCGGCTCGACCCGCAAGTCAGCGATACGCGAGTCGCCGCTGCGGCTGGGGCGTTCCGGCCAACCGTCACCTCGAGCGTGCAGCGGAACAACCAGCTGCAGCCGCCCGCGAGCTTTCTCATCCCGACGCCGACGAGCACCGACGCCATCACGTCCAGCGTGGGCTTCAACCAGCGATTGTCCCGGTTCGGGACGTCGTACAACGTGGCGTGGACGACGACGCACACCGACAGCAACAGCGTGCTGAGCAGCTTCAACCCCCTGTTGCAATCGGGCCTGTCGCTCGGCGTCTCCCAGCCTCTGCTCCGTGACTTTAGGATCGACAACTCGAGGCAGCAACTGGTCACGAGCCGCATCAATCGCGACATCGCAGACACCCGGCTGCGCGAGAGCCTCGTGCACACGACGGCCAACGTCAAGACGGCGTACTGGAACCTCGCATCCGCGATCGCCAACGTCGAGGCGCGCCGATCGGCGCTCGACCTTGCAGAGGAGCTGACACGGGTGAACCAGGCGAAGGTCGACGTCGGACAGTCGCCGGCGCTCGATCTCCTCTCGGCTCAAGCCGAAGTGGCCGCCGATCAGGAGCAGCTCATCATCGCGGAGACTGCGGTCAAGCAGGCCGAAGACCGGCTGCGCATGCTCATCTTCGACCCGACCGACCGCGAGATCTGGAACGTCAAAATTGAACCGGTCGATTCGCCGCCGGTCGGCACCGTGACGGTGGACCTGGACGCGGCGGTGACTACGGCCCTCAAGGACCGCGCCGACCTCCTCCGCGCGCAAAGAGATATCGACACCTCTGAGACCAGTGTCAGATACACGAGCAATCAGCGCCTGCCGGACGTGCGGGCCACCGTGTCGTACACCGCGAGCGGGCTCGGCGGTACCCAGGTACTGCGTGCCATCCCCTTCGGTCCGGTCACCAGTACGGGCACGGTGACGGGATTGGGCGATGTGCTCGGCCAGCTCGGACGGATCGACTACCCGACGTGGGTCGTCGGCGTCAGCGTGTCGTATCCGATCGGCACGACGACCGACGAAGCCAACTACGCCCGAGCGAGGATCGAGCGCACGCAGGCAGACGAGCGGCTGAAGGGCGCCGAGGCGCGCGCCATCCAGCAGGTGCGTGATGCCGGCTGGAAGATCGAGATGAACGCCAAGCGCGTCGAGACCACCCGCGTCGCGCGCGACCTGGCCGATCAGCGGCTCGACGCCGAACGCAAGCGGTTCGAGGTGGGCATGTCGACGAGCTTCCTCGTCATCCAGGCGCAGCGCGATCTCGCACAAGCCAAACAGAACGAGCTCGCCGCCGTGCTCGCCTACGATCTCTCGCTCGTCGATTTCGAAGCACTTCAGCAGGCGGGCCCCGCAGCCGCGGCCGGCGCGGCGGGCTCAGCCCCCACGGCGGGCGCAGTAGCCGCCGCACCACCAACAGCGGCGGCGCGCTAACCCGGAGCAAGGACGCCAGGCGCCGGCCGGTAGGCCCATCAACACGCGTACAATGCGCGTCGATGGCCGGCGCGCTCTACCGGTTTGGCCCCTTCCTCGTCGATCGCGCCGCCTACCGCGTGCTGCGGGACGGAGACGCGGTCGAGCTCACACCCAAGCTGCTCGATCTGCTCCTGTACTTACTGGATCGGCCAGCCTCGCTCGTCACAAAAGAGGAGCTGCTCGACGCCCTCTGGCCCAACGCGAACGTCACGGAGAACGCGCTGGCGCAGGCGATATCTGAATTGCGTCAGGCCCTCGGCGACGATGCCGCCGCGCCGCAGTTCATCAGAACGATTGCGCGGCGCGGCTACCGCTTCGTGGCGGAGGTGCAGAGCGTCGAGGCTTCTCCACGGCCCGCAGCCGCGGCCGATGACCGAGTGCCTTCGCAGCGCGGCGGCGGCCACGCAGGAGCCCCTGACGATCGACAGGCGATCGCCGTGATGGATTTTACCGACGTCACCGGCGATGCCGACTCGCGGTGGCTCTCGGCCGGCATCGCCGAAACGGTCTCCGGCGATCTGCGGGCGCTCGGCCCCTTCCGCGTCGTCGATCGGTGGCGCGTGAGTGAAGCCGTGCTCCGAGGCGGCGGCTCGCTGCAGCAGGTGGCGACCGACCTGGGCGCGCGGCTGGCTGTCGTCGGCAGTTATCAACAGAACGGCGATCGCATCCGGATCACAGCACGGCTCGTGGACGTCGTGACCGGCGATGCGATCGCCGATGCCAAGGTCGACGGGCTGGCCCACGACGTCTTTGCTCTCCAGGATCAGGTCGTCCCGCAGTTCTCGAAGGAAATGGGCCTGGTCGGCGCACCACCGAGCCGCGGAGCGCGCCATGGCCTCCGCGAGACGGCGAGCCTCGAAGCGTACCGCGCGTGCACCGAAGGATGGCTCCGACTCGAGTCGCTCGATGTTCGCGAGATGCCGACCGCCATCGTTGATTTCGAGCGCGCCGTCGCCGCCGATCCACGGTACGCCCTCGCGTTCACCGGCCTGTCGAGTGCCGAGTTCGCCCTGTATGAGACGACGCGTTGCGATACCGAGCCGGCGGAGGACGTCTTGGCGCGCGCCGTGCAGCATGCGCGCCACGGCGTGGAGCTCGACGACCGCCTGGCCGAGGCACACGCGACCTTGGCGATGGCGCTCGCCGAACAATGGCACACCGAAGAGGCGGCCGCCGCGGCACGTCGGGCCGTTGCGCTCGAGCCGGCCAACTGGCGCCATCTGTTCAGACTGGGCTACGCCGCCTGGGGCGAAGAGCGTCTGCGCGCGGCCTCACACGTGCTCGCCCTGTACCCGGATTTCGCGTTCGCCTTCTTTCACATGGCGACGGTCCACGTGGCCCGCGGCCATCTCGCACAGGCGGAAACCGTGCTTCGTCAGGGCGCCGCCGTGCAGGATCGACAAATCGGCCGTGGCGGACGGTATCCGGCGCTCGGTCTGCACTGGTTGCTCGGGCTGGTCAGGCTCGCCGAAGACGACGTGGATGAGGCGCTTGCCGAATTCGATCGCGAGCATCAGCTTGCCGAGCCCCATCGGTTGTTCGGCCGCGAGTATGCGATGCAGGCCCTTCACGGCCGGGGCCTGACCCACGTCGCGGCCGGGCGAAATGCTGAAGCGATCGACGCGTTCGATCGCGCTCTCGAGCTCTACCCGGATCACGCGCCCTCACATCTCGGGCTCGCGCTGGCGTACCAGGCCACTCGCGGCGTCGGCGCATCCGGCAAGGCCAGTGCCGAGTTCGCCGCCGCCGAAGCCAGCCTTGCCACGTTGACGCGCGTGCGGCCGATCGAAGGGGCATTGGTTCGAGCGCGACTGCTGACGTCGCGAAACGAGGGAACCCAGGCAGTGGCCGTTCTCAACCGGCTGCTCGCCGAAGCGCCCCCCGGACTTGCCGCCTGGACGTTGCCCGTCGAACCCCTTCTCCGGCAACTCCAGTCAGCGAACGGGTTTACCGGCGTCCTCACCCGGCTCGCCAGCCGCGCCCGCTGACGCCTCAGCGTTTCTCAACCTTTCTCACGCCCAGCTCAGGACATCCCGCCGAGCGCGGTCTATTGTGTGTCCACCGGCCATGAGACGCCGGTCACCAAGGAGCCGCGAGATGGCGACTGGCACGTATCGCGAAACGCTCGCCCACAAAGGACTGCAGCCGTTCCTCTGGACGCAGTTCCTCGGCGCGTTCAACGACAATCTTTTCAAGATCGTCGTCTCGCTCCTCGCGGTGCGGGTGGCCACAGCCGGGACCGAGGATCGCCAGCTTGCAATCGTCGGCGCCATCTTCATTCTGCCGTTCCTCCTGTTTTCCGGATATGCGGGCGAGGTCGCCGACATCTACAGCAAGCGCACGGTTCTGGTGCTGACCAAGTCGTTGGAGATTGTCACTGCCGGCCTTGGACTGGTCGCGTTCCTGCTCGGCCGGCTCGAGATCACCTACGTCGTCCTCTTCCTGTTCGCGCTGCAGGCGACGTTCTTCAGCCCCGCAAAGTACGGTGTGCTCCCCGAGATTCTTCCCGACTCCGATCTGTCGCGCGCCAACGGCCTCCTCGAGATGAGCACGTTTGTCGCCATCGTCGCGGGGACGGCCCTTGGCAGCTTCTTTTTCGATGTCTGGCCCGAGCGGCTGTGGCTCGTCGCGACGGCGGTCGTCGCGATCGCGATCGTCGGGACGGGACTGAGCTTCCGGATTCCACACGTGAGGCCGGCCGCCCCAGATCGGAAGGTACGCGTCAATCCGTGGAGTGAGATCGGCGGCGGCGTCCAGCGCCTTCGCAAGGATCGAGTGCTTCGGCTGACCGTCATCGGGATTTCGTACTTCTGGTTCCTGGGTGCGCTCCTTCAGCTCGTGATGATTCCCTTCGGCAGGGACATCCTCGTCCTGAACGATCGATGGATCGGCGTGCTCCTCACATTCGCCGTCATCGGTATCGCTGCTGGAAGCCTCGCCGCCGGCCGTCTGTCGGGCGACAAGGTCGAGCTGGGGCTTGCGCCTATCGGAGCGATCGGCATGGGCGTGTTCGCGATCCTGCTCGCATACTCCGGCACTTCGACCGCGCTTTCGGCCGTCAACCTGACACTTGTCGGCTTCTTCGGCGGCCTCTTCGCGGTCCCTCTGAATGCACTCCTCCAGCAGCGAGCAGGAGACGACGAGAGGGGCCGGCTGATGGCCACCAACAACTTTGTCAATACGATTGGCATCCTCGCCGCGTCAGTCGCGTTGTACATCGGCGGTGACGTACTCGGCTGGCGGCCCGATCGGATCATCCTCGCCTTCGGCGTCCTCACGCTCGTCTCGAGCGTGTACGTCCTCAGTGTGGTCCCGGAGTTCCTTGTGCGGTTCACCCTCTGGCTGTTCACGCACACGATCTATCGCATTCGCCTCGTCGGGCAGGAACACGTCCCGTTTCGCGGCCCGGCACTGCTGGTCTGCAATCACGTGTCGCACGTCGACGCACTGCTCGTCGGCTCGTGTGTTCAGCGGTTCGTGCGATTCCTGGTGTACCGCCCGATCTACGAGGTCTCGACTCTCAAGCCGCTGATGAAGATGATGCATGCCATTCCCGTTTCGGCCGGACGCGACGGCCTTCGGTCGCTCGAACACGCGCGACACGAGCTCGAGCAAGGCCATGTCGTCTGCATCTTCGCCGAAGGCGCCATCAGCCGGACCGGCAACCTGCTGCCCTTCAAGCGTGGCTTCGAGCGCATCGTCAACGGTCTCAACGTCCCCATCATTCCCGTCTACCTCGATCGCGTCTGGGGCAGCATCTTCAGCTTCAAGGGCGGACGGTTCTTCTGGAAGCGGCCGGCGCGTATCCCTTATCCAGTGACGGTGGCGTTTGGACCGCCGCTTCCATCGAGCACGACGGCTGCTGAGGTCCGACTGGCGGTTCTGACGCTCGGCAGCGATGTCGTCACCGAGCGACGTCCCGTGGACGAGGCGCTTGGAAGGCAGTTCATCCGGACCGCGAAGCATCACTGGTGGTGGTTCTGCATGACCGACGCGAAGGGTCAGCGGCTCACGTTCGGCCGCGCGTTGGTGGCCAGTCTCCTGCTCTCCCGCTTCATTCGCCGCCAGGCGCCAAACGATCGTCACATCGGGCTGCTGCTGCCCTCGTCGGTTGGCGGCGCCCTGGCCAACATCGCGACCACGATCGCCGGCAAGGTGCCGGTGAACCTCAACTTCACCGCCGGCCGCGAGGCGATGACGGCTGCCGTCGAGCAATGCGGCATCAAGACCATTCTGACGTCACGAGCCTTCCTGTCGAAGGCTGGGCTGGATGTGCTCGACGGGATGGTGTTTCTGGAAGACGTCCTGTCACAGTCCGGGCCGATGGCCAAGGCGCGGATGCTCTTGACCGCCTATCTGCTGCCCGCGTCTGCGCTCGGTCGGCTCTACGCCCCAGAGACCGGCGCCGAGACGCTCGCCGCCGTGATCTTCTCGAGCGGCAGCACAGGCGTGCCGAAGGGCGTCATGCTGACGCATCGCAACATCCTTGCGAACGTCGATGCGGTCGGTCAGCTCTTCCAGTTGACACGACACGATGTGATGATCGGCTCGCTACCCTTCTTCCACTCCTTCGGATTCACGGGCACCTTGTGGCTCCCGCTCCTTGCTGGATTCGGCGTCGTCTATCACACGAACCCGATGGACGCGAAGACCATTGGGGAGATGGCAAAGAAGCATCGCGGAACGATCCTCATCAGCACGCCGACCTTCTGCTCGGCTTACGCGCGGAAGTGTGAGCCGGAGCAATTGGCGCATCTCCGGTATGCGCTGGTCGGTGCGGAAAAGCTGCGCGAGCCTATCGCCGCCGCGTTCAAGGAGAAGTTCGGCATCGACCTCCTCGAAGGCTACGGCTGCACTGAGATGTCGCCGGTGGTGTCGGCCAACGTGCCGGATGTGCACGACGGCCCGGAACACCAGCGCGGCGCCCGCACCGGAACGGTGGGCCACCCGCTGCCAGGCGTCGCCGCGAAGATTGTTGATGCGGACACGGGCGCAGGTCCGCTCTTCGGTCGCGAGGGTCTCCTGCTCGTCAAAGGGCCGAATCGCATGGCGGGCTACCTCGGCCAGCCCGAGCGGACCCAAGAAGTGTTTCGCGACGGGTGGTACGTCACCGGCGATATTGCCGCGATCGACGATGGCGGCTTTATCACGATCACGGACCGGCTGTCGCGATTCAGCAAGATCGGCGGCGAGATGGTGCCGCACGTGAAGGTCGAACAGCAGATTCAGGCGCTCATCGGCGAGACGTACACGTCGGTCGTGACGTCGATCGCGGACCCGACTCGCGGCGAGCGTCTGGTGGCCTTCTACACCGACACGGCCCTGACGCCGCAGCAGCTGTGGGAGCGACTGTGCCTGACCGAGCTGCCACGACTGTGGCTTCCCAAGCGGGAGGATCTTCTCCCAATCGAGGCGATTCCGATCCTGGGCACCGGCAAGGTCGATCTCCCCGCGGTGAAAAAGCTTGCGCTAGGTCAGTCGTGAAGCAATCGTTGTCTTGCACGGGAGGGGCTGATGGAAGGCGTCTTTCTTCTCGCAACCGGGTTCTTCTTGGTCGCCGTCGTGCTCCCGCTGGTTCTGTGGGCGCGCACGACGAACCTCCGGCGGGTCGTGGACGAACTCAGTGAGCGTCTCGACGTGCTCGAAGCACGACGCGATACCGTGGTCGCTGCTCCGAAGCCGGCGCCCAAGCCGCATCCGGTTCACAGCACGCCGGCGCCGCAGCCGGTTCACAGTGCGCCCACGCCGCCCACCCCGCCACCCGCGCCGGCGGTGCCGGCGATTTCGCGGCGAGACTTCTTGGAGGCCCGAGCTGTTCTATCAAGAGTGCTCGATCCCTCGCCAACCGCCCAGCCGACGGCGCCGGAGGCTGCGCCCAAGCCAGCCCCTGTCGTTCCGAAACAACCGGCACCCGCACGGGCGCCCCGGCCACCAATGATTCAGAAACCGACGGCGCCGGCTCCCACCTTCGCCGTGGACACGACGGCGTCCGACGCCGATTCGCTCGAGACACGCATTGGCGGTCGGTGGCTGCTCTACATCGGCGTCATCGCCATCGTGGTCGGCGTGAGCTACTTCGTGAAGCTCGCGTTCGACAATCGATGGATTACCGAGACGGGCCGGGTCTTGATCGGCGGGGTCGCTGGCGCGCTGCTCGTGGCCGCCGGCACCCGCTTCGCGCGCAAGGGGTACCCGCTCTACGGCCAGATGATCACCGGCGGTGGGATCGCCGCGCTCTACGTGTCCATCTACGCGGCGTTCAATTTCTACCAGCTCATCAGCCAGCCTGTCGCGTTCGTGCTGATGTTTGTGGTGACCACGTCGGCGGCGTGGCTCGCCGACGGCGACCGGTCGCAGGGGCTGGCGCTGATGTCCGTCGGCGGAGGATTCGCCACGCCGTTTCTCCTCGCGACCGGAACGGACGCCGAAGTGGCGCTCTTCGTGTACGACGCGATCCTCGTGGCCGGCACAATGTATCTGGCGCGCCGGCGCGAATGGCCGGCGTTGAACATGGTGACCTACGGGTTCACCGTGCTCACGCTCGCAAGCTGGGCGAATCAGTTCTACGACGCCTCGAAGTATCTGCCGACGGAGTTCTTCCTGACGCTTTTCTGCGCGATGTATCTCTACCTGCTGCGCGAAATGCACGACTCGTCGCATCCGCTCGCGCTGGCCGCGCGAGCCCTTCTGTGGACCGCGCCGGCCGGGTACTACGCCGCGTCGCTCGCTGTCCTGGCAGACCATTCGACAGCGCTTCTCATCTACCTCGTCGCGCTGACTGTGGTCGGCGCATTTGTCGGCGCGCGCGCGCACGTCAAGGTGCGTGGTGTCTTCTGGATGGCTGCTGCGGTACCGCTGACGTACTGGACTGCCGACCACGCCGGCCCGACCTGGCTGACGCCGGCTCTTGCCGCGGTCACGGTCGTCTACGTGATTCACCTTTTCGCGCACCTTCGCGCCACCGTCCGCAGCGGACACGCATGCGAAGGCGACGACATTGCCTTGCTCCACCTGAACAGCCTCTGGGCGTACGGCACGGCGTATCTCGCGATCGATGCCGTCAACCACGGCGCCGCCGCGCCGGTGGCCGCCGCGTTTGCGCTCTGGCACGGCGGCCTGGCGTTCGCACTCGCGAAGCGTCAGCGCGACCATGCTCTTCACTTCGCCGCCCTGGCCTTCACGCTGCTGACGATCGCGATGGGGCTTCAGTTCGGCGGCGCGGCGCTGACGATCGCGTGGGCGGCGGAAGGCGCCGTCGTGACGGCACTCGGTCTGCGCGAGCGCCGAGAATGGTTCCGGGCCGGCGGCCTGCTGCTGTTTGGCGTGGGCATCGCGCGGCTCATCGACCTCCAGTTCCTGACGCCTTCGCTCGGTCAGTCCGTCCTCTTCAATAGCCGAGGAGGCTGCGGCCTGGCCGTGATCGCGCTGACCTACGGGCTGGCCTGGGTGCACCAGCGCCTGCAGGAGGAGCCGCGGCGTGCCATCGAAGTCGGCATCGGACTGGTCACGGCCAAGCTGCTCATCCTTGCGCTCGCAGTCAGCGAAATCCTGATCTACTGGGTGACGCATGGGCTCGCGCCCTTCGAGCCGGTGGCGCAGCTCATCGACGCGGGCCTGCTCGTCGGCATCGCGATCGTCTGGCTTGGGCTGGTGCGCCGACAGGGATGGATTCGAAACACGGGCGGCGCCCTCCTCGTGGGCAGCCTCTCCATGCTGCTGGAGATTCAGTTCGGCCAGATCGTCGGTGGATACACGGTCCTCCTGAACGCCAGAGCGGCGGCCGGGCTGCTCGCGGTGGCTGGATTCTACGGCCTCGCCTGGATGCACCATCGACTCCAGGAGGAGCCGGCGCGCTCGCTCGAAGTCGGTATGGCGCTGGTCGCCGCAAAGCTCCTGGTCCTGACCCTGGCAGCGAGCGAGATCTTGAGCTACTGGACGATCAGCGGGTCGGCGCCCTTCGAGCCTGCAGCGCAACTCGTCGACGCGGGCCTGCTCGTCGGCATCGCGATCGTGTGGCTCGGCCTGGTGCGCAGACAGGAGTGGATCCGGGCGATTGGTGGCACGCTCGTCGCAGCGGCCGCGGTTCTCCTGCTGTCGGCCCAGTTTGAGACTGCACCAGTCGGTTCCCCGGTCTTTTTGAACGCGCGTGTGGCGGCCGGCCTGCTGGTGGTGGCGGGACTCTACGTGCTGGCGGTTCTGCACAAGAAGCTCGGCGCACATGTGACCGAGCTGCCGCTCAGCAGAGCCGTGCTTCTGACCGGCGCCAGTTTGTTCACGTTGTCCTTCCTGACGTCTGAAATCGACGCGTTCTGGGCGGTCCGCGGCGCCGAAGGCGGCTGGTCGATGTCTCGCGAAGCCCTGCAGACGATCGTCTGGACCGCCATGGGCAGTCTGCTCCTGCGCTTCGGACTCGCAAGCCGCAGGTTGTGGATCCGAGCCCTTGCGGTGGGAATCCTGATCGTCGGGATCAGGCGGCTCCTGTTCCTGCAGTGGGCCGAAGCGCCCTCCGGCTACATCGTGGTCGCCAACGCTCGACTGATGGCCTCGATCATTGTTGTCGCCCTGCTCTACGGGCTTGCATACATCTATCGCGGCCTGAAGGAGCCGCTCGATGCGGAGCTCCAACCTCGCACCGTTCTGCTGTTCGCTGCCAACGTCCTGAGCCTGACGCTGCTCACGAGCGAGATCACGGCGTTCTGGCACCTGCGGAACGCGGCTTCTGACACGAGCTTCGTCCGCGAGATGATGCTGTCAATCACGTGGGCCGTGTACGCGACAGGGCTCATCGTCGTCGGGATCCGGAAGCGGTACGCGCCGATTCGATACTTCGCGATCGTGGTCTTTGCCGGCACGATCCTCAAAGTCGTTGTGGTTGATATGGCGGAGCTCGAACAGATCTATCGCGTGTCGAGCATCGTCGGGCTGGGCGTGATGCTACTCGTCACTTCGTACCTCTATAACCGGTTCCGCGCCAAGCTGGCGGGGCCGCTCGACGCGCAGCGTTGATGGCACCGGCTGGCCTCGTTTCAACGCGGCGACCCAGCTGGAACGGCCAGGGACCCGAAGTGCTCCTCGTAGCGCTGCCGGAATTCGTGCCACGTGTAGGCGTGGCTCTGGCCGCCGAGATGCTCGAGCGCGTAGGTCGCGGCGACGCTGCCGATGCGCGCACATACATCGAGTGGCAGCCCGAGCGCCATCCCTTTCATCAGCCCTCCGCGGTAGGCGTCGCCGACGCCGGTCGGATCGACAATGCGATGCGGCGTAACGGCAGGCACATCGACGCGACCGCCAGCCGACGTGTAGACCGAAGATCCGTTCTCACCGCGCGTGATGAGGAGCGCCCGCGCGTCCATCAGGACGTCGGCCTCGCGCAGCCCGGTCTTCTGTCCCAGCAGCTCGAACTCATAGTCGTTGACGATCACCAACTGCGCGCCGACGACGCCGGCGCGCAGTTCGTCGCCCGACATGCGCGCGCACTGCTGGCCTGGATCGAAGATGTGGGGGATACCGAGCGTTCGGCATTCCTCCGCGTACTGCACCATCGCGCCGGGATCGTTCGGCGAGATGATCGCGAGGCCGCACTCACCCGCCGAACGGAAAGAGAGTTGCCCGGCGTCGGCCATCGCCCCGGTGTAGAACGACGCAATCTGGTTGTTATGTTCGTCGGTGCTGCAGAAGAAGGACGCCGTGAACTTTCCACCGATTTGCGCGACAAGTGACGTGTCAACGCCCGCGGCTTCCAACCACTGGCGGTAGTCGCCAAAATCCTCTCCAGCGGTCGCCATCAGCAGAGGCCGCTCGCCGAGCAGCGCCAGCGTGTAGGCAATATTTGGCGCACAACCACCGCGCCGCTTGTCCATCGTGTCGACCAGGAAGCTCAGGCTGACGCGATGCATGTGCTCCGGCAGGAAGTGTTCCGTGAACTTCCCTGGGAAGGACATCAGATAGTCAAACGCGATGGAGCCGGTGACGACAATACGCATATTCTTAAGGGTACTAGAGGTTCCCGGAAGCTGGAACACGAGCCTGCCGCCTGGCGTATTTGAACAGAACGGCAGACACAGAATAGCGGTAACCAGCAAGAGATCCCGGTGTCTAACACCTGACGGTCAAAACGATGCGAAAAGTTGGCTGCCTCCTCATCCTCACCATCGCGGCACTGACAGGCGCACAGGCCGGCGCACAGCGCCAAACAATTGACGCCAGCACGATTCTCACCGGGGCGCGCGAGGCGCTCGGCGGAGAAAAGCGGCTGTCCGCGGTCAAGACCTTCGTCGCTACGGGCCGGACGCGGCAGATCCAGGGCGACAACCTCGTGCCCATCGAGTTCGAAATCTCGTGCGAGCTGCCGGACAAGTACGTGCGCAGGGACGAGATTCCCGCCCGGGAAAGCGGACCCACGTCCACCGGATTCAACGCCGACAGCTTGATCCTGCTGCCGCAGCCGCCCGCTCCCCTCCCGGACGCGGCCAGGCTCGGCCGCCTGGCCACTGCCAGGCAAGATGTCGCGCGTTTGATGCTCGGCATGTTTGCCGCCTCGCTGCCGAGCTATCCGCTGACATTTGCCTATGTCGGCCAGGCGGAGGCGCCCCAAGGCAAAGCCGACGTGCTCGACGTGAAGGGCCCAGCCAACTTTGCCGCACGCCTGTTCGTCAATAGTGAGACGCATTTGCCGATCATGGTGAGCTGGCAAGGCGCGCCGGCCGGCGGCGGCCGCGGTCCTGGCGGCGCTGGGGGCGCGGTCCCACCGCCGCCAGCGGCCGGAGCCCGAGGCGCGGTTCCGCCACCTCCGCCCGAGAACCGCCTCTATTACGCCGACTACCGCGATGCGGACGGCATGAAGTGGCCGTTTCGCCTCAGGCGCGCCGTTGGGACCGACACGATCGAAGAGACGACGTTCGACAGATTCAGAGTCAACGCCAAGATCGACGCGAAGAAGTTCGAAGGACGGTGACCATGAGTCGTCTGCTCTCGTTCGCGCTGGCGGTCCTTCTTTTCGCCTCTGCCGCGCTGGCGCAGACGGCTCGCGACGGCCGGCTGCTGGTGACTGTCGTTGACCAGACCGGTGCCGTGATCGCGGGCGCCACGGTCACGGTCGTCGGACAGGACGAAGCCAACAGAGCGCCACTGGTCCCGTCGGTGAAGACGTCGGATCAAGGTGTCGCTGCGGTTCCGGGTCTGAAACTCGGGCGGTACACGGTGCAGGCCGAGTTCCCCGGGTTCCAGGTCGGCCTCGCCAAAGAAGTGCGGGTGCGAGTGGGCGACAACAAGCAGACGGTCTCGCTGGCGATCGAGAAACTCCAAGACGAGGTGACGGTCTCGCAGGGTGCGCAGGAGGCCGCAAGCGATCGACGCGGGCCGACGTTTGGATCCGCCTTGACGCGCGAGCAGATCGAGGCGCTCTCCGACGACCCGGCCGAAGCGCAGCGTCAACTCCAGGACATGGCTGGCGGCGGCGCCGTGCTCCGCGTCGACAGCTTTGAGGGCGGCCAACTGCCGCCGAAGTCGCAAATCAAGTCGATCCACGTCACACGCGATGGGTTCGCAGCCGAAAACCACAACGCGGGCGGCGTCTTCATCGACATCATCACCCAGCCCGGCGTCGGGCCCATTCGCGGCGGCATGAACGCCCGGCTCCGCGACGGATCGCTCAGCGCCCGCAGTCCGTTCGCGGCGGTGAAGGGGCCCGAACGGACGCAGGACTACGGCGCCTTCTTCGGAGGGTCGCTCATCAACCAGAAAAGCTCGTTTCAGGTCTACGCCAACGGGAATACCTCCTTTGACACACCCATTCTGACGGTGGCGCTGCCCGGCGGCACCCAATCGCAAACTCTCGGCCTTCGGACGCCGCGGACCTACGCGTCCCTGTTCGGTCAGCTCGACTACGCGTTGACGCCGGACCAGACGCTTCGGATCGGCTACAACCAGACGAGCTCGAAAAGCAGCAACCTCGGCATCGGCGCCTTCGACTACCCAGAGCGGGCTTATTCGAGCGAGAACGCCACGCACTTCCTCCGATTGCAGGAAGCGGGGCCAATCGGACGCCGCTTCTTCCTCAACTCACGGTTCGTGCTGAACATCAGCGATTCGTCGTCGCGTTCGGATCTTGAGGCGCCGACCATTCGGGTCACCGACGCCTTTACCCAGGGCGGCCAGCAGATCGCCGGCGGACGGCACTTCAAGATCTTCAACCTGGCGTCCGACCTCGACTACGTGCGCGGCGTTCACTCGTTGCGCACGGGCGTACTTTTCGACGGGGGGTTCTTTCGCACCGACGACTCTTCGAACTATCTAGGCACGTACACCTTCACAGGCCTGGATGCTTACGCGGCTGGCCAGCCGGCCAGTTACACGCGCCGGATCGGAGACCCAGCCATCGATTACTTCAACCTGCGAACCAATCTCTACGTGCAGGACGACATCCGCGTGCGGAGGAACCTGACCCTCAGCCCTGGGCTGCGGTACGAGGCGGAATCAAAGCCTGGCGACTTCAATAATTTCGGACCGCGCTTCGGCGTCACGTGGTCACCATTCAAGAGCGGACGGACGACGCTCCGCGGCAGCACCGGCATCTTCTACGACTGGCTGAATGGCGGCACGTACGAGCAGACCCTGCGCGTCGACGGCTTTCACCAACAGGACGTGAACATCACCAATCCCACGTTCCCGGATCCCGGCGTCATCAACAGCACACTGCCCGCAGATCGCTACCTCCTCGGGAGCGACTATCACCTGCCGCGGACGTTTCGCATGAGCGCGGGCGTCGACCAGACGTTGTGGCCACGAGTTCGGGTCGGCATGCTTTACACATATGCCAGGGCCGAAGGCCTGCTGCGTGGGACGAATCTCAACGCTCCGGTCGGAGGCCTTCGTCCCGATCCGACCTTTGCCAACGTCATCGAAACCGTGTCCGACGCCGAATCGCGCCAACACAGCCTTGGCTTCAATTTCAACGCCGGCGTGCTGCCCGTTCCCATCGCCACCGGCCCCATCGTCGACTGGAAACGCTTTTATTTCTCGGGCGTCTACACCCTTGGCTCGGTCCGCAATAACACCGCCGGCGACCTCGCTCTTGCTCCCACTGGCAATCAATCGGACGAATGGGGTCCCGCGGGCAACGACATCAGGCATCGATTCAACCTGTCGATGACGTCTCAAGTGCTCAAGAACTCCACGTTCGGGCTCAATCTCAACGCGACGAGCGGCGCGCCGTACACCATTCGAACCGGACTGGACGACAATGGCGACCTGGTGTTCAACGATCGGCCCGTCGGCGTCGATCGCAACTCGGCTCGCGGTCAGGGGCAGTTCAACCTGAACGGCTATTTCCAGTACACCTTCCTCATCGGCAAACGCACGTCCACCCTGCCGCCAGGCATTATCGTCAGGAACAACAACGGCCAATTCGCTGTTGAACAATTCCAGTTCGACAACACCAAGTACCGTCTGACGTTCTATGCCAACGCCCAGAACATCACCAATCACCAGAACTACATCGGGTACAGCGGCGTCATGACGTCACCCTTCTTCGGCCAGGCGACCGCGGTCCAGGGCATGAGAAAGATCGACGTCGGGATCAACTTCAACTTCTAGAGACCTGGTCTATACTTCAGCCACCTGCGGGTCCGGCTGAAGCCGGACACTACAGGCGATGCAGTCGTAGTGTTCGCCTTCAGGCGGACCGATTCTTTATGGCGTCTCGCGCCACCTTCACGACGCTCGCCATCGGTCTTGCTCTGGCGTCTGCCGCACCGGCACCGGTGCGCAGCCAGGTTGTGGGTCGTGGACCGGCCGGGCAGGCGGCTCCCCCGCGCGACCGCCCTCCCGCACCGCAGACCGGAACTGCGACGATCCGCGGCCGCATCATTGCGGCCGACACACGCCAGCCGCTCAGCCGCGCGCGCATCTCCCTGTCGGCGCCAGAGCTGACCGACGGCCCGCGAACCACCAGCACCAACCGCGATGGACGCTACGAGGTCGGCAGTCTGCCTGCGGGCCGGTACACCATCTCGGTGAGCCGGAGCGGCTACCTCAGCCTGCTCTTCGGCCAACGTCGCCCGCTCGAGCAGGGGAAGACCTTCGAAGTCCTCGAGAACCAGCACGTGGACGGGGTCGATTTTCTGCTTCCGCGAATGAGCCTCATCACCGGACGAATCACCGACGAGGTCGGCGAGCCAATTGCCGGCGTGAGCGTCCGCGCCACGCGCCTGTCGTACTTCAACGGCAGGCGCCAGCTGATCGCGGTCGCGACCGGCTCGACCGATGATGACGGGCAATATCGCCTTCTGGATTTGATGCCTGGCACCTACATCCTTCAGGCCACTGTCCGCGAAACATGGACCGTCAGCGACGCCACCGGCGAACATCTGATGAGCTACGCCCCGACCTACTTTCCGGGGACGACCAGCGCCGGCGATTCGCGCAGCGTCACTGTGGGTACCGGGCAGGAAGCGCACAATACGGATTTTTCTTTGATTCCTGGACGGGTGGCCAATATCTCGGGAACCGCCTACGACTCGCGCGGGCGTCCACTGCAGTCGACCTCACTCGTCCAGGCGTTTCTCGGGTCCATCGGCGGCAACGTGACGATTAGCCTCGGCGCCGCCGGGACCGTCGGTCCCGATGGAGCATTCGTCATCCGAAATGTTTCGCCAGGCGAATACTTCCTTCAGGCGGCGGGCTCACAAGAGCTCGTGACGCTGCCAGTCGTCGTTAACGGCGTCGACGTCGACAACATTGCACTCGTCGGTTCGCCTGGATGGTCCATGACGGGACGAATCGTCATGGACGATGGAACACCGCCGGCGTTCTCGCGCTATCAGACCAACGTCAGTACATGGGGGATTGGTGTGCTTGGTGCCTTCACCTTGGGAGGCCCGGGAAGGCCTCAGTTCAGTCAGACCCTCAACGACAACTGGACGTTTTCTCTCACAGGTATCTCTGGCCCGGCGCGACTACGCGTCATACTGCCGGCAGGATGGATGCTGAAGGCCGCGTTTCTCGATGGCCGCGACGTCGCCGACACGCCGCTCGATCCCAACGGCGGCGAGGCGTTGTCCAATGTGCAGGTGATCGTCACTACGCATGTCGCAAACCTCGCGGGACAGATCACCGACGATGCCGGCGGGCCGGTTGTGGATGGCACGGTCGTCCTCTTTGCGAACGACCCGCAGAAGTGGTACGAGAACTCACGGTGGGTACGGACGGTCCGCCCAGACCAGAAGGGCCGCTATCAAGTCACCGGCGTGCTTCCCGGCGACTACCTCGCGGTCGCTGTCGATTACGTCGAGCAAGGGATCTGGAACGACCCCGACTACCTCGGGTCGCTTCGGCGACTCGGCAAAGCCGTCACGTTGAGCGCAGACCGGCCGACGGCCGACCTTCCGCTCACCCTCGTGACGCCCTGATCCATGGCCTCTCGATCCGGCATCCTCATCGTCGCCGCGAGCCTGACCGCCCTCGCCATGCGTCCGTTGCCCCAGAACAACCAAACGACGGCGACGGCGCCACTGCCGATCGCGACGGCTGCGATCCGTGGCCGCATCCTCGCAGCCGATACGGGACGGCCCCTGCGGCGAGCCCGAGTGACGGTGTGGGCACCCGATCTCGATAACTCCACTCACACGGCCAGCACCGACCTCGACGGCCGTTACGAAATCAAGGAGCTTTCAGCGGCCTCCTATCTGGTGTCGGTGAGCCGCAGCGGGTATCTCTCCCTCAACTATGGTCAGCGCAGGCCGTTCGAGCAGGGAACGCTGCTTCGCGTCGAAGACAGGCAGCTTGTGGACAACGTGGACTTCCAACTGCCTCATATGAGTTCAGTTGGCGGATTGATCACCGATGAGGTCGGCGACTCGATTGCTGGCGTACGCGTGTTCCTGATGCGATCGAGCTACTTCGAAGGCCGGCGGCGTTTGGTTCCGGCCGGCAGTAACGCCATCACCGACGAGGCGGGTCAGTATCGCATTCTGAACGTGGCGCCTGGCACGTACTACCTCATGGCGATTCTGCGCGACACGTGGACGATCACCGAGGACGGCGTCGACCACACCATTGCGTACGCGCCGACGTATTTCCCCGGCACGAACAACTTCAACGAAGCGCGACGCGTGACGGTCGGCATCGGGCAGCAACTTGTCGGCACCGATTTCTCCATGACTCCGGGCCGGGCGGCCAACATCTCCGGCCGGGCCGTCGACTCGCACCTCCGGCCGCTCTGGGGCGAAACCGTGTACATCTCGCAAGAGTTCCGCAGCCTCGACGGTCGGAATGAGGTTCGATCTGGCGGAGACGCGCCGGTCGAGGCCGATGGCACCTTCACGCTGAAGAATCTCCCACCTGGGGAGTACAAGCTGAGGATGCACGTTCCGAACGACCGGGGACCGACGGAAGACATGGCGACCACCGTCGTCGTCAACGGCGTCAACGTCACCGACGTGCTGCTGATGACGTCGGTCGGGTGGTCGATGACGGGCCAGATCGTGACCGAGAGTGGAACGGCGCCGACCTTCGCGCCAACTCGCGTCAGAATGGCCGCGCGCCTGATCAGCGGAGACGTCGATCCGCGCACGGGCGGCAATCAGGGCGTCGCGCAGGTGAAGGACGACTGGACGTTCAGCCTGGCGAACGTGTTCGGCCCGGCCCGACTACGGGTCAACCTGCCGGATGGCTGGGGGGTCAAGGCCATCCTCTATAACGGCCGCGACATCGCCGATCAGATTCTCGATGCGAAGAGTGGTGAACAGCATTCTGGCGTTCAGGTGGTCGTCGCCAATCGCGTCACGCAGGTCCTCGGCCAACTGGCCGACGACAAGGGCGCGCCACTCACCGATGGCACGATCATCGTGTTCTCGAGCGACTCGGAGAAGTGGGCCGAGGATTCGCGGTTCGTTCGGGCGGCCCGTCCAGATCAGCAGGGCCAGTTCAGGATCAGGAATCTGCCGCCTGGCCAGTATCTGGCCGTCGCGATCACCTACGTGCCAGACGGGATGTGGAACGATCCGGAGTACCTCGAGTCCATCCGCCGATACGGACTGAAGCTCACGCTCGTCGAAGGCAGCGCGCAGGCCGTTGCTCTGAAGCTCACCAACCCGTAGGCGCGACGACCCGCGTGCACCTCGGCGGCAGCGTCTGGTTCTGACCGCCTACTGGGCTTGGTCCATCAGGACGATGTCGCTCGTGGTGTCGTGTTTGCCGATGACGATCGCAGAGCCGTCGCGCGTCCACGTGATGCCGCGAATGCGCGGGCCGATCGGCAGTTCGATGAGCCGGCGGTACGGATTCCCCCGCGCGTCGGGATCGACGATCCAGATCGACGCAGGGGCGTTCGTGTTTTGAGCGACGACCGCGAGCCGCCGCCCATCCGGCGACCACGCCTGCATACCGTTCACAAAACCGGCAGGAATGTCTGGAGCGGGCGGCAGGGCCGAGTATTGCGGCTGCCCGGCGGAGTCGACAAACGCCAACCGATTGAATCCAGGGCCACTCGTCGCGGGTTGCAGGTACGCAATCAGATCGCGCGTCGGAGACCACACGGGCTCGGCAGCCGCTCCTGGCGTGGGCAGCCTCCGAACTCGGGCGTCGCCGACAGAGACCGACCACAACCCAGGCCAAGCACCGGCACTGGCGGCATAGACGATCTCGAGGCCATCCCGCGACCAGCTCAACCCACCGGTGAGCGCGGCATCCACGAGTTTGCGCGGGGAACCGCCGTCGGCGCTGATGATCCAGATCGCGCGGCGGCCTCCGCGATCCGACACGAAGGCGATCTGCCGGGCATCGGGCGAGTAGGCCGGCCGCGTGTCCTGCGATTCTCCAGACGTCAGCGGCCGAATGTCGCCGCCATCGATCCGCGCGGTCCATAAGTGCCGGTTGCCGTCGCGTGACGAACTGAACACCAGCCGATCACCGCCGGGCGCGAGGCTCGGATCAAGATCGCCGCCATACCCGTTGGTGATGTCAGCGCTGTCGGTCGCCAGGATCGACGTGACCGGAATGCGAGTCAAAGATTGTCGAAGCTCGTACAGCGTGAACACGAGCTTGCGTCCGTCGGCAGACATCCGCGGCTCGGCGAACTCGCCGACGCCTGTCGTCAGACGATGCGGCTCGCCGGGCCCCGAGGGACGCCACCACAAGCTCAGTTCCTCCGACGTTGGGTTGGCCGCATAGATTAATCCCGCGCCATTGGGCATGGGCAACGGAAACACGGCCCGGCGCAGCGTCGACACCACGGCCTCCATCGCTCCGCCCCGCGGATCGATACGGTAGATTTCGCTCTGATCGAGGTTCGCGATAGTGAAGAAGGTCGTCAGGAAATAGATACGGCCATCGCGCGACCAGGACGGCCAGTGGATGTGCATCCCGTCACGAGCCGCGATCACCTCGCGCCGATTCGCGCCGTCGGCGTCCGCCACCCAGAGGGCATCGCCCGCGGACGAGCCCGCCCGAATAAACGCGACTTGCCGGCCGTCAGGCGACCATCTGGCACCGAGGAATCCCGTGTCCAATAGCTTGTGCGGAACGCCTGGTAACGGCGCCGGAAGCTCCCAGGTGGAAAATGCTTCCGAGCTGCCGCGTGGCTTCGCCATGACCGCGATGCGGGTGCCGTCGGGAGAGATATCGAGACCGGCGATACCGGTGCTGCCGGAGACATCGAGATTCGCCCCGACGGTCAGATTCGCGGCGTCGCCACTCGCGAGGAACTTGACCCACACGTCCATCGGTCCGCGCGCATTTGACAGGTACGCCACCCACTTCCCGTCCGGGGAGATTGCAGGCCCGATGTCGCGCGCCGGCCCGCTCGTCAGCCTCGCGATGCGGGAGAAGGCCGGCGCGGTCTCCGCCGGCGCGCGCGGCAGGAGGCGCCAGCCGAGCGCCAGCGTCCCAACGAGCGCGACGAACAAGAGCGCCGCGACCGACCACGCGAGACGAGAGCGAACTGGTAGCACCGTCGTGGGCACCGTCTGCGCGGCGGCGCCACTGAGCGCGTCATCGATGTCCGTCCGCGCGTCACCGATATCGCGCAGTCGGCGCCGCGAATCTTTCTCGAGGCAGCGCTGCAGCAACCGCACGACGCTAGGAGGCGTCGCTGCGGGCAGCACGTCCCATGACGGTCCCCGCCCGATGATCGCCGCCAGCGTGTCAGGCAACGTCTCGCCCGGGAACGCTCGGCGACCTGTCAGTAGCTCGTAGAGTAGGCAGCCAAACGCCCAGATGTCCGTCCGCTTGTCGACGGCTTGGCCGCGCGCCTGCTCTGGGCTCATGTACGGCGCCGTCCCCAGCAGCACGCCGTCCTCGGTCGGCCCCGCGCTCATCGTCGGCGCGTTCGTCAAATCCGCCGCCGGCACGTCCGTGTGCGTCTTCGCCAACCCGAAGTCCAGCACCTTCACCACGCCGGCCGGCGTGAGCTTCACATTGGCCGGCTTCAGGTCGCGATGGACGATGCCCTTCTCGTGCGCGGCATCCAGCGCGTCGCCAATCTGGCGCGCGATAGTCAGGGCCTCGGCGACCGGCAGGCCGTCGGTCTGGCTGAAGCCAGACACGACAGCTTGTTCAGGATGTCGTGTCCGGCTTGAGCCGGACCTCACGGCCTGCAGTCGCTCGGCCAGCGTAGGACCGTCGACCAGCTCGAGCACCAGTGCACGCACGTCACCGGATTGCTCGAGGCCGTAGATCGCGCCGATGTTGGGATGATTGAGCGACGCCAGGACTCGCGCCTCCCGTTCGAACCGCGCCAGGCGCTCGGGATCCGAGGTCAGGGCCGCCGGTAGGACTTTGATGGCCACGTCGCGCCCAAGCTTCGTGTCCCGGGCGCGATACACCTCGCCCATGCCACCGCGTCCGATCAACGAGAGGATGTCGTACGCGCCGAGCCGCTGTCCGACAATCACGGCGTCATTCTACGTCGAACGCCCGGCGCGGATCAGCCGTGGCGGCGAAGCTGCGGCGGGAGCGCGTGGGTCGGCGCCGCAGTCATTGCGCTACAATCTCCGCGTCACTCTGGACGCGATGGACTCACTGATCGGCACATCGTTGGGACCGTACGAGATTCTCGCCGTGCTCGGCCGCGGAGGGATGGGCGAGGTCTATCGCGCGCGCGATACGCGGCTCAACCGGACCGTCGCCATCAAGTTTCTATCCGCGGAGATGGCCGACGCGGATGCCCGCCGGCGGTTCCAGCAGGAAGCGCAGACGGCCTCCTCGCTCAACCATCCCCACATCCTCACGGTCTTCGAGGCCGGCGAATCCGACGGCCGGCAGTATCTGGTGACCGAGTTCATCGACGGCGGCACGCTCAAGGACTGGGCGCACGGCCAGACACGCACGTGGCGGCAGATCGTGGAGTTGCTGACCGGCGTCGCTGATGGCCTAGCCGCCGCACACGCGGCCGGCATCCTGCACCGCGACCTCAAGCCCGCCAATGTCCTGGTGGCGAAGAACGGCTACGCCAAGCTGGCGGATTTCGGCTTGGCGAAGTTGACCGAGCCAGGCGATGACGACGCGACCCGTTCGGCCATCGAGTCGCACACCCGGCAAGGCGTCATCCTCGGCACCATCGCCTACATGTCGCCCGAGCAGGCGTCGGGGCAGCGTCTCGACGCGCGCAGCGACATCTTTTCGTTTGGGGTCGTGTTGTACGAAGCGGTGTCCGGTCGACGGCCGTTCGCCGCGACCTCAGACGCCCTCGCGCTCCAGGCCACCGTCCATGGAGCGGCCGAGCCCCTGAGCAACGACGTCCCGCCGGCGCTCAGGTCGATCGTGGAGAAGGCCCTCGAAAAGGATCCCGCGGAGCGCTACCAGTCGATGCGTGAGATGGTCGTGGATCTCCGACGCCTGGCGCGCGCGAAGACGGAGGTCGCGTCCGCGGCGTCCGCAAGTCCCCTTTTGGAGAAACGCCCGCGCCATTGGGGCCTCGTAGCGGGAATTGCAGCGGCGATGGTTCTCGTCGCGGCAGTCGTCACGTGGCGACTGTGGGAGCGGGACTATTTCTGGCAGAACCCGCTGGCCAACGCGCGATCCGAGCGTGTCACCGACTTTGAAGGCGAAGAGGTCGACGCGGCGATCTCGCCCGACGGAAAGTTCACGGTCTTTGTCTCGGACCGTGACGGCCCATTTGACGTCTGGGTCAGCCAGATCGGCACCGGCGAGCTGGTCAACATCACCAAGGGACAGTTTCAGCTCCCGGTCTCGGATCCAATCCGGGCCGCGGGCTTCTCCGGAGACGGTGCGAAGGTCTGGTTTTTGCAGGACCTCCTGAAGCGGAGGTACATGTCATGGCTGGCGCCCACCGTAGGCGGCGATCCCAGTGCCTTCATTGAAAACGGGATGAATCCAGTGTGGTCGCCTGATGGAACGAGCCTCGCGTACCACACTCCCGATCCCGGCGATCCCATCTTCATCGCGGACCGGAACGGCAGCAATCCCAGACAGATCTTCATCGCGTCGCCGGGAGTGCATTGCCACTTTCTGACGTGGTCGCCCGACGGCCGCTTCATCTATTTCGTCAGGGGCACTCCCACGACAGAGGAGATGGATCTCTGGCGAATCCCCGTTTCCCCTGGCGGAACGGCCGCAACGGCGGAGCGAATCACCTCGCACAACGCAAGGGTGGCTTACCTCGCCTGGCTCGATGCACGAACGTTGATCTACTCCGCAACGGCTGAAGACGGTTCAGGCCAGTGGCTGTACGCCATCGATGTCGAACACCGAATCCCGCACCGGATAAGCTCAGGAATTGCGGAACAGTACCTTTCAGTGGCCGTCGACGAGGCCCAACCTCGCCATTTGGTCACCACCATCGCCGCTCCCACCGCCAGCCTGTGGACGGTCCCCATCTCGGATGGCATCGAGACGGAGGCCGCGACGAAGCCTGGGCCCTCTCCCAACTCGCGCGCTCTCGGCCCCCGGTTCGCCCGAGACTACCTGGCCTTCCTTTCATCGAAAGGCGGCGCCAGCGGACTCTGGAAGCTCGAAAACGGCGCTTCCCGGGAACTTTGGAGAGGGGACGATGGCGGCGTGGTGGCGCCTCCAGCCATCTCACCTGACGGTCGTCAAATCTGCTTCTCGTACCGCAAACAAGGACGGGCGGGCCTGTACATCATGAATGCCAACGGCAC
>JBGPHH010000009.1:0-34453 GCA_041484265.1 Vicinamibacteria bacterium
AGCGGGAGCCGCCGTGGCGCGGGGATCCGCCGTTCCAGCCGGTGCCCGCGTCGGTTCCATTTTGATGTTGGGCGACAGGTTGAACAGAATGTCTTCAGCCGTCTCCACCGGCGATCGCATTGTCTCAACCTTGCGAGCCTCCAACCCAACATAAATGGCGAACCGGTTTCTGATGACCGTCTCTTCCGCAGCCAGTGGACGCGCGAATGGCCTAGTGAGCTGTCGCCGAACGATTTCGCGAACGCAGTCGTCTAGCTTCAGCGAAGGCAATAGGACGAAAGTGGCCTCATTCGTCTCGACCCCTCGCCGCAGCCGCTTGTACTCGGGATGAACGGCCTCGGGATATGTCATGAATCCAGATGACAGCGCAAGAATGCAAGAGGTTTCGCATGAAGAAAGCATCTGCCGATAAGTCTCAACGTTCTCTCGTGCGTATGCGTTGTAGCCCTCCTGGTCCATGTAGACACTGATGTCACCGAGGCGTTGGACAAATGCCTGGTCTAGATCAAGAAGCGGCACTCTAAGCCGTTCCGCCAAGACACTGCCCACCGTGCTCTTGCCCGCCCCTCCAGGTCCGATCAAGTGAATGCGGAATTGATTCATTCAAGCTGCTGGTCCGCCCAACGACCGGCGCTGAGCCGCGCGTCGCGGTGACAAATCAGCACGGGCGCGGGTCGGATCAGGGCTTTGGTAATACAAATTCGAAGCCGTACTTGGGTGCAAGCGCCATCATCTTCTGTAGCTCACTGCACAGAAGTTCGGCCGGCGGCGGCAGCGTCATCGATGGCGCCGGCACGCCGCACGCCTTGAAGAATCCTTCCGCTCCTGCGGGAGCGAGCTGTCCGAGGATCCGCACTTGTGCCGAGTCGATCGTAAACGAGTGCGCGACGTTTCGTGGCGCGAAGACCATTGTTCCTGGCGTGGCCTTAATCGTCCGGCCGCCAACGGAAAACGTCATCTCGCCCTCAATCACATAGAACGTTTCGTCTTCCCGATGGTGGATGTGCGGAGGCGGAACGTTGCCGTGTCGGCCCATCTGCTCCATCAACGCGAACTGCCCCTGCGTGTCTTCGCCCAGTTGCGAGGAAGGTCAACAGCCAGCCGCTGTACCAGACCGACCGTTCGAGGGACTGTCGCCCTCTGCCAAATGCGACGGGCGGATTCGCCCCCATCATCTGAGCGCCCTGCGTTTCCATGATGATTTCCTTTTGGTGTGAAACTACTGGATGCTACTCATTTGATCTGGTTTCGACCGGCCGCTTGAGCCGCGCGCCGCGGCGACATGATGGCACGAATCGTTGGGCGCGGCGGCTCCATTTGGTTGCTAGGCAGCCCCTCGGGATCGTGGAAGGTGCCGTTCGATGAATCGAACCTTACTTCAAACCGAGCTTCTTGCCGGCCGAGAGCAGTGCAATAGCCTCGCGAATACGCCGCTCCCGTGTCTCAGGTCGCTTGGCTGTATGAATCCAGACCACGAAATCACGCCGGTTTCTGGCCGAGAGTGTCTGAAAGAATGTCCAGGCTTTGCGGTCGGTTTTGAATGCCGTGCCGATGTACGCCGGGAGCTCGGGAATCTTCGGCTTTGGCGCATAGCGGTTCGCAGTGGGAGCCGCCGCGAGGCCGGGCGCGGCGAGCAGGCCAGCGGCCTGAAGCTCCTTCCAGCGTTTCCGGTTGGGATCAGACCATTTGCTCGTCGGCTGGCGGGGCGTGACCTTGATCGCATAGAGGTTCTCGTCCAGGCGTTTGATCAGGCTATCGACCCACCCGAAGCAGAGCGCCTCGCGCACGAGGTCTTCATGGGGTATCGATGTGACGCCGGTGTGTTGCTTGTGACGGAGGAGCCAGATGCCGGGACTGGACGCGTGGTGCTTCACGAGCCACTGCCGCCACTTCCCCCGCGTTCGCAGGTCCAGATGGATCAGAGTCCCCGCCATGGTCACCAGCTGCTATGACTAGCTGACGACGCCATCTCGCCTGCCATATCAACGTTTGCGCTTCAGCCGCGTCGCTCACGATGGCACGGAGCGGCGTCGGCTGCAAGCGCCCGTTAGCCGGCCATCATCGTGTCGCGGGCAACCGATAACGCTCTCGGAGAAGACGACAATGATGCGCGGTGTGGCCCAGAATGATATAGACAAGCGCCCGAGCGCTCGTACGGAAACCATTCGCCGTCCCGACACGAGGCCACGCGGCTGGAGGGATGCCATTCACGAGTGCCAGCGTGCTCGCTCGCTGTAGCTTGAACTCCGACACCAGTTCCTCGACGCTGCGTAGGCTGAACTGGCCTTCTGGCGCGTAGGTCGTCTCGTCAAAGCGGGGCAGTTCTGTCACGTCGCCCCGGCTGATCCGAAGCAGCCTATAGGCAAAGACTCGTTCCGTATCGAGAAGGTGACCGATCACCTCCTTGATCGTCCACTTTCCTTCATCGTAGCGAAACATCGCACCTGATTCGGTCAAGCCCGCACAGAGCTCCTCGAGTTCGACTACCTGTGCCTGCAGATGGATCCCAACCCGCCCATCGGGAAAGGCAGCAAGGAAGTCTTTGTAGAACGGAGCAGCTTCCTCAGCGGGAACTGATGAGAGCGTCAGCATGCCCATACTATTCGGATGGTCAGTATTGTCTCGTCCGGCTGCGGATTGTGGACGAGACCAACAGGACGGCATACCGGCGTTAGGTGGAGGCCGCCCTCGCAGGAATACTACTCAATCGAACTCTTTCACCGACGCCGGCTGCGTCGAACCAGCCTGCCCTGCCTTGATCTTCGCAATCGAATAGTTCTCGCCCCGCAGAGGGGCTCCTGCGAGGCGCCGCAGCATCGCAATCTGCCCGACGTGGGTCAGCGCGTCAGCCAGTCCACCCTGAAACAGCCGTTCGGGCGCCGCGCCGAGCTGTTCGCCGGAGGCGAGATATTCGTCGAACGCCGTGAGAGAGGCAAAGAAGCGATCGGTGTCGTCAGCCCACGACCGCGACTTCGTCGTGCGCCACGTTTCCTTGCCCTGCGCCTGGGAGAGCAGCCAATCCGCGAGGCTGCACATGTGCGACAGAATCTCGCCCGCCGATCGCGACCCGGCGGCCGCCCGGAAGCTGCTGAATCCGGGCGGGGCGTCACGAAGGACTTTGGACGCACGGTAGGCCAGCGTCGCGACCGCGTGCCTCAGCGGAAGTTCAGCGTTACGTTTTCGTGGTCGGACAGCCATCGAACGACGTCTCAAGCCTGAAGTCAGCATGCAGCTAACTTCAGACTGGAGACTTCAAACTTGAGCCTTGAGACTTTCCTAATTTCCGCGAGCCGGCGCCGGCGGATTCTTGACCGCGGCGTCCCAGTGCTCCTGAATCATCCCGTTGTCCACGCGGACGGCATCGAACCAGTACGTCGTGTACTTCCTGGTCGCATCGTCTGGATGATCGAGCTCGCGCTTGCTCATGTAGAAGACGAACTGGCCGCTGGTGATGATCATCATCGGCTTGGTCTTCCACTCGGCTTTGAGCGGCTCGGGCTGGCGAATCTTGCTGAAGAACGCCACGAAACCGTCGCGCCCGCCCGGCACGTTCGGGTTGTGCTGGATGTAGCCGGGCGCCATTACCTTCTGCGCGAGCTCCGTGTGGCCGTACTGCAGGATGTCGTGGAACTCCACGTTCGCGATGTCCTGATTTTTCTGCTCGGCCGCCGACAGCTTGAACGTCGCGTTCATGGCCGTCGCGCTGTCCGGCGTGCCGCCGTCGGGCTGGCCCTTGCCTTTTAGCGCGTAGTCCCAGTGCTCGGCCACTTTGCCGTTCTCGAGCCGGACGAGATCGAAGTTGTTGTACTTGTACGTCTTTGTGTCGTCAGTCGGATCCTTCTGCTGGCGCTCCCAAATAAAGCCCACATAGTCGCCCTTCGCGAACTGGACAACAGGCGGTGCGGCCATCGCCGCCGGGATCGGATTGACCGGCGGATTCGCGCCGAACCGCTTCACGAACGCATCGCGACCGGTGAGGATGTTCGGGTTGTGCTGCATGTAGGTTTCGGCCTGGTAGTTCGGCGCCAGATCGACGTGCCGCGACTGGATGACCTCGCGCCACCAGTCGAGCACCATCTTCAGGTTGGCCTTCTCCTGGGCGTTCATTCCGTTCGATTCCTGGATCGGCGTCGCAGGGGCCGCAGGGGTCTGCGCCACGATCGGCAGGACGGCCACGGTCAGGGCGGCAAGTGTTAGGGTCAGCTTCTTCATCACGGCAAGCTCCTTTTTGATAACGACAGAGTTTACCTCAATCGGAACTGCACGCCAGCCCCGACGATCACGCTGATGGTGCTCAGACCATCATTGGAGACCTCGGGAAGCCAGCCGACGAATCTCACCTCGAATCGCGTGGTGAACGTCACCCGCTGGCTGGGATTGACCGGCAGCTCGAAGCCGACGAGCAGGCCGGGCGCGGCCACATGTTCCTCGCGCCGCCGGATCTGATTCGAACCGGGATCGAACACGAAATAATGCGAACGGGCTCTGAGGACTCCGAGCAGAAGGACAGGCCGAATTCGATCGGGGCCGGGATGGGCGCTGAAATAGGACGACAACGCATAGTCCTTGTGTTGAAACGTTCCGTCAGTCCCCCCGCCAAATCCGAGGCCCCGGTCGAAGAACACGCCGTGATCGATCCATCCCTGCGTCTCGAGGCCCACATGAAGGCCAACGTTCGGCCAGCGTCGGTGCCAAATACCAGCAGGCCGCCGACCGACGCCCGTGGAACGAAGCTCACGTGCGGCGCCTGGGCAAAGACCGGCGACGCGGACGACAGCACGGCCGCGGCAACGACCAACAGGCACCGCCGGATGCGCGTCATTATTGTTTGGTGCCACTCCATGTGCCGCTTGCCGGATTCGCCGAACTGGAGTTGCCGAAACAGCCGCAGCTCCCGAGGCCTGAAAGTGTCCCGGAGACGCTGTTGCCGGACAGTTGCCCTGTGAGGACGGTGCCGCACGCTGCGAAGCCCATGGACAGCGTCAACTGCCCTGTCTGAGTGATCGCACTGCTCGCGCGCAACGTGGTTCCTGCGCTGGTCGCGCTGCACCCAATCGTGCCGGAAATCTCCGGGCCAACCTGGAACACGGTCGCGGACCAGTTCGTCGGCGCCGAGCCGTTCACCTGCAACGTGCCGGACCACATCCCGAAAACTGCAGGGAACGATCCTGGATCCGAGGTTGGAGCTGTCAGACCCTCACGGCATCCGGCCGCCAGCAGGAACACGACAATGCACGCCGCGACGCGACGGTTCATCGCTCGGTCAGTTTATGATCAGGGGCTCAATGGCGCGCAAGATTTTCGTCGACACGAGGGGCCGTACCCCTTTTTTCATCGCGCGGCGGCCACGGCCTCTTGAATCCAGGTGAGCACCGGCGGGTTGTCGACGCGCGCGGCGTAGGTTGGGATACCCGGGCCACAGCCCTGGCCGTCGGAGTGCGAGACGACGGCGACGAGCGTCTCGTGTCCGCCGCGCTCGAGGAGAATGGGCGCGCCGGAGTCGCCGCGGCAAATCTGTCCGTACCCCTTCGCGGGATCGTCTTCGAGCTGCACCCACGCCGCGTTGAGGACTCGGATGCCCGCGCGCCACTGTCGTCGGTTGCCGTCCGGCGCCGCCCCTCCCGGATCGTTGGCGCGAATGATTTCGTGATAGCCGTAGCCGACCGCAAGGAACCGGTCGGTCTTCGAGAGCCGATCGAGCATGCGGGGCGCCGGCAGCGCGACGGCCGGCACTCCCGCCGGCTCGGGGAGAACCAACAGGCCAATGTCCACAAAGTCGACCCGCTCTGAAGGATTCCGGCCGAACTGCTCGACATAGGAAAGGAACAGCGGGTTTGGCCGGCTATTGGTCTCCGGATCCAGGCGAATCCGCTTCTCCGCCTTGAACGCATTGGGACCGATAGCCACGGCCCACTGCGGCAGGTCGGGCCGCGGCACGGGGCTGACATGTCCCGCGGTGACGACGACGCGACCTGAGACGAGCGTGCCGCTAGCCGGTCCAAAATTCGAACTCGCTCCGTCAACGGAAACAGCGACGACGGCGCTGTGCGTCTTGTCGAGATCCTTCCCCAGGCCTGTCACGGCGCCAAGCCCCGCGACGGCTGCAACGATGGCGAGTGCGCCCTTCATGAGCCTTGAGCCCTGAGCCAGCCTATGACCCGTGCTGGTCGGCCCACACGAACGGCGTCTTCTCGTTCGCCTGTTCGGTGTCACCCGGTGGTGAGGCATTCGCATTCACAAAGCCGCTCAGGCTTCGATGGATCGCCGGCTCCGCGCCGCTGATTCGGCCGCGTTTGTCGATGATGAGCTTGGCCACCGTGCGTTGAATCTGGTACAGGTTGCCGTCCGAATTCATGTCCGCCACACGAAGGCCCAAGAAGGCGGCGCCTTCCGAGGCCACCAAGGCCTGCTCGGCGTCGGCCGGATCGAGCTTCGCCGAGAGCCGCACCAACTCAACGCCGCCGGCTTTGACAACCGTCGGCGTCTTCGGATCCGTCACTGGAATGTCGGGATCAACTCTTCCGCCAATGGGAATCCATGCCGGCTGGGCCTGGCCGCGACGACCCCACAACAACGGCTCGACCCTGAGCAGCGCCGCATCACGATTCCCAGCGTTGGTAAACGCGACCGTGATGTACAAGCCGCCCTCGTTGGTGACGTAGGACACGTCGGTGACAGTCACCACGAGCTGTTGGCTCTTATAGAAATAGCTGCGATAGAAGCTCGTCGCGGACATGCCAAAGGCGAGAAGGGCGATGATGCCCGAGATTTCTATTCTGTGCCGCTGCCGTTTGACGTCTTTGCTCTCGTCCGCCACGATGCCCTCCGCGGAGACAAGTGTACTTCGTGCCGCATCGGATGGGGCATACTGTCCGGGCGAGGAGCGTGACATGCCAAACGAACCAGTGCTCGATCTCTATCGTCGCTTCGCGGAGGGCCGGATTGGGCGCCGCGAGTTCATGCGCACGGCGACGACACTTGGCATCGCCGGTGCGGCGACATCGGCGGTCGGGATATTGTCGGCAGCGCCCTCCGAAGCCGCCTTGCAGCAAGCGGCCCAGGCCGCGGCGGCAACGACGCCGCTCGATCTTGCAGAGTGGAGCTACTTCTGGCTCGGCGTGCAACGCGCGAAGCTGGCGAAGGGCACTGTCGTCAACGGCGAACAGATGTATGTGGAGTCCCTGATACCCGCACAGGTCCGCCATCCGTTCTCGATCGTGATGGTGCATGGCGGCGGCGGACAGGGCCTCGACTGGTTGACGACACCTGACGGCCGGCCCGGATGGGCGCATCACCTCGTCATGCAGGGCTATCCGGTCTACGTCGTCGATCGCCCCGGACACGGGCGATCGCCGTTTCATCCCGACCTGCACGGTCCCTTCGGCGCGCGTGCCGGGACGTACGACAACATGTCGCGGCAATTCACGGCGCCCGAGAAGGCGCCAATGCCGTACGGCGCCCAGGCAAAGCTGCACATGCAGTGGCCGGGCACCGGCGTCGCAGGCGATCCGACGCTCGATCAGGTGGCCGCCGGCCAGGGCGGCGCCTTCGTTCCCGATATCGCGCGCACGCACGCCGTGTGGGCGGAGCGCGCCAGCGAACTGCTCGACAAGATCGGGCCAGCGGTGGTCATGACTCATTCGGCGGGAGGTCCCTTTGCCTGGATTGCCGCCAACGCCCGGCCGAATCTCGTGGTGGGTCTCCTTCCAGTCGAACCGGCAGGACCGCCGTTCGGCAACCTGCTCTACGGCGTCGCGGCGAGCCCGCTCGTCTTCGATCCGCCGATCGCGGATCCCTCGCAGCTCAAGACGGTCGAAGTGAAGCCGACCGAACCGGATCGCACGCCGTATCTGATCCAGGCGGAGCCGGCGCGGCGGCTGAAGAACCTGCAAGGGATTCCGATCGGCCTGACCACGTCGCCGGCGTCGTACCACTATCCGTACGACATCGGGACCGTCGCCTTCCTGAAGCAGGCCGGCTGCGCGGTGAAGCACATCGAGCTCGAGAAGATCGGCATCACCGGCAACGCGCACTTCATGATGATGGAGCGGAACAATCGCGAGGTGCTCCAGCCGCTGCTCGATTTTCTGCAGAAGACCGTCACGCCGTACGCCGAGAAGAAGGCCGCCGCCGCGCGGCCGCGATCGGCGGCCGTCCGCACGGGCGATTCGACCGCCATGAAGCTTGCCGACTTCGGCAACTTCTGGATCGGCACCGAACGGAAAGAGATGCCGTACGGCACGATTGCCGGCGCCGCCTCCTTCGTGCAGTACCTGATTCCTGCCGACGTGCGGTACCCGTTGCCCATCGTCATGGTGCACGGCGGCTCGGCGCAGATGCTCCACTACATGGGGAACGGCGACGGCGCGTCGGGCTGGGCTCACCATTTCGTGCAGGCCGGCTTCAAGGTTTATCTGGTCGAACGTCCGGGCCATGGGCGCGGCGTCTACCATCCCGAGACGCTCGGGCCGATTGGGCCGATTCCCACATATGAAGAACTGCTGTGGCTCTTTCAGCGCACCAGTAAAGAGCCCAACAAGCAGTGGCCTGGCACCGGTGAGATCGGCGATCCCCTCATCGATCAGTTCATGGCTAACCAGAATGCGCTGCCCGCCAGCTTCGCGCCGACCATGTCGCTCGGTGCCGCTCACGGCGCCGCGCTCCTCGACAAGATCGGTCCCGCCATCGTGCAGACGCACTCGGCGGCCGGCACCTGGGGCTGGCTCGTCGCCGAAGCGCGTCCCGCGCTGTGCAAAGCCGTGATCGCGTTCGAAGGCGCGGGCGTGCCGCTCGTCGATCAACCAGCGGGCGGCGCGGGTCGAGGGGGTGGTGCGGGTCGAGGAGGTGCGGCCGCCGCGCCCGTGACACGCCGCCTCAACGGTGTGAACGGCATGCCGATGCTCTATTTCACCGCCGAGAACTCAGGCCGCACCGCCGGGCCCGCGATCGTGGCAGCGCTCGTCGCGTCGGGCGCGAAAGCCGAGCACGTGTTCCTGCAGGACCGCGGCCTTCGCGGCAACGGCCACATGGCGATGCTCGAGAACAACCGGAAGCAGATTGCCGACTTCTTACGCGCCTGGATTCAGGAGCGCGTGGCGGTCTGAACCGCGTTCAGGCATCCGTATGTTGAATGACCTCCGCGTCGGCCTCCGGCTGCTCTGGAAGGACAAGACGTTCACGCTGGCCAGCGCGACGACGCTGGCCGTGTGTATCGGGGCCAATGTGGCGCTCTTCTCCATCGTCGATCACGTGCTCCTGCGGCCGCTCCCCTGGCCCAACGCCGATCGCATCGTGCTGATGGCGAATCAGTATCCGGGCGCCAGCGTGGGCATCAGCAGCAACTCGGGCGTTCCCGACTATTACGACCGCCTGCGCGAGACGACCGCGTTCGACGAGCAGGCCATGTACGACTGGGACAATGCCAGCGTCGATCAGGATGGCTCGCCCACTCGCGTCCTCATCATGGACGTGACACCGTCGTTCTTCCGGGTGCTCGGGGCGTCGGCCGCCGTGGGCCGCACCTTCACCGACGCCGAGGGCGAGATTGGGAGCGAACACCAGGTTGTGCTCAGTGACGGCTTCTGGCGGACCGCGCTCGGCGGCGACCCTCAGATCGTCGGCCGCGACGTGCGGCTTGACGGCCGGCCCTACACCGTCGTCGGCGTGATGCCCGCGACGTTTTCGTTTCTTGACGGGGATCTCGCGGTTCGGCTGTGGCGGCCTCTCGCGTTCTCGGCGCGGGCGAAATCAGACGACTCCCGCCATAACAACAGCTGGCAGAACATCGGCCGGTTGAAGTCGGGCATCACGATCGACGTTGCCAGGCAGCAGATCGATGCCCTCAACGCTCGAAATCTCGACCGGTTTCCGCAATACAAGGATTTGCTCATCAACGCGCGCTTCCACACGACAGTCGTGCGGCTCCAGGACAATGTCGTGCGCGACGTGAAGCCGACCCTGTACCTTTTATGGGCCGGCGCGCTCTTCGTCCTCCTCATCGGATCGGTGAACGTCGCCAACCTCCTGCTCGTGCGCACGTCGGCGCGCCGCCGCGAGCTCGTCACCCGCATCGCGCTTGGCGCCAGCCGCTGGCAACTGGCGCGTCAGCTCGTGACGGAGAACGTGCTGCTCGCGACAATCTCCGCTGTGGGCGGACTACTGGTCGGTTTCGTGGCGCTGCGTCTACTGACCGCGCTGAACATGATGAATCTCCCGCGTGCCGCGGAGATTCGGCTCGATGGCGTCGTGGCAGTCGAAGCCTTGGTCCTGGCCGCGGCGATCGGCGTCCTGCTCGGCCTGATTCCACTCGCCCATCTCATCGGCGTCAACGTGGCGGCGGTCCTCACCGAGCAGGGTCGCGGCGGCGTGGGCGGCCGCGGGACGCGACTCGTGCGCCGTGCGTTCGTGGTCATGCAGGTGGCCTTTGCGTTTCTGCTGCTCGTCGGCGCCGGACTGCTCTTGGCCAGTTTCCGGCGCGTACTGGCGGTCGATCCTGGATTCAGGCCCGAGGGCGTCCTCACGGCGGAGGTCACCCTTCCACAGAGCAGATATAAGGATGACGCCTCCCTCGTCACGTTCACCGGCGAAATCCTGCAGCGGTTGCGCGCGCTGCCGGGCGTGACTGGCGTCGGCGCCACCAGCATGCTGCCCTTCGGCGGCAACAGCAGCGACAGCGTGATTCTCGCCGAGGGGTATCAGATGCGGCCGGGCGAGTCGCTCATCTCACCGTTTCAAGTCGTGGTGTCGTCCGGGTACTTTGAAGCCATGGGCGCGACGCTTGCGCGCGGGCGCTCCTTCGACAGCCGAGACGCTGCCAATGGGCCGAAAACGATCATGGTGGACGAGAAACTCGCCCGCCGGTTTTGGCCGGATCAGGATCCCATCGGCAAGCGGATGTATCGCCCTGGCGACCTCAACAACCTGACGGCCGTCACTGAGAAGACCGTGTTCCTGACCGTGGTTGGCGTCGTCCACGACTTGAAGCTGGTGAACCTGGTCGATGGCAACGGTCAGGTTGGCGCGTACTTCTATCCGAACGACCAGGATCCGCGGCGGGCCTTGACCTTCGTCCTCCGCAGCGCGACCGATCCGGTGTCGCTCACCGGTCCGGTCCGCGCGGCGTTTGGCGGTCTGGACCGGGAGCTTCCGGTCTACGACGTCCGAACGATGACCGAGCGCATGAACCGATCGCTGGCGACCAGGCGATCGTCGATGCGGCTGGCCATGGCATTTGGAAGTGTGGCGCTCCTGCTCTCCGCGATTGGGATCTACGGCGTCCTGGCCTATCTCGTCGCGCAGCGCACCAAGGAGATCGGTATTCGCATCGCGCTCGGCAGCAGCACCGCGGCCGTGTTTCAGCTCGTGCTCGGCGAAGGGCTGGCGCTCGTCGGCGCGGGGTTCATCCTCGGCGCCGCCGGCGTGTTCGCGCTCAAGCGAAGCCTCGACAGTCAGTTGTTCGGCATCAGCGCCGCCGACCCGACCGTGCTCGTGTTCGTCACCGCCATGCTCGCGATCGTGGCGATGCTGGCGAGCGCCCTCCCGGCGCGGCGGGCAACGCGGATCGATCCGACGATTGCGCTCGCCGAGTGATCGTCATGGCTGAGATTGAGTATTTCCACATCTGCGATTCCGCGTTCATGGCCGAAGGCGGAAAGCACTGCATCATCGGAATCTTCGATAACATCAACGCCAACGCGTTCCCAGCCACCCATCCCACACTCACGCTCGCGATTCGCCTGCGAGGACACGCCCACGAAGTCGTTCCGCTGAAGATTGAGCTGGCCCGACCCAATGGCGAAGCCCTTGGAGCACCCGTGCAAGCCAGCGTCACCGTGGACGCCGGCGGAAGCGCCTTTATCAATATGAATGTCGTCGGCACGCAGTTTCCCGAGCCAGGACGGTACACATTCACGATTTCGTCCGGCGGCCGGACGCTGGCGTCTCATTCCCTCGCTCTCCAGAAGATGCCGTCTTTCCAACCCGGAGCGCCGCAGGGAACACCACAGAAGTTCCATTGATCTGAGCATCAGAAGGCTCCACATTGATTGGAGGGCACCGTGAAGAACGTCCGCGAGTACTTCAAAGAATGTTTCGAGGCCGAGAAGCCGAAATTCGTCCGCGTCCTGAAGGCTGTACCGGCAGACCAGGCCGCTTATCGCCCCCACCCACGCTCAACGTGCGCTGGCGATCTCGTCTGGCTCCTGGCGACCGAGCTTCATGACGCCTGCGAGCTCGTCGATCGTGGCGAGGTGAGCTTCGCCGCCAAGCCCACACCTGCCATTCCGGAATCGATCGCGGCATACGAGAAGAATGCCGCAGAACTCGAACGGCGCCTCGCCCGACTGGACGACGTCGCGTGGGAGAAGAAGGCGCGGTTCCTCGTCGACGGGAACGCGGTCTGGGAGACCTCGCTCGGTGATATGCTCTTCGGCTTCCTCTTCGACGCCATCCACCATCGGGGACAACTCTCGACCTATCTGCGACCGATGGGCGCCAAGGTCCCGTCGATCTATGGCCCGTCGGCCGACGACCCCGGGATGTAAGGTGTTTCCGTCTACCTCACCTCGCCTTCGCCGAGTTTGTCGATGTGTTCGTGCGTTCCACGCTCGCCGAGCGGCGGCCGATTGACCAGCCAGAAGTGATCCGCGCCATGCTGGTCTCGCGGGCGATCAGTGATTTCAGCTACTGCACCTACCTCTCCGACTTGGCCGTGGATCAGGCGCATCAAAGGCGCGGCATCGGTCGCGAGTTGATCCGGCGAACACACGAGGCCGCCGGCGTGCACACGCATCTCGTGTTGGTCGCCGCACCGCAGGCGCGAGCTTACTATCCGCACATCGGCATGGAGCACCACGATTCGTGCTGGGTCATTCCGCGAAGGCCCTAAGAAGAAACTCGGCCCGTCGTGTCTAGTTCGCGGTAGAAGCCCAGATCCTTGCCGCGCACGAGCTTGGTAATGTAGACAATCTGCCCGTAGTGCAGGCCGAAGTGCTCGACGACCTGATACACGGCTTCCACACCGCTGACTGTATAGCCCTGGATGTGGAGGGTGCCGAGCAAATCGGCTTCAGTCAGTCGCGACAGCACCCCTGACGCCTCTTGGATCGTCGCGCCGAGCGTCTCCAGAAGCTGAGCGCGAGGAATCACCTGCCGCTCAGCGAACTCGGCCGGCCGATCGCGCGTGTCCTCCAGGCCGTTGAACGAGGCGACCAGCCACTGACGAACGTTGCCGTCGAGATGCAGGATCAAATTGCCGACACTGTTGCTGGCCTCGTTCGGGCGCCACCACACCTGCTCCTCTGTCAGTGACTCGACGGAGGCTCGCAGCCGAGGCCAGTATTGTGCAAGGAGCTTCCGCCGCGAGAAGTCGAGGAACAGACCGCTTGCACTTGCTTCAGATGGTGTCTTCATAGCGTGAGCCGTTGTGTACTGTAAGTCACGGTCAGACCGTCCTTGACGAGGTCTCGCGTGCGGCAATCGCGTGCGGGTTGATGTCGACGCCGACCACATCGCGCGCCTTCGACGCCGCCAGAATGGCGTTGACGCCACAGCCGGTCCCCATGTCGAGCACGCGGTCGGTCTCGCGCACGTCATTGAGGACGGCGGTGCCGAGGAAATCAGACATCGGGGTCGGCGCGAAGACGTCCTCCGGCACGACGAACTCGTGGTCCAAGTACGTCAGTCGGATCTCGCCACGTTGCCTCAGTTCGTCATAGGCAGACTCGTGCCATCGACGAAGCGCCTCGACGCGCTCGTCGGACATCGTCGGACGGTAGCGTGTCGTCATTTTTTTACAAGACCGGCTGCCCCGATCCTCGCCATACTGCCGCTTGTCGGAGGAGGACGGAGCCATGACCATTACACCTTATCTCTACTACGAGGACGTCGGCGCGGCCCTGAAATGGCTGGCCAAAGCGTTCGGTTTCAAGCGGTATGGCGCACGAATGACCGGCCCTGACGGAAGGGTCAATCATGCCGCCATGAAGTTCGGAGGCGCCATCGTCATGATGGGCGGGCCGGGAGAGAAGTACAAGAATCCGAGACGGCTCGGGCAGGCCACGCAAAGCCTCTACGTCACCGTGGCCAACGCCGACACTCACTTTGCGCGGGCCAGAAAGGCGGGCGGCAAGATCCTGGAAGAACCGACCGACACCGAGTACGGCCATCGACGCTACGGCATCGAGGATCCAGAGGGGCACCAGTGGTACTTCGCGCACGTGCGCAAGGCGAAGGCCCGGAAGCGAGCGTCCCCGCGTCAGCCGTGATCGACGACGTGATTAAGGAACGCCGTGCGACCGGCGAGAAGCGCGGATGGCGACATGCCGGCGAGCATCGTGAACTCGTGGCTCAAGTGCGCCTGATCGAAGTAGCCGGCCGACGCCGCCAGGTCCGCGAGGTTCACCGACGCGTGGCGGTGCGCACATCGCAGCGCAGCCTGAAAACGCTGCACGCGGCTGAATACCTTCGGTGTCAATCCGACATCGCTCGCGAAGCGATCGATGAACCAACGGGAGCTGCGGCCGATATCGGCCGCCACGTCCGCGACGCGGGTGTGTGGGCGTTGCAGCCGCCGAACGGCCCAGGCGATCGCCGGCTCGGGTCCGGACCGGCCCCGCAGGCGCTTGGCAAGCCAGGACTCGAAAAGATCCAGCCGTTGGTCAGGAGTACGGAGCTCGAGCAGTTGTTCGCGCAGGACGGCGCTCGAGGGACCGACCACTTCGTCTAGCGGCGCATGCGTATTGCGTAGATCGGAGAGCGGCACGTCGAAAAAGACGGCGGCGCCTCCATGCGTGAACTGGGCGCCGATGAGCGTGTTCGGCGTGTCGCTGGCGCTGATGACGAAGGACTCCGATCGCGGACCGCTGACGATCCCGTTCGCGCCTGACTTGCCATCTTGAAGCGACACCAGGATGCCGGCCGAGCCGTCTGGCATGTGCCGCTCGCGGTGCTGTGGCTTCCATTCTTCGGAGTACCAGAGCACGGCGACGAAATCCGAGAGCGGGCGCTCGGGAACGCGGCTGACGAGCAGCATCGGCCGCTAGCATATCGCCGAAACAGGAGCGAAGGATGACCGAATCGAAGGGCGCGATCGGCAATGTGAGCGGGAACAGTCCGCTCGTGGAAATGGCGATGGGGTACGCCCGCAGCCGGGCGTTGTGTGCCGCCGCCCGACTCGGCATCGCCGATGTCCTAGGTGACGGGGACGCCACCGTCGAGGAGCTTGCCCGTGCATGCGCAGCGAGTCCCGACGCCCTCGGTCGGCTTCTTCGCGCGCTCGCCAGTTTCGGGATTGTCTCGGAAATCGAACCGGGACGCTTTGTGCTGACGTCCCTGGGCGCGCCCCTTCAAAAGAAAGCTCCGGCGTCGGCCTGGGCGGCGGTCGTGTTCTGGGCCGATCTCCTCGCCGATTCCTGGGCGCACCTGACCGAGTGCGTCCGCACCGGCGACAACGCGATGGAGATCATGGGCAGAGAAGGGATTGCGTCACGGTGGTCGAAGGATCCCGACGCCCACGCCATCTTTCGCGCCGTCATGGGAACCGGACCGGCCGACAACTACACGCCGTTCGCGCGCGCCTGGGACTTCTCGAAGCAGCACGTCGTCGCGGACCTCGGCGGGGGCGGCGGGGCGCTCGTCGTGGCCATCCTCAACGCGTACGCCGATCTCGAAGGCATGCTCGTCGATTTCCCGTCCTCGATCGAAGACGCGACGGCTCGCGTGGCCGCGGACGGCCTGAGCTCACGCTGCCGGCTCGTCGCCGGCGATCTACGCGAGGCGGTGCCGGCTGGAGCGGACGTATACATGCTCAAGCACGTGCTTCACGGTTACCCCGACGAGGGCGCAATCGGCGTCCTGAAGAACTGCCGCGCCGTGATCCCTGCAGGCGGTCGCCTGCTGGTCATCGAATTCGTCCTGCCCGACGTCATCGACCGCGTGGACAAAGAACTCGAAGCACGAGTGATGAGTGACCTGAACATGCTGGTCGTTACGGGCGGCAAGGAACGCAGCGCATCACAATGGAAGGCGCTCCTCGCTCGCGCAGGCTTTGCTGTCGGCGGCGTCGCGGCTGTGCCCGGCGAATCGGCCTCGATCATCGAGGCGGTGCCTGCGTGAATCGCGCCTCGTGATCACTCCCGCCTCATTGGTACACAAGACGCTCGAAGGCGCGCAGCAGGTCGACGATCTTCTCGTCGTTGGCCGGCAAGAGCTGCATCAGCACGACGGCCGCGAGCCCGTTCCGCGGATCGATCCAGAAGTGCGTGTTGAAGACGCCGCTCCAACTCAGGCTTCCAGGGCCGCGCATCCCCTCCTCTGTCGGCTCGGTCTCGATCTGAAAGCCGAAGCCGAACTTGTTTTTGCCGGCGCCGGGCGGAAACTGCCGCACGAGCGGTGTATTACGTGCGACCAGTTCAACCACCAGAGGGCCAATCTGGTTCGACGTCATGATGCGGATCGTCCGCTCGCCGACCAGCCGCGTGGTGCCGCCGCGGCCGCCATTGAGGAACATCTGAAGAAACGCGGCGTAGTCGTGGGCCGTCGAGAACAGACCATCGTCGCCACGCCCGCGCGATTCAAGGATCGCCGGATTCGGCCGTTCGACGAACGCGCCCATCGCGTTCCGCTCGTGAAGCGTGGCGACCCGGCGCTGTTTGTCGCTGTGAACAGCGTACGCCGTGTCGGCCATCCCGAGCGGATCGAAGATGCGCCTCCGGCAGAAGGCGTCGAGCGTCGCGCCCGACGTGTGCGCGACCATGCGGCCCAGGATCGCCGTGCTCGGACCATACGTCCACTTCGCCCCCGGATCATGCACGAGCGGGAGCGCCGCGGCGGGAGTCCCGGTTTCGATCAGCCGCGCGAGCGCGGGATGGAAAAACGGATAGCTGATTCCGGACGTGTGCGTCAGCAGATCGCGGACGAGAATCGGCCGGCTTGGCGGTCGCGATTCGTACGTGCCGTCGCTGGCCTCGAACCTCGTGAGAACGGGCGGCTGATGATAGTCCGGCAGATGCGCCGCGATTGGATCGTCGAGTGAGACCCGACCCTCCTCGACGAGCATCATCACGGCGAGCGACGTCACCGGCTTGGTCATCGACGCGATGCGGAAGATCGTGTCGGGCGTCGCACCGACGTTGGCGGCAACATCACTTCTGCCGAACGCCTCGAGGTATGGCAGCGCGTCCGCGTGTGCGACCGCGGCAACAACGGCGGGTACGTCGCCTCGCGCGACCCGGGATCTGAGAAGGTCGGAAATCGCGAGGCGCGTGTCGGGACGGTCGATCACGCGGTCGGCGCGGGCTCGCGTTCGAACTTTCGGGAGATCGGGATGAAGGCGAGCGCCGTCAGCGTCATGAGGATCGCGAGCAGCCCGAAGTACGGCGCGGGCTTCAACGCTCTCTCATAGAACGGCGCGAACACCAGGCCGATGGAATCGCCCACGAAGACCATCATGTGGAACGCCGCAGTCACCACGCTCTTCGTGCCGGGCGCGGCCTGCCGGTAGGCAAACTCCAGTCCCACGGGACTGATACACAGCTCGGCCAGGGTGATCACGAAGGTCGCCAGGATCACCCACCACACCGTCACCAGCGCACCGTTCCTCGCGAGCCAGGCCGCGTAGGCCATGACCACTGAGGTGACGACGACGATCCCGTAGCCGACGAGCATCTTGCTCGTGTCGGGCACGTCGCGTCCGCGGCGGCGTTTCTTTGCGGCGTTCCAGATGGCGTTGAAGACCGGCGTCAAGATCACGATGAAGAACGGATTGAGGGCCGCAATCTGATTCGACGTCAGCCCGACGTTTCCAAACAAACGAAGATTGGTATGCGACTGGGAGAAGTAGATCCACGTATCGGCGGCCTGGTCGTAGATGAGCCAGAAGATGGCAATCGCACCGAAGACGCCGGAGATGCGGAGCAGCGTCTGCCGCTCGGCGTGTCGCTGCTCCGCGGTCTTTGGCACGCGCGCGAGGGCGCGCACGTCCTCGACCGGATACCATCGTTTGCCGAAGGCGAACAGGCCGAACGCGGCGGCCATCAGCACCGCGGGGACCATCAGCGCGAGGCCGTATCGCCCACCCTGGGCCTGGACGATGAGCGGGAGCGTGAAGGAACTGAGGGCGGCGCCAATGTTCACCGCCGCGTAGAAGAAGCTGAACGCCTCGTTCATCAACGCTTCTTTTCTTTCCGCGTCGTAGATCTGACCCATCAGCACGCTCGTGTTCGGCTTGATCGCTCCCGAGCCGAAGGCCAGTAATGCGAGCGCGATGAAGAGTCCGGTCTTGTTCTGGACACCTCCGAGAATGATGTGGCCGAGGATGTACGGGAGCGAGTAGTAGAGGATGGTTTTATAGCGCCCTAAGTACTTCTCGGCCACCCACCCGCCAAAAAACGGCGTCAGGTAGCACGCCGCCATGAAGGCCTTCATCACGGTCGTGCCGGCGGCCTCGCTGAACCCGAGTACATCGATCATGTACAGGGCCAGCAAGGTCCGCATGCCGTAGTAACTCGCGCGCTCGGCGAGCTCGCCCGAGAAGACGAACCAGAACCCGATCGGGTGCTGGCCCAGCCTCGTGAAGGGATTCGTGCTGGGGACGAACTCCGAGCTGACGTCTGCCTGGTTCGCGCCGCTCATCGGCGCCTACGCGAGCGCCGTCTTGTAGAGCGCCACCAGCTTGCCCCAGGCCTTCTCCGCATCCGGCTTGTTATAGATCGACGCGCCGTTTTGCTGTGGCATGTCCGGCACGCACCAGCCGTGGAGCGATCCGTACACTTCTATTTCGGTCGGCACCTTCGCCGCGGCAAACGCGGCCTTCAGCTTGTCTTTGGCATCCGGCTGGGTCATGTCGTCGTTGGCCGCGATGCCGAAATACATCCGCGCCTTGATCTTCGGCGCGAGCAGATGCGGACTCGTGGGCATGTCGGTCACGATACCCCCGCCGTGGAACGACGCGCCGGCTCCAATGCGTTCGGGCACCGCCGCCGCGGTCTTCACCACCAGCGGTCCGCCCATGCAGTAGCCTTGCGTCCCCATCTTCTTGGCTTTGTTCACTTGCGGCTGCGCGTCCAGGAACGCGACGAACGCGACGGCGTCCTTCTCGGCCGCGCCGGGAGCGTTGATCGACGCCATCAGCGGCGTGAGTTTTGCCCGATCGGTTGGATTCTGAAAATCGAACGACGCGGGATTCTCGATGACGGGCGCTTTGGCCACGCGATAGAAGGGGTTCGGCACGAGCACCGAATAGCCTTCGGCGGCAATCCGCTTGCCGATGTCTCGCATCGCCGGGCGCAAGCCAAACGCGTCGGGCCAGATGAGCACGCCCGGATGCGAACCGGTCGTCGGATGAATCAGGACGGCGTCGCAGATCCCGTCAGGCGTCTTGACCTGGACGTCGCGCTCAACGACCGGCAATTCTGCGGCCGACACCGAGCCGGTGGCGACGGCCAGGCCCGCGGCAACCGACAGCGCGACGAAGTCGCGCCGTGAAAGCTCGTCGCTCTTGTCTTTATCGTCCACCATGCTGTCTCCTCCTGCTAATCCCCATGACGATGAGGGGTCATTACACCACAGACTCGGCCACGCTAGTCCTCGGTTGAACCGGCGCCCAAATCCGAGGATCATAGGGTCCCCCATCGAGTCGAGCTAGGAGGCCTTCATGATGCGCAGGGTTCTGGTTGTAGTGTTGCTGTCGCTCGGGGTGTTGTCTGCGTGCAGTCCGGCGCCCGGCGCGGACGGTCCGCGCGCCACCGTCAAGCTGAAAGACGGCTCCTCGGTCAGCGGTAACGTGACGTCGAGCTCGGCGACGGAAATCCAGATCGCGACCGCCGACAAGTCGACCCGCACGATTCCGATGAGCCAGGTGCGGTCCGTGGAGTACGAGGACGCCGCGCCCGCGGCGGGAACTGCTGCGCCCGCGGCGGCAAAGGCGGCGCCCAAGCCGACTCACGAGAATCACTACCACCCGACCGCTGCCGTGGTGACGACCAAGACCTACGAACTGCCGGAGGGCACCGAGCTTTCCGTGCGGAGCGAGGAAACCATCGACTCGGGCGTCGCCGTCGAAGGCCAGGCGTTTGCGGCCGAAATCACCGACAACGTCAAGGACGCGGCCGGCGATGTCGTGATTCCGGACGGGGCCAATGCCACGATCCTCATCAAGTCGGCGTCAAAAGGCAGCCGGTTTCGCGACGCCTCTGACTTGGTGCTCGACCTGGGATCGGTGTCGATCGGCGGCAAGAAGTACGAGCTCAGTACCGTGGACCTCGTGCAGAGCGGCAAGCAAGGTGTGGGCGGGAACAAGCGCACGGCGGAGTTTGCGGGCGGCGGCGCGGCGATTGGCGCCGTCATCGGCGCGCTGGCCGGCGGCGGCAAGGGCGCGGCCATTGGCGCCGGGTCGGGCGCGGGCGGCGGCGTGCTGGCCGAGGTTCTGACCAAGGGCGGCTCGATCAAAGTGCCGGCGGAAACGGTCCTGACGTTCAAGCTCGACATGCCCCTGAAAGTGACGGCGGCGAAGTAGGTGAACCTGAGAAACGGGCCGCCTATGCCGATATCGGCTGGGGTCATGCTCCAACGACATGACTCGGCCTCGGGCACGATTACGTCGTTGCGGTGGATCCGTCTCGGACCTATACTCTCGTGCAAAAGAGGAGGCACCGGCTTATGCGGAATTTGAGACTGCTCGGCGTCGCGGCGCTCGGAACCCTCGCGGCGGCCGTCGTGGCTGGACCCATACTTGCGCAGGCCCCTGTGGCGCCGGCGGGTGGGCCGGTTCGCGTGGACATCTCCGGCGAATGGGCAGTGACGACGCATGAAGATACGCCGCACCGGGCTCCCGGCGCAGAACTCGGCGATTACACGGGGCTGCCGATCAACGATTCGGCGCGCCAGAAGGCCGAAGCGTGGGATGCCTCGATCCTTTCGCAGCCCGAACGGCAAACGCAGGCGCACCCGGTCCAGTACCACATGCGCGGACCCGGACCTAACCTTCGCATCCTGAAGATCCTCAATCCGGTCACCCAGCAACATTACGCGTATACCATGGCCGGCCATTTCGGACGTGCCGATCGCATCATCTACATCGATGGCCGCAACCATCCATCGGACTATTCCGAGCACACCTGGGACGGCTACTCCACCGGTGAATGGGATTCCGACGGCCACTTCAACGTCGTCACGACGCATATGAAGTATGGCGTCATTCAGCGCAACGGGACGCCAGCCAGTCCGTACGGCGTCTTGAGGGAACACTTCTCCCGTCACGGCCTCTACATGGTGTCGCTCTTTTTCGTCGATGATCCAATCTACCTCGAAGAGCCGTTGGCTCGGTCGCAGAACTGGACGTGGGCGCCGGATCAGGACATCCAGTTCGGGGTTCCCTTCGAGCCTGTTGACGAGTTGGGTGACCGGCCGCTCGGCTGGGTGCCGCACTGGCCGCTCGGCTCGCTGCAGTTGGAGTATTCGCAGGCGCACAACATCCCCTGGAAGGCGACGATTGGCGGCAAGGAATCCATCTATCCGGAATACATGGAGAAGATCAAACAGTTCCGGGCCGAGGAAGATGCGCAGAAGGCCGAGGAAGCGAAGAAGGCCGCCGCAGCGGCTCCTGCAAAGAAGAAGTAGCAGGGTGTGCAGTCTCATTGCGCATTGCGGAAGTTGACGTGCGTCAGTTGAGACTGATCAGCCTTGCGGCGTGTGGGACGCTCATTACGGCCGTCGTCGGTGTGCCGATGCTGGCGCAGGCACCGGCCGCGCCGGCGGCTCCAGGATTCGATCTCGCGGGCGAATGGAGCGCGCGGCAGCACGAGGACCAGCCCCACCGTAATCCGGGCCCTGAGCTCGGCGACTACACGGGCCTGCCGATCAACGCCGCGCTGCGCCAGAAGGCCGAGAGCTGGGACGCCTCCATCCTCTCGCAGCCCGAGCGGAATGCGCAGCCGCATCCGGTCCAGTACTCGTACCGCGGCGGCGGCGGACCGAACTTCCGGCTGGCGAAGCTCTTTGCGCCGGTGACCGGCGATCTGATTGGCTACTCGATGACCGGCCTGTACGGGCGCGCCGACCGGCGCATCTGGCTCGATGGCCGCAACCATCCGTCCGATTACTCCGAGCACACGTGGGACGGGTACTCGACGGGCGAGTGGAACGGCGAGACGCTCGTCGTGACGACGACGCACATGAAGGCGGGCGTCATTCAGCGCAATGGCGTGATGGCCAGCCCGTACGGCGTGCTGAAAGAATACTTCTTCCGGCACACTGAGTACCTGACGGCTGCCGAAATGCTCTACGATCCGGCGTATCTCGAAGAGCCGTTCATCCGCACCACCTCGTGGGTGTGGACCCCGCAGCAAAATACCGTACTGACCCAGCAGTTCGAGGCGGTCGACGAGCTCGGCGACAAGCCGCTCGGATGGGTGCCGCACTGGCCGCTCGGGACGCGCCACACAGAGTTCGGCGAGGCCCACAACATTCCGTTCGAAGCCACGCGCGGCGGCAAAGAGTCGACGTACCCGGAGTACATGGCGACGATCCAGCAGCTGGCGAAAGACGAAGCCGCGAGAAAAACCGAAGAGACCAAGGCGGCAGCCAAGCCACCCACGCCGCGCCGTTAAGGAATTTGTCTCGTTCGCGATCCGATCTTGCCTGGGGCTTCGCCCTCGTTGCGATCACGCTTGTCGCCTACCTGCCCGCGCTCGGCAACGGATTCATCTGGGACGACAACGACTACGTCACGCAGAATCTCGTCTTGCGGAGCCTCGACGGACTTGGGCGGCTCTGGCTCGAGCCGCAGTCGGTGCCTCAGTACTATCCGGTCACCTTTACAAGCTTCTGGCTCGAATATCACCTGTGGGGCCTGCAGCCGTTCGGCTATCACCTCATCAACATCCTGCTGCACGGCACCAGTGCTGTCCTGCTCTGGCAAGTGCTGCGCCGGATTGGCGTCGGCGGCGCCTGGATGGTTGCCGCGCTCTTCGCCGTTCATCCGATGCAGGTCGAATCGGTCGCGTGGGTCACCGAACGGAAGAACGTCCTCTCGGGCCTGTTCTTCTTCGCGGCGTTCTTGACCTACCTCCACGCTGAAACGCCGGATGTCACCGACGGTATCCGCTGGCGGCCGTACCTTGCGGCGCTCGCGCTCTTTGTCGGCGCGCTGCTCAGTAAGAGCGTCACTTGCTCGCTGCCGGCGGTGCTGCTGCTCGTGTTCTGGTGGCAGCGCGGCACGCTCGACCAGCGCACAGCACTGCGGCTCGTGCCGATGTTTGCCGTGGGTCTGATGATGGCCGCCACAACCGTGTGGCTGGAACGCGCCCACGTGGGCGCGCAAGGCCAGGCGTTTTCACTTTCGGCGCTCGAGCGAGTGCTCGTGGCCGGCCGCGCGCTGTGGTTCTACCCGCTCACGTTTCTCTGGCCGCACCCGCTGACGTTCATGTACCCGCGCTGGACGATCGATATCCACGCCTGGTGGCAGTACGTGTTTCCCGTCGCAGCGGCCGCGACCATCGCTGCGCTGTTTCTCGCGCGCCGTCGCATCGGCAGAGGTCCGCTCGTCGGAGCGCTCTGCTATGCCGGCGCGCTGACGCCGGCGCTCGGCTTCGTCAACGTCTACCCGATGCGCTACTCGTTTGTCGCGGATCACTTCGCCTATCTCCCAATCGTCGCGCTGATGATCCTCGTCGTGTTCGTCGGCGATCGGATCATGGACCACCTGCCGACGCAATCGCGGGCGGTCGCCGCCGTCGCAACCAGCGCGTTGATCCTGCTGGCGCTCGGCACCGCGACCGCCGCGCACGAGGACGCCTTCCGCGATCTCCGGACGCTGTGGACCGATACGCTCGCGACAAACCCGGAGAGCTGGATGGCGCACAACAATCTCGGCCTCCTCCTCAAGGAGGAAGACGGAAACACCGACGGAGCGATCGCGCATTATGTCGAATCGTTGCGACTGACGCCCAACCCGGAGGCGCACACCAACCTCGGACTCGCGCTCGCGGGCCAAGGACAGCTCGACCAGGCTATGAGCCACTATCGGGCGGCCCTGCAGATCGCTCCGCGCTTTCCAGCCGCACACCACGATCTCGGCCTCGCGCTACAGAAGCAGGGAAAGATTGACGAGGCGATCGCTGAATTCAGAGAGGCGGTTCGCCCGCCGGCCAACTACACCGAGGCCCACTACGCGCTCGGACTCCTGCTGGGTGGGGAAGGCAACATGGACGCGGCCATCGTCGAGTTCACCCAGGTGGTCCGGGCACAGCCGGACCGTGCTGACGCCCATCACGACCTCGGCGTGGCGTTGCGGCGGGCGGGGAGACTCGACGAAGCGGTCGCGGAGTTTGCGGAAATGGTGCGGCTGCGGCCCTCGGACGATCGGGCGCAGAGCGACCTCCGCGCGGCCATGGCTGTGCGGGCCCAGTCGAAGCCCGCCAAGCCATAGCCGCGCGCGGTGTCGCGCCTTACTTGTGACTATTGATGAACGCCAGAACCGCCGTCGAGACGGTCTTGTTACTCGATCCGAGCGAGAACACCTCGGACATGTGGCTCTCGCCATGGAACACGGCCGTCGTCGGGCAATGACCGACGCCATCCTTGGCCTTTGGCCCTTCGAGCTTGCAGAGCTCGTCATGCGTGAGCTGGACAGCGGGGGGAAGCTTCATGTCCTCCGACACGCCGCCGTCAAGCTCGGCATAGGCCAGCATGATGGCCACTCTCGTTGATCGGAACCCGTCCTGCGTCGTGAACGGAGGTGGCACTTCGCCATTCCCCGCGACGGCGCCAGCGGCTCCGCCAGCGCCTCGGCCGCCTGCTGGGGCGGCGCCACGACCGGCGCCACCACCGCGTTGCGGCAGCGTTGACGGATCCGGAGCCGGGGCGCCTGTGTTCTCCCACGCCTTCCCTGTCCAGCGCCACGGGGACTGTCCCGCGAGCTGCGTTCTCGTCGTGGCCGCGTTGGCGCCCTGGTCCATCGCCGCAACGCTACTGGGACCACGGATGACTCCGGCTTGACCGCCGTTTCCACCGGCATTGCTGCACTCGCTCGTCCCGATGGGCGCTGGCCCGCGCGCTGCCGCCGGCGCGCCTCCGCCAGCTGGCGCCGCGCCCGCCCCTGGTGCGCCACCGGGTGCACCCGCGCCGCCGCGGGGAGCCGCCGGGGGACCAAAGTTCACCGGGTTGCCGGACATGAAGATCGCGCCCTTGACGCCAATGCCGTAGAGATCAGGCCGGCCGATGTACTGACCCAACGGGCCGTTTCCCGCCGAGTGCGCCCAGATGAACATGCTGTCGGGATTGCCCTTGTACTTCGTCACGTTGGCTTTGAGCCAGTCGACGAGCACGGCAATATTGGTGGCGCTGCGCTGCAGCGTGACGCCGACCATGCCGTTCTCCGTCGCCCAGCGCCCGATGTTGTCGTAGAAGGCGTTGGCCTCGACGGACTGCTGTTCGATCTTGTTGCCCCCACCGCCGGGAACGTAGATGATCACCGTACGGCTCGAACCGCCCTTGTCGGAGACGAAGATATCCGCAAGGTCTCTCGGCATCGGGCCGAAGTTCACATCACGATCCACTGTGATGCCCGGATACAGCTTCAAGCCCTTGTTCGGGGCCGCGGCCTCGGGTGGCCAGTACGTGTTGTAGTCGTTCTTGGGATAGAACCCCCGAACGAGTTTCGACGTGCAGCCCGGCTCGACAACGCGTCCCATCTTCCTGAGCTCGGCCTCCACATTGGCCGGCCATTCTGCCTGCACCTTGGCAGCCATTGTGACGAACGTGGCCACCGCAGCCAGCGCAAATACCAGATTCTTCCCTGCGGATCTCATGGTGCCTCCTGCAAGTATGTACTTAAGGTTACGGCAAGGGCGGCGCGGGCGGCGGCGACGCCGTCTTCTTCGCGACGTCCCAGTGTTCCTGAATCAGATTCTCGTCCACGCGGACCATATCGAACCGGTACATCGGATAGGTCTTCGAGTCGTCGGCCGGGTCCTTCACATCCCGCCGGCCGAAGAACAGCACGAAATTCCCGCTCACCAGCGTCATCGTCGGCGGAGTCTTCCACTCGGGCTTGATCGGTTCCGGCGTGCGGCTGCTGAAGTTCTTGATGAACCCGTCGCGACCGCCGGGCACGTTCGGATTGTGCTGAATATAGCCCGGCGCCATATACAGCGGGGCCAGATCGGCGACGTGGCCATACTGCAGCATGTCCTTGAATTCCTTCATGCCGACGTCGAGGGTCTTTTCCTCGGCCGCCGACTGTGTGAAGGACTTCGGATACACCGCATCCGGCTTAGCGTACGTCGGCGTCTTGCCGAGCTTGGCGATCGTGTCCCAGTGCTCGACGATCTTGCCGTTCTGGACGCGGACGAGATCGAGGGTGTTGTACTTATACGTCTTGCCCGGAGCCGTCGGATCCTTGTCCTCGAGCTCCCAAATCAGCGCCACGTAGTCGCCTTTGGCAAACATTACGGATGGCGTGCTGGCGCTTCTGCTCTGAAAGAACTGGGGCGTCGCCGTGATGGCCTTCACGAAGGCGTCGCGGCCGGTCTCGACGTTCGGGTTCCGCGAGATGAAGGTGTCTGGCATGTACTTCGACGCCGAGTCGGGCTTCTTGCCCTGCACGACGTCGTGCCACCAGTCGAGGGCCAGCTTCAAATTGGCCTGTTCCTGTTTCGTCATCGTCTTGGGCTGCAGCTGCGCAAAAAGCGGTGCGCTGCCAATCGCCAGCAACACGAGGGCAAAGGCGAGTCGTCGTGTGAGCCTGTTCATCGTGCGCCTCCTTCGTGTCGAATCTACCGAATCACATGTAAACGCTACCGTGAACTACTTGCTGGCCAGAAATCCGGGGCGCGGTTTTCGGCCGAAAACGACTCAGTCGTTTGCAACGCGGAAGGCATGCGAGTTGCTCCATCGCGCGCCTATTATGCACCAAGCCATCCATCGATTCTTCTGCCTCTTATTACACGGTCACGATTTTCGCATTCGCTGCGATCGGCGGTCGCGGTCGCTCTGTGTGGAGTGTTACCGCTGCGGTATGCGAACTCAGGGGATCACGGTCGAGCAGACTGGCCGACCTCGTCGTAAGCCACCGACGGAGTCACAACCGACCGAGATACCGGCGCTTTCGTGACAGGCTGGGCGTCAGAGCTCAGATTCTGCTGACAGGCGCTCGAAGACGGGGGCGACCACGACAAATGCCTCGACGACCGCAGGGTCGAAATGCGTGCCCTTGCCTGAGACGATGAAATCGACCGCCTTGGCGTGCGGCATGGACGGCCGGTACACGTTTCGCGTGAGGACTGCGTCGTAGACGTCCACGAGCGCCATCACGCGTCCCGGGATCGGAATCTGCTCGCCCGCCAGCCGCTCCGGGTAGCCGGTTCCGTCCCAGCGTTCGTGATGCGTATAGACGATCTCCTTGGCCATCGTAAGAATCACATCATCCTGCACCCCGACTCGCTGCTCCGCCTGAAGAATCACGTCCCGCCCGTGTGCCGGGTGCTTTCGAATCTCCTCGAGCTCTTCAGGTGTCAGCGCACCAGGCTTGTTCAACACCCGATCGGGCACGCCCACTTTGCCGATGTCGTGGAGCGGCGCCAGGGTCGACAGCAGCTCAACGCGCTCCGGAGTGAGGAAATCGCGAAAGCGCGGATGCGATGCCAACTGATCGGCAAGGAGTCTGGCGTACCGCTGCGTGCGGCGCGAATGACGCCCGGTCTCGGCGTCCCGCACTGCCGTGAGCGAGAGCAGCGACTGCACCATCAGTCGTTGCGAGACGACCGTCTCTTCCGCCGATCGGTCGGCGCGCCGGCGCTCGACCGTGACCTTGGCGAGCGTCATCGCCGCCAGGGCCGAGACGGTACCGGCCGTAGGAAAGAGCGGCGACAGGAACCAGCCGTGCGTCGAGAGGAGCCAGATCGCCCCCGCCCACACCGCCGCCAGACCGACGCCGGCACCGACCCAGCCCCAGGCCAGCCGGCCCCGCATCAGGAAGACGACCAGTCCAACGGCGAGCACGGCGAGCATCTCGAATATCCCCGCCTGCTCGGGGCGTTCGATGAAGTGTTGCGTCAGGAGGTTGTCCGCGACTGTGGCCTGCACTTCGACGCCGGCAAAGAGCGTATCGAGAGGCGTGGCCACCACCTCCCGAGTTCCGAGCGCGGTCGCGCCGACGAAGACAATCTTGCCCCGGAAGGCGTCAGCCGGAGCGCTGCCATCGAGCACGGCCGCCACCGACATGTAGGGGAACGTGCGCTTCGGTCCCCGATAGCGCACGAGCAGATTGCTCTTGCCATCGAGCGGCACCGTGCGCTCGCCGAGGCTGAGCGCGGTCGCGTTCACATTGGACACTCGCAGCGCGGTCGCGCGCGCGCCGGACGTCGCCGCGACCGCGGCGAGCGAGAGCGCCGGATACACACGGCCGTCGAGTTCGATGAGGAGCGGCACTCGCCTGAGGATCCCGTCGGCATCGGGCGCTGCGTTCAAAAATCCAGACATGCCCGCCGCTCGCGCGAGTCCGGGAAGATTGCAGATGACGCCAGAGGCCCGAAAAAACGGCCGCCCGTTCTCCTCCTCGCGCCCTTCCACGATCGCCAGGCCCACCGGATGCAGCACGCACGAGGTCGCCGTCGGCGCCGAATGGTCGAAGGTCAGCGCGTAGCCGAGCACGACGCGACCAGGTTCAAGTGCAGCCGCAAACGCCACGTCGGGACCCGACAAACCCGCGGCGTTCGTTCTCGCCTCTCCAGGGTCCACGGACCGTTCGTACCGGTCGGGTTCCGCAAACACCATATCCAGCGCGACGACCGAGGCCCCAAGGTCGCGGAGGCGGGCCACGAGCTGACCAATCCGATCGCGGCGCCAGGGCCACTGGCCGAGCGCGGACAGGCTACGCTCGTCAACGTCGACAATCACGACGCGCCCGCTCGGCGCGTCGGTGCCGGCCGATCGGATCAGAGTGTCGTAGACGATGTAGTCGAGGCGGTTCAGGAATGCGGGCCGGTACAGCGCGAGCGCCGCCGTCACGACGAGCGGCGTCAGGCCGCACCACAGGATGAGTCGACGGGCCGCGACGCGGGCGCTCTTGACCGTTTCCACGTCGGCCGATCACCTCACCGCGATTTCGACGCGGCGATTGCGCGGCTCCGGCGTTTCATCCGGCGTCTTGACCAGCGGATCGCCTTCGCCGTGCGACGTGACCCCGATGAGGGCGGGGTCGAGCCCGGCCAGGACGAGCAGGTTGCGAATCGTCTGCGCACGCCGAAGCCCGAGCTCGAAGTTGAGCGTCGCGGGGCCCGTGGTATCGGTGTGGCCAACCACGATCACCTCGATGTCGCGACGTCCGGAGACGACCCGCAGAATCTCGGGCACGAGCGCACGCGACTCGACGGTCAGGTCGTCGTCGGAGTTGAAACGGAAATACAGATTGAACAGACGCGGCGCAGACGGCAGGGCGGCCAGCGCATCACCGAAGATTTGCTGCAACTCGGTTTCGCTCATCTCACGCGGGGTCGTGGGCGGCGCGCCGCCAGCGACGACCGTCGCGCTTCGCGCGCTGGCCAGATCGACGGTGCTTCCCTGGCTCGTCACCGTCGCACGGCCGCTGGGATCGCCGTCGGCCCCCGGCAGCAGCACGATCACTTCCTGCCCCAGTGTCGGCCGCCCCACAATGGGAGGCCGGGCGCACGCAATCGCGAGCGCGAAGGGCAGCGCCAGCAGCACGGCCGGCTGTCGCCTGCCGATCACGGCGCTTCGACTCGGATCGCCAGCCGCGTGCCGCGAACGCCTACGATGGACGCCGGCGTCTCGAGCCGGATCGAGTCGGGCGACAGCTTGGCGATTCGCCCCGACACGTACGCCGCAATGCCGCGCACGAACCGCAGCGTCAGGGCGAAGCTGCTCTCGGCCGGCGAGTACGTGAAGTGACTGACGAGCATCTCACTGCTTGGCCCGAGCGAGACCCGAGTCTCGTCATTCAGCGTGACACCGACGCGCCCGTCGGCGCCGGTCCTGAGGGTGTCCGCCTCAAGGACGACCTGACCCACCTGCGCGGGAAGCTGCATCCCCTGACGAACGACGAACGCCGAACCTGAGGCGACCTTGACTCGTCCCGCAGACGGCGGTTCCTGTCCACGCGCGGGCGCGACGGACCCGAGGACCAACGTGAGTGCGCCGACCGAGCACCATAGCCTTCCCACAAGTCCCTCCTTCGAAAAAATGCGCCTTCCGTTCCGTGCTGTGACAATCATTTGCAAACGGTGACAATCATTGGCAGCAGCGCGGACGGAATCACACGGAATTGCATGCTTCTGCCGCCTAGGCCGCCACTCGGATCGAACGAGTTCAACTCAGATACAAGGTTCGCGCCAGCTACGTCGCGACGGCGTCGGCCAGTCTCACGACGTACTCCGGGCGCGCAATGGCGATGGCGCCGAGCGAGGCAAGATGCTCGGTGCACCACTGCACGTCGAGCAGGCGCATGCCGCTCGTCCGCATCAAGTCGACGAGCGCCATCAGCGCGACCTTTGACGCGTCGCGTTTGACGTGAAACATCGATTCGCCCGCGAAGAGTCCGCCGACGCGGACACCGTACAGCCCTCCGGCCAGCTGCCCGTCGTGATCGAAGACCTCGACGCTGTGCGCCCATCCAAGCTCGTAGAGTCTCGTGTACGCCGTGATGAAGTCTTCGGTGATCCAGCCATCCTGGCGCGACGGGTCGGCACATCCCCGAACGACCTGCGCGAAACAGGTGTCCACTCGAATCTCGTACCGTTTGGCGCTCCGCCGCATGGACCGCGTGACGCGCAGCCCATCGAGCGGCACAATACCCCGCGGATCGGGCGACCACCAGCAGAGCACGCCCGGCATCGCCGTCACCTCCATCGGGAAGATGCCCCGGCGGTAAGCGCTGACGATCGTCGAGGGCTCGAGGTCGCCTCCCAGGGTGACGAGGTCTCCGTCGGGCAATTCCGACGCGAGCGGAAAACGCCAGCGGCTTGCCTCGACCGGCTGCGGTTTCGTGGCCCAGTCCATCACATGCGCTACTCTGTAAGTATGGCCGACAGAGTGGGCGACCAGAACCAGGCTGGCGGACAGACTGGTGGAGAAGTCAAGGAGCGCGTCCAAGGGAAGACCAAGGAGCCGGCGCTGTACGGCGTCGTCCTGCTCAATGACGACTACACGCCCATGCAGTTTGTCGTCGACGTCCTGGAGGCGGTGTTCCAGAAATCGCCCGCCGAGGCGTACCGCGTCATGATGCAGGTGCACGTGAACGGCCGGGGTCTGGCCGGCATTTACCCGTGGGAAGTCGCGGAAACCAAAGTCGACACCCTGATGTCCCAGGCGCGCGAGGCCGGATATCCGTTGCAGGCGACCATCGAAGACGCGTGAGGCAATCGAAGACCAGTGTTTTCACCCGCCCTTGAAATCGTTCTCAACATCTCGCTCCGCGAAGCGATCTCGCGGCGGCATGCGTATCTTACGCTCGAGCACCTGCTCTACGCTCTCGCGCACGATCCCGAGGGCGAGCGCATCCTCGCGGCCTGCGGCGCGGACCTGCCGGCGCTGCGAACCGCGCTCGGCAAATATCTCGACGAATCGGTCGAGCAGCTGCGCCGCGGCTCGAAGCAAGAGCCGGAGCAGACGCTGGCGTTCCGCCACGTCCTGCAGACCGCGGTGCTGCACGTGCAGAGCGCGCAGCGCGACGAAGCCAACGCCGGCGACATCCTCGCGGCAATCCTCCAACAGCCGAAGAGCCATGCCGCGCAGCTACTGACCGGCCAGGGCATCACACGGCTGGACATCCTCAACTACATCTCGCACGGCATCACCAAGACGCCGCTGTCCGCCGCGGGGGCGCCTGCTCCCGCCGGTCAGCCGGCCGACGCGGGCCCGGCCCCGGCAGGCGCCGATGCGCTCAAGGCTTACTGCGTGAACCTGACCGAACGGGCGCGTCAAGGAAAGCTCGATCCACTCATCGGCCGCACCAACGAGCTCCAGCGAACGATCGAAGTGCTCTGCCGCCGCCGCAAGAACAACCCGGTGTTTGTCGGCGATCCGGGCGTGGGCAAGACCGCAATGGCGGAGGGCCTCGCCGCGCATCTTCTGCGAAACACTATCCAGGGGGTGCTCAAAGACGCCGAGGTCTTTGCGTTGGACACGGGCGCGCTCCTGGCGGGCTCGCGGTATCGCGGCGACTTCGAAGAGCGGTTCAAGGCGGTCGTCGCCGCGCTCACCGCGCGGCCCAAGCCCATTCTGTTCATCGACGAAATGCATTCCACCGTCGGCGCCGGCGCAGTGACCGGCGGCACGATGGATCTGGCCACGCTGCTCAAGCCGCTCCTCACGGCTGGCGACCTGCGCGTGATCGGCTCGACGACGTTCGAGGAGTTCAAGCACCTCGAGAAAGACCGCGCGCTCGCCCGCCGCCTGCAGAAGATTGCTGTCGAGGAGCCCTCCATCGGCGAGACCGTCAAGATTCTCGCCGGGCTGCGGAGCCGGTACGAGGAGCACCACGGCGTCCGCTACACCGACGCAGCGCTCGAGGCGGCGGCGAAGCTGGCATCGCAGCATCTGCGCGATTACCGACTGCCGGACAGCGCCATCGATCTCATCGACGAGGCCGGTGCGGTCACACGCATCCAAACGCTTGAGGCGCTCGCGGCGTCAGACAGCGCCCGCGCGAGCGCCGATGCGCCAACGGCGCCGCCTGCCCCGCCGGTCGTAGACGCGCGGGAGATCGAGCGCGTCGCGGCGCGCGCGGCGCGCATCCCTGACCAACAGGCGACGTCTTCCGATCGCGAACGCCTGCGGACTCTGGAGGAGTCGCTGCGGCGCGTCGTCTTTGGACAAGACGAGGCGGTTCGTGCAGTGGCGCAGGCGATCAAGCGCTCACGTGCCGGCCTGGGCCAGCCGGACCGGCCCGCGGGCTGCTTTCTGTTCACGGGACCAACGGGCGTCGGCAAGACGGAACTGGCGAAACAGCTCGCCCTGCGGCTCGGCAACGAATTCATCCGCTTTGACATGAGCGAGTACATGGAGAAGCACGCCGTGGCGCGGCTTATCGGCGCGCCGCCGGGTTACGTCGGGTTCGAGCAGGGCGGCTTGCTTGTCGACGCTGTGCGCAGTCACCCCTACAGCATCGTGCTGCTCGACGAGATCGAAAAAGCGCATCCGGACATCTATAACGTCCTGCTGCAGGTGATGGATCACGCGACGCTCACCGACAACACAGGACGGAAAGCCGACTTCCGTCATACGGTCCTCATCTTGACGTCGAACGCCGGCTCGCGCGAGATGAGCGGCGGATCCATCGGGTTTGCCGACAGCGACGAGACGCGCGGACATGCGGCGGCCGGCAAGGCAAGAACCGCCATCGAGCGCGTGTTCAGCCCCGAATTCCGCAACCGGCTCGACGCCATCGTCACCTTCAAGGCCCTGACGCCAGAGGCGATGGAGACGATTGTCGACAAGTTCATTCTGCAGCTCGAGAGCCAGCTCTCCGACCGGAAGGTCGCGATCGCACTGACGCCGGCCGCGCGATCGTGGCTCGCAACGGCGGGGTACGACCGCGTGTTTGGCGCGCGCCCGCTCGGACGGGTCATTCAGAAGGAAGTACGAGATGTGCTGACCGACCAGATCCTCTTTGGTCCCCTCGAGCATGGCGGTACTGTGACGATTGACGTCGCGGACAAGCAGTTGACATTCGCCTACGACTCACGCCCGTCAACGACTCCTGGGGCGCCAGGTTAGTAACGGCTTCTGTGCGCGGCTCTGACGCAGGCGGGCCGCGCGCCCGGCCTCGAGCACGGGACGGTGGCGCGCGTGCTGTAGGAGCAGGGGCCGGGTCACCTCCCGCCCGGGTTGAAGCCTACGCCGGGCGGGAGTCGGGGAACCCCGTGCGGGGGAGGCCTGAAATAGGGCGAATATACAGCGAAGCTTTACGCCCATCCACGCCCATGCACCTTGGGTATTGGCCCATAAGAATAAGGTGAAATTCTTGTCGCCCGCGGTAACGTACTAGCGTATCATCGCCGAGTTGGTGGCTTGGCATCGAGATGTGAAGTGGGCCCGCGGGACGTCCCCTTCCCTTCAACGCCGCAGCCATAGGTGTGACGTTAATCTTCAGAGCTGAGGTGGACCTGCTATGAAACGGATAAGCACGATGCGCACGCAACGCAGGCTGGTCTGGGTGCTGACGGTGGTGTTGGTTGCTGTGGTGCATTTCGCCGGTCCACTGCGCGGCGCCGGCGTGGACGTTCGCGTAGCGAGCGCGGCGAAGGCCGGTAACCTCGCGACGGTGCGCGAGCTCATCAAGTCGCGCGTCGACGTCAACGCACCCGAGAGCGATGGTTCCACCGCGCTCCTGTGGGCGGCATATAACAACAATGTCGAGATGGCCAAGGCCCTCATTGCGGCGGGCGCCAAGGTCGACGCGGCGAACCGCTACGGGATGACGCCGCTTCTGCAGGCCGCC
>JBGPHH010000010.1:0-34202 GCA_041484265.1 Vicinamibacteria bacterium
CCCCGCGCCGGGACAAGACGAGCGGTTCGAGCGATGGATCGCTGCCCTCGAACAGCGACATCTTGCCGACCTCACCTTTCCGCAAGTCGCGGGCGCGCTTCGTGCGCTTTCCTCGACCTACGTCGAGCGGCGAGGGCGGCTGGCCGAGGGCGGCGCGCTCGATGGCGCCGGCAAACGAGCGGCGTTCGCCCTCTTCTATGGTCCGCTTCACTATCTGCTCGTTCGCTCGATTGTCCGGTCACTGCCGCAAGCCCTTCAAGACATGGACGCGCCACCGACGCTCCTCGATCTCGGATGCGGGACCGGTGCGGCGGGCGCGGCATGGGCTGGCTCGTGCTCGACGGTGCCGCGGGTTGTCGGCATCGATCGGCATCGGTGGGCGGTGGCCGAAGCCGCGCGGACGTATCGCGAGTTCGGCTTGACGGCGCGCACCATTCACGGTGACGTGGCGAGGGCGGCGTGGCCGAAGGCTCCGGCGTCGATCGTCGCGGCGTTCACGCTCAATGAGCTCTCCGAGACGGCTCGCGAGGCGGTGCTCACGCGCGCGGTTGACCGAGCCGCCAGCCGAGACGGCACGAGGGGCGGCGACCGGCTGCTCGTCGTCGAGCCGCTCGCCGGCTTCGTTGCGCCGTGGTGGGCGAAATGGCGGGCGCAGGTCGAGGCTGCCGGCGGCCGCGCCGATGACTGGCGAATCCGTGTCGAGCTGCCGGCCATCGTGGCGAAGCTCGATCGTGCCTCGGGCCTCGACCATCGGGAGTTGACCGGAAGGTCCTTGTGGTTGGCGTAGAATCGCCTCTATGACTCACGTGCTGCTTGCGCTGGCGGTCCTGACCATGCGCGTCGACTACTACCACACCGGCAACGCCACCGAAGAGCGCTTCAGCGTCGATCGGGTCGTCGTCGAGCCTCTGGCGTGGCCGGGCAATCCCGCCAAGGCCATCGACGACACCAACCTTGGCAAGTACCGGTTTACGATCGTGGATCTGGCGAGCGGCACGATGTTGTTTTCGCGGGGCTTTGCGTCGATCTATGGCGAGTGGGAAACGACGGCTGAAGCGAAGACGATGAACCGGACGTTCTCCGAATCGCTGCGCTTCCCGACTCCAGCGAAACCCGTCCGCATTACGCTCGAGAAGCGCGACCCGCGGAATCGGTTTTACGAGATCGGGACGTTTACCGTCGATCCGGCCGACAAGTTCGTCGCGCGCGGCATGGCAGCGCCTGATGTCGGCCCGCTCATCAAGTTGCACGAGGCGGGCGACCCGTCGGCGAAGCTCGACCTGCTGATCCTCGGTGACGGCTACACGGCCAAGGAGCGCGGCAAGTTCGAGCGCGACGCCAGGCGGCTGGTAGCTGCGCTCTTTGCGACCTCGCCGTTCAAGGAGCGGCAGGGCGACATCAACATCTGGGGTCTGTGTCCGCGCGCGGCCGAGTCGGGTGTCTCGCGGCCCTCGCAGGGGATCTATCGACGCTCGCCCCTGGGGACCAGTTACGACGCGTTCGACTCGGAGCGCTACGTGCTGACGTACGAGAACAAGGCATTTCGCGACATCGCCAGTAACGCGCCGTACGACGTGGTGGAGATTCTGGTCAACAGCGCGACATACGGCGGCGGTGGAATCTTCGGCTTGTACAGCACGGTCGCGGCCGACAGCGCCTGGGCCTCCTACGTCTTCGTGCACGAGTTTGGTCACCACCTCGCCGGGCTGGCCGACGAGTACTACACGTCGGCCGTCGCGTACCTGCCGGCGGTCGACCGCGTCGAGCCGTGGGAGCCCAATGTGACGGCGCTGCTCGATCCGGCGTCGCTCAAATGGAAGGACCTCGTCGGCGCGGGGACGCCCCTGCCGACACCCTGGCCGAAGAGCGAATTCGAGGAGTACAACAAGAGCATCCAGGAAAAGCGGCGCGCGGCACGCGCGGCCGATCGCGCCGAGGCCGAAATCAACGCCTTGTTTCGCGAAGAGCAGGAACGGGAGACCGCGCTCCTCTCGAGCGGTCCGTGGGCAGGGAAGATCGGCGTCTTCGAAGGCGCCAATTACGAGGCGCGCGGCTACTATCGCTCGCAACAGGACTGCATCATGTTCACGCGCGACAGCGTGGGCTTCTGCGCCGTCTGCCGGCGTGCGATCCAGGTGGCACTCGACCTCTACAGCCGACGGTGAAACCCGGTCGTTCATCTCGCTTGACGCGCAGAGCGAGGTTGGTCAAACTGAACGCCCGCTGCTCAACTCTCAGACTGGAAGTGCACCATGCAGGATGATTTTGACGATGGGATGGGAATCCCCGACGACGAGCTGGCGGGCGGCGACGGACCGTCCGAGGTAGTCGACGTCGTGCTGGAAGCCGAGCTGCTCGGCGACCTCGAAGAGCCGACGGGGCGGCCCTCCGGTGGCGCGCGAGCGAGAAAGGTGGCCTTCGTGCCGCGGCCCAGGGCGGCCAGCAAGCCCGCGAAGCCGGCGCAAAGCGCGAAGCCGACGAAGAAGAAGCAGAGCGCAAAAAAAGTCGCGAAGAAGACCGCGAAGAAGACCGCGAAGAAGACCGCGAAGAAGAAAGGGGCGCGCAAGGCCAAGGCCGCTCGTAAGGGGTCGTCGAAGAAGCGCGCCCGCGCCGGGAAGAAGAAGTAGTCGCAGGTCGTTGCAGACGAAGAACGGAGATAGGTGAGGTGGCCGAGTGGCTGAAGGCGGCGGTTTGCTAAACCGTTGTACGGGCCAAAACCTGTACCCAGGGTTCGAATCCCTGCCTCACCGCCAACGCGACGGCGTTCGTCGCGTCGGGGCCCTGGCGGCGTTGTCGGTCGCGGCTGCGGTCCTCCTGTCTTTCACGTTCGCGCCGCACGGAAGCCGCGTACACGCCCAGGGAATTACCGCGGTGTCGCAGTTTGCGTGGTTCGATCGGACCGGGAAACGCCTCGGGACGTTCGGTGAGCTGTCAGACTACCTCGGCATGGAATTGTCGCACGACGGCAAGCGACTCGCCGTTCCCGTCCTCGATCCCTCGCGGGGAACTCACGACATCTGGGTGTTCGATGTGGCGACCGGCCGGCGCACACAGCTCACCTCAGATCCCGGGGACGAGAACTTCCTGATCTGGTCGCCCGACGATCGCCGCGTCGTGTTCAACTCGACGCGCAGAGGAGGCCTCGATCTGTTTCAAACGACGTCGGCTGGCGGCGGCACTGAGGAAGTGCTGCTGGCCGACGGCGTGGCCAAATGGCCCGTGAGCTGGTCGCCGGACGGGCGGAATATTCTCTACGTGACAGAGAGTGTTGCAGTCGTAGACGGCCAGCCCATTCGGAACAACGATATCTGGGTGCTGCCGCTTTTTGGCGATCGCAAGCCGTATCCGTTGCTCGCCACGCCGGCAACGGAATACTGGCCCGCCTTCTCGCCGGACGGAAAGTGGATCGCATACAGTTCAACGGAGTCCGGCGAGTCAGAGCTGTACGTCATGCAATTCCCTCCGACTGGCAACAAGTGGCAGATCTCGAGCGGTGGAGGGTTCCAGGCACGGTGGCGGCGCGACGGCAAGGAGCTCTTTTACCTGACGCAGAACCGAACGCTGATGGCGGCGACGGTCAATGGTTCCGGTTCGAGCTTCGAGGTTCGCGCCCGGCAAGTGCTGTTTGATACGAAATTCGCGCACGGGCAGTACCACGCGTACGATGTCTCCGCCGACGGACAGCGAGTCCTCATCAACACGGCCGTGCTGCTGCCGAGCGGCCCGGCCACCAACGCCGAGCTGCTTTCCGACAAGGCCTTTCAACTCACCAGTCTGATCGCGCGCCGTCCGAATTGACGGTCCTGTAGGCGGTTCCCACCGGCCGTCTCCGGACGATGTCTCAGTCCTCACCGACCCGGCCCCGTCATCCGATACGCGTCGTGCTGTCTTCAATGGCCCTCCTGCCGTTCATGTCGGTATGGAAGGCCGCGGCTCTTGCGATCGCGCAGCTTGGTGTCGCGGCGTTCTTCGTGTCCGGCATCGCCAGTTCTGCCCTTGGGCAATCGGCCGGTTGGTTCGTGCTCGCGGCGGCCGTTGTCGCCGCCCTCGTCCGCTCCATCGACATGGAAAGCTGGGCGCTGCTCATTCCCGGCGGCGTGATCGGCCGTGTCAGACAGGTCTTCGGCGCTCGCGCCACTCCGGTCGTGGCGGCCGCGACCCTGGTCGAGCGCGTGCTCCTCGGCGCGCTCGCCTGTGTGGTGGTTGGGCAGAACACCGCAGGGGTGGCCGCGACGGCGATCGGAGGCTTGCGCCTCCAGGGGTTCGTCAGGCCCGAGGACTTCGCGACAATCCTCGCGGCCGCGGCGATCGGGTTGTTGTGGATCCGCGCCCGCATCGGCCGCGACTTCAGCCGCAACGCGATGGCGCGAGGCGTGTGGATCGGCGTCGGGATTCTCATGCTGACGATGATCTGGGGCGTCGTCACGCTCGTCGACGGCACGGCCGTACGCGTCGCCGTACTCGCGACGCCGCCGCCGCTGGTGACGATGACAGGTCGGCCCGTTGTCGATGCCGTGCTCGCCTGGGTTGTTGGATTCGGCCTGGTGCTGCCGGCGGTTGGCGGCGGCGAGGCGTTGGCGCGCGCGGCTCACGAATTTCAGCCGCCTCGCGTCGACGCGCTGCGGCGAACGAGGTTCCTGACGGTCGTCTTCGGGCTCGTGATCACGACGCTCAGCACCTTCCTCGTCATCCTGCTCGTGCCCTCTGCCGACCAGCCGCTCTGGATCAATGCGCCTCTGGCGGGACTTGCGCGATACCTCGCTGGGCCGGCGTGGGCGCGGGATCTCGTCGGAGTGCTTCTGGCGGGTGCCGCGGCGTTCGTCCTGATTCCCGCGGCGCACAGCGCATTTGTCGATGCCGAGCAGATGCTGCACCGCTCGTCGCTCGACGGCACCCTGCCAGGCGGATTTGCCACCCTGCATCCGCGTTTCGGCACACCCACGAGGGCCATCGACGTCACGGCCGCCGCCATGATCCTGGCCATGCTGGCGAGCGGGGGCCAGGTGGCGTGGCTCGCCCACGCGTACGCGACGGGTATGGCCGTGATGCTCGTGCTGACGGTGGCGGCACTCGTTCGCCTTCGGCGAACGCGCCCGGACACCGTGCCCTTCAAGGCGCGCGGAGACCTCAGCGTGCGAGGCCGCGCTCTCCCCTTGGGGCTTCTGGCACCAGGCGCGATCGTCGGTGGGAGCGCCTTGGCGATGATCGCGAGCGGCGACGGTGCGTCGATCGCGGCGGCGGCCGGCCTCGTCGCTCTGGTGTCGTGGTTCACGCTCGTTGGGCGTCACGCCCCGTCCGAGGCGGTTGCGGAAGAGCGTGACGCGTTCGACCTGGAGCCCTCGCTTGACCAGATCGACGCTCGCCCCGGAAACGTGTTGGTGCCGGTTCGCAATCCGCACGCGCTCGCCCATGTGGCGGCAGCCCTTCAGGCATCCGGCGATCGAGATGTCGTGGTCATGACCGTTCGACTGCGGACCGTCGAGGGCAGCGAAGAGAGCGCGAGTGAGCGCGCGCCCACGCCGCACGAACACCGGCTGCTCTCAGACGTTGTCGCTCTCGCCGAGCGGCACAGTCGTCCGGTGCGCCTGCTCATCGTGCCCGCTCGCAACGTGTTCGACGCGATCGTGACGACGGTTCTTCGTCTCCGTTCCGCCGACGTGTACGTAGGCGAGTCGTCAACGCTGTCGGCCGCCGATCAGGCTCGTCTGCTGGGGGAGGCCTGGGAGCACGCCGACAAACCCGAACCCCTCGACGTTCGGCTCGTGATCTACCACCAGAGCGGCCGGGCCGAGACCTATCATCTCGGCGCCCACCCGCCGTCTTTCACACCAGGCGATCTCGACTTGATTCATCGCGTGTGGCTCGACGCCGTCAAAGCCATCGGGCCGCATGTGCATCATCACGACGTCGTCAGAGCAGCGCTTACGCAAATGGAACAGCAACTCTCCGGCCCCCATCGGGACGAAGCCCTCGCAGCGATCCGCGAGCTGGCCCGGCCCGCAGAAGAACTCGCAGCCGTGCTGCACACCCGCGACTACGCGCGGTTGCGCGACATGATGCGTAACCGCGACGCGGGCGATGTCGCCACGCTGCTGACGGCACTCAGCCTCGAAGATCAGGTGGTGGTCTTTCGCGTGCTGCCTCGGAAGGATGCTGCGGCGGTCTTCGAGTATCTGTCGCAGGCGCAAAAGGAGACGCTGCTCAAGGCGATGGCCCAGGAGGACGTGGCGGCACTCCTCAACGACATGGCCCCGGACGACCGGACGCTGTTTCTCGAGGAACTGCCGGCCGAAGCCACCCGTCAGCTGCTGGCGCTGCTCACGCCCGCGGAGCGGTCGGTCGCCGTGACGCTTCTCGGATACCCGGAAAAGTCGGTCGGCCGGTTGATGACGCCCGATTACGTCGCGGCGCGCGAGAACTGGACGGTCCGCGAAGTGCTCGACTACGTCCGGGCGCACGGCCAGGACAGCGAAACCCTCAACGACATCTACGTCGTCGACGAGCACGGGCTGTTGATTGACGACATTCGGATTCGCGAGTTTCTGCTCGCGCCGCTGGACAGCCGCGTGGCCGATCTCATGGACCGACGGTTCGTGGCGTTGAAGGCGTCCGACGAGCAGGAAGCCGCCGTTGCCGTGTTCCGCCAGTACGATCGGACCGCGCTCCCCGTGACCGACACGGCCGGCATGCTCATCGGTATTGTGACGATCGACGACATGTTGGACGTGGTGGAAGCGACGGCGACCGAGGACATCCAGCGCATCGGCGGATCGGAGGCGTTGGATGAGCCGTACATCAGCATTGCGTTCGGCCGGATGATTCAGAAGCGCGCTGGATGGTTGACGGCCTTGTTCATCGGCGAAATGTTGACCGCCACGGCGATGGCGGCGTTTGAAGCGGAGATCCAGAAGGCTGTCGTCCTGGCCCTGTTCGTGCCCCTGATCATCTCGAGCGGCGGAAACTCTGGCTCTCAGGCGTCGACGCTGGTGATCCGCGCGCTGGCCCTTGGCGAGGTCGGCATCCGCGACTGGTGGCGCGTGATGCGCCGGGAGATTCTCGCCGGGCTGGCCCTTGGTGCGATTCTCGGCGGCATCGGTTTCCTGCGCATCACGCTCTGGTCGGCCTTCTCAAACACCTATGGTGAGCACTGGCTCCTGGTGGCCGTGACCGTGTCCGCGTCCCTGGTCGGTGTGGTGCTGTGGGGGACGCTCAGCGGATCGCTGCTGCCGTTCCTGCTGAAACGACTCGGATTCGATCCCGCCGCGTCCTCGGCGCCGTTTGTGGCCACGCTGGTGGACGTGACCGGCCTGGTGATCTATTTCTCCGTTGCCCTCGTCGTCCTGCGAGGCACGCTCTTATAGGCAAATCAATGACTTCGTTTCGATCCGTGGCGGTGTTGACCGCCTTCACTGCGGTCGCCGCCGCCTGGGCAGCGTCGCCAGCTTATGGGCAAGACGCGACGCCCTCTGCCGGCGCGCAACCGGCAGCGCCGGTAACGGCACCGTTGACGGCGGGTTGGCAGGACGGGTTCTTCCTGCAGACCGTCAATGGTGACTATCGCCTCGTTCTCGGGATGGTGGCGCAAACCGACGGCCGCTTCTCGGTCGACGATCCGTTGCCGATCACCAACACGTTCACCATCCGCAAGATCCGCCCCACCGCCTCTGGCCGACTCGCCAAGTACTTCGACTTCAAGGTGATGCCGGACTTCGGCAGCGGCACCACGATCATTCAGGACGCGTACGTCGATATCCGGTTCTCCACAGCCTTCCGCGTGAGAAGCGGCAAGGACAAGACCCCGGTCGGCTACGAACTGCTGCAGGGCGATGCATTTTTGCTGTTCCCCGAGCGCGCGCTCGCCTCGAGCCTCGTGCCCAACCGGGACATTGGGATCCAGGTTCAAGGCGATCTCGCCGGCGGCAAGCTGTTCTATGCCGCCGGCGTGTTCAACGGCGTCCCGGACGGCAGCAGCTCGACCACCGAACTGGACACCAACAATTCGAAGGACCTTGCCGCCCGCGTCGTGTGGCAGCCCTTCAAGTCCGCGACAACTCCTGCCGGGCCGCTCAGCGGCCTCGGGTTTCAGGTGGGCGGCTCGACGGGTCAGCAGAATGGCGCCCTGCCGTCGTTCAAGACGTCCGTGCAGCAGACGTACTTCTCCTACACGTCAGGCGCGACGGCGAGCGGTGAGCGTCGTCGAGTCTCGCCGGCGCTGTTTTATTACTACAAGTCAGTCGGCGTCTTTGGCGAATTCATGCGGTCTTCTCAATCGATCACCCTTGCAGGCGTGCAGACTGAGGTCGCAAACCAGGCGTGGGAAGTGACGGGCTCCTTCGTGCTGACGGGCGAGGCGGCCTCCGACCGCGGCGTTCGCCCGAAGGACAACTTTGATCCCGCCAATGGGAAGTGGGGCGCGCTCCAGGTGCTCGCTCGCTACAGCGAGCTGGCTGTCGATCCGGCCGCCTTCACGGCCGGCCTTGCCGGCGCCGGCGCCAGCCGGGTCGCGCAGTCGTTCACACTCGCCGCGAATTGGTATCCAGCGGCATACATCAAGTACTACGCCACGTTCGAACGGACGGTGTTCAGCGGCACGCGCCCCGCGGAGAACGTGATTCTGTTTCGGACGCAATTGGCATTTTGACAATAGGCCGGGCAGTCCTCTTGAAGCCCGCCCCTCGGGCCGTTCGTTGATACAATGACGCCCATGACATATCCCGAATTCTTCGTGGCGCCGATGCGCGCCGAGCTGACCAATCACGGCGTGGAAGAGTTGCGGACGGCGGAAGACGTCGATGCGGCGGTGAAGACGACCGCCGGCACGCTGATGGTCGTGGTCAATTCGGTGTGCGGTTGTGCGGCAGGCAAGGCGCGTCCGGGCATCGCGCAGGCTCTTCGGCACGGCGTCACACCCGATCGCGTGACGACCGTGTTTGCCGGCGCGGACCACGAGGCGACAGCACGCGCGCGGAGCTACTTCACCGGTTACGCGCCTTCGTCTCCGTCGGTGGCGCTCCTGCGCGACGGCGAGGTCGTCTTCATGCTCGAGCGCCGGCAGATCGAAAATCAGAACGCCGAGCAGGTGGCCGCCGCGTTGACCGCCGCGTTCGACGCCCACTGCGCCGCCGCCCGCGTCTAGGAATCTCATGTCCAAATTGACCGTTGAAGGCTATGGCACGTTCGAAGTCCCCTCCACCAAGCGCCTCGTGCTCGCCGTCGAGCAGGATGCCCACGTGGACATCCTGCATGCGTGCGGCGGGAACGCGCGCTGCACCACGTGCCGCGTCGAGTTCATCGCCGGTGAGCCGTCGAAGATGACGGCCGCCGAGAAGGAGCGGCTCGCCGCGAAGGGGTTGACCGGCGTGAGGCTGTCGTGCCAGATCCTCTGCGATCACGACATGACCGTCCGCGCGATCAGCCGGCTCGAAGGCAGCGGCCGCCCGGATCCAGGCCGCACACCTGAGGAGACGATTACACCACCAGCTGTGTGGGTTTAGGCCGGTCTCCGAGTAGAATCTCCGCGGCAGGGAGGCAGGCATGGCCAGGCTCACCAGTCGCACCACACAGATCCTCAGCGTCGGCCTCGTCGCACTCGCGTTGACCGCCACCTCGTTACGGGCTGCGGACTGGCGTGACTATCTCAAGCGCCCGGTCTCGCCGGGATCCATCGCGCTCCTTGTGGAGCATTCGCAAGACGCCCCGGTGCTCGAACGTTGGACAGTGGCCCTGCGTGACCGCGATCCCCGCGTGCGCGCCGCGGCGGCCCGCATGGCCAATGTGTCGAACGCCGTCGGTGTCGTGCCGGCGCTCCTATCGGCTCTGGAGAACGAAGCAGACGCCGGTGCCGGAACCGAGGAGATTCGCGCGATCGCCGCGCTCGGCGGGACCGCCACCGATCTGGCCCTTGTCACGACTGCGCGACGGCTTGGGCCCTGGGCGGTCCGGGCCTATGCGGGCATGCTGGCCCGTGCCCGCGGCGCCGAGGCGGTCAATCTTCTCGACCCCTTGCAGCTGTCCGTCGTGGATCGACAGTCGGTGTCCCGCCTCGCGACGGGCGCTGACCGGGAAACCCTGCCGACCTCGGGACAGATCGTGCGATCGATTGGCGACTTGCCGGCAGGGCTTTTCCCCGACGTCGTCCAGGCAGCCGGGTGCAAGTTCTCCAAGGACCGACCGCTCGGCGGAGCCGAGATTGTCTACGACCAGGTAGGCCGGCCGAAGACGGTTTCGCTTCTGAAATCGGACCTGTCGTCTGCTTGCTCGCAGGCGGTTCGAGCCTTGCTCTTCGCCGCCCTTGGTCCCACGACCGCACCGGCCGGCATGCCGCAGGTTGTCGTCGTTGTCATCGCGCCAGAGGTCATCGCGTGTCTCGACGCGCGCGGCTCTGACGTGGCGGGTAGCGCGGCGACTCTGAGAATGGGGCGCGGCGACGGAGGCGCCATACCGACAAAAATTCGCGACGTCCAGCCAATCTATCCCCAGGGGGCGCAGATCGACCGCACGCAGGGCCAGGTCATCGGCGAGGGGGTGATCGGCCCAACCGGATGCATGGAGGCTCTGCGAGTCTTACGATATTCGGCCCTCCCGTTGGCCGTCGCGAGCGTTCAGGCCGTGTCCGGCTGGCAGTACACACCGACCGTGCTCAATGGCGTGCCGGCGCGCGTCACCATGACATGGAGCACGAGCTTTAACCTGCAATAGGCGTTGTGCCGTCGGAGAGACGGACGGGAAAGGTCGGCATCATGGTCGGACGCCTGGCTCGAGGACACCGAGGCCGTGAGCCTTGGCGGCATCGGCGAGCCGCCGATCGTAGGTCAGAAAATCGAGGTCCGGGATTCCCACGCTCAGAGCAGTGGCGAGGTGGATCGCGTCGAGCGTGCGGAGGTCCTCTGGTGCCAACTCCGCGGCCCGCTTCAGAATCGGCGGCGTGACCTCCATCAGCACGAGCGCATCCAGCACATCATCAGTCTGCTGCAAGACGCGGCGATTCGCCCGCCGGCGCGCGGCCCGGATCACTTCGGCGGCACCCAGGCGCGAACAGAAGAGGCCGGCACGATCCGCGAGGTCGCGTTCGAGGGCTGCGGTTTCGGGTTCCGCGACGATGAGCTTGACGATCGCCGACGCATCAAGATACGCGTAGCGAGTCATTCGGGCGAGGCTAGATCGGGTCTTCGCGCAAGATGTCGAGTTCGCGGCTGAGCGGCACGTCGAGTTTCAGTGAGAGGGCCTTCGGTACTGAGGCAATCGGCTTCCTGGCGGGTGTCGCGCGACCCTCCGCCACCATCCGCTCAACCACGTCGTCAGTCGCTGCGGCCGGGCGGAGCAGTGCCACGATCCGGCCGTGTTCGGTGACCGTATAGGTGGTCCCACGCTTGACGCGCGCCAGGTAGACGCTGAGATTTTGCCGAAGCTCCCGCACTCCGACGATCTGGCGACTCATGTAGCACAGTGTAGCACAATTGGTGGTTCAAGATGAGGCAGAATCTTCGGACCCTGTTCTGACTATGGTCCCCCGTGTTCGGTTCGCCCCGTCTCCCACCGGCTATCTGCACGTCGGCGGCGCCAGAACGGCGCTCTTCAACTGGCTTTTCGCACGCCGCCATGGCGGCGTGTTCATCCTGCGGATTGAGGACACCGACGTCGAACGGTCTTCGGCCGAAATGGTGGACGGCATTCTCGCCGGCCTGCGCTGGCTCGGCCTGGACTGGGACGAAGGGCCGGAGGTTGGCGGGCCCCGTGGACCCTACTTTCAGTCCGCGCGGGTCGATCGTCATCGCGCGATGGCGGATCGGCTGATCGCGAGCGGCGATGCGTATTACTGCTACTGCTCTTCAGATGAACTCAAAGCGAAGCGCGAGGCCGCGGAGAAGGCTTCGGGCGGTTGGACTTACGATCGTACGTGTCTCCGGCTGACCGCCGACGAGATTGCCAGCCGAGAGCGCGACCGGATGCCCAGGGCGACTCGATTCAAAGTCCCGCCCGGCGCGGTTCGCTTCGACGATCTCGTCCACGGGACCATTGAAGTCCCCGCCGCCACGATCGAAGACTTCGTCGTCCTCCGCTCGGACGGCCATCCCACCTATCAACTCTCTGTCGTGTCAGACGATGTGGAGATGGAGATGACGCATGTAGTGCGGGGGGACGATCACATTTCCAATACGCCGAAGCAGATTCTGCTCTATCGAGCGCTCGGCGCGCCGGTGCCGCAATTCGCGCACGTGCCGCTCATTCTCGGCCCCGACAAGAAGCGCTTGAGCAAGCGTCATGGCGCGACGTCGGTGATGGAATACGCGAGTCAAGGCTATCTGCCGGAGGCGATGATCAACTTCCTCGCGCTCCTCGGCTGGTCGCCCGGGAGTGGCAATCAGGAGCTCTTCACCATCGACGAGCTGGTGAAGGTGTTCACGCTCGAGGGCATCAGCGGCGGGAACGCCGTGTTTGGTCCCGACAAGCTCGAGTGGTTCAACCAGCAGTACATCATGCGGCTCGAGTCCGCGGAACTGGCCCGCCGGCTGCATCCTTTATATATAGCCGCTGGCTTGTGGGCGGCGTCCCTGTTGGGCGATCGCCGCCAATGGTTTTTCGCGGTGCTGGATCTGCTCAAGCCGCGGGCGAAGCGGCTCGGCGACTTCGTCGTCCAAAGCCGATACTTTCTGGTCGATGAGATCGAGTACGACCAGGCCGCGGTGGAGAAGCACATTCGCGTGGCCGGCATGGGCGAACATCTGGCCGCGCTCGATGCCGCGTTTGCCGAGCTCCCGGCGTTCGACGCCGGGTCGCTCGAGGCCACGCTGCGCGCCGTGGCCGACCGTCGGGGCGTGAAGGCCGGGTTGCTCATTCACGCGACCCGTGTTGCGGTCACCGGAACGGCCGTCAGCCCTGGGTTGTTCGAGGTGCTGGTCCTGGTTGGTCGCGATCGCGTGCATGCGCGGCTTCAGGCCGCAGCCCGCTGGATTGCGCCCGCGACGGGCTGATCGATATACTTGGGGTTTCGTCCAGCCTCGCACGCGCCCGGCTATTGGGAGGTCGTCCAACGGTAGGACACATGGCTCTGGACCATGGTATCGGGGTTCAAATCCCTGCCTCCCAGCCAATCCAATTCTGTCAAAACAGAGGATCGTTCTTCGCAAACGGACTCGCGCCGAGGCGCTTCTCTGCTCGAATAGTCGGGCTCCACTTCACGCGGAGCACTCTGGCGGAATCTTGCTACCATTGGCCCGCGCCGACAGGCGCCTTGAAGGGGAGGCATATGAGAATCGACAAAGCGCTCGTCGTCGCCACGGTGTTATTCGCCTCGGGCATCGTCGCTCTGGCGCAGCAGCAGGTTGGCACCCCCGGCGTCCAGGCCGGACGGGATCCCAATCGCGCGGCCTTCGTCGCCGCCAACTGCAAGACGCAGCCCGCGCCGCCTGCAGCGCCGGCGGCCCGCGGCAACGCAGCCCGCGGTGGTGGCGCGGGGGCACCAGCCGCCAACGCCCAGCCAGCCGCGCCGCCGGTGCTCATCCCGCCCGACCCGGCTCCGGCGATCCCGAACGTGCTCGGCGCTGGACAGCGCTGGCGCAAGGTCTGGGGAGGCGCCGGTAACAACACCGACGGTGCCACCGGCACCGACAAGGGACTGCTGCTGGCACAAAACGACCTGAGCCAGATCGTCGAGATCTCGCTCGCCGATGGTAGCGTCGAGGTGCTCGCCAGGGACACCTTCACCGGGGGGGCGATTGCGGTGAGGCCTGACGGCAACCTCTATGTCGGATACCGTGCGCTGAACCGCGGCATCTGGCGGGTCAGTCCGCGCACTCTGTTCACGAATACCATGAACGGCGAGCCGCTCGAGTGCCTTGGCGCGGCCGTCCTCAACGACATGGTCCCCGACAAGAAGGGCGGCATCTACATGACCATGGGCGGCGTCTACTACGCGAACGCCCGCGGCGTGGTGAGTGGCCGCTATGGCACCATCGGCGGCAACGGCATTGCCGTCAGCCCCGATGACCGCACGCTGTACGTCACCGGCAGAATCATGGGCGCGATGCCGCCGGCGGACCTGAAGATACCGGCGGGCGCGCCGACACCGACGGGCGGCCTCGTCGCGTTCGACATCCAGCCGGACGGCTCCCTGACGAACCAACGGCAGTTCGCCTGGGCCGGCGGCGACGGCACTGCGGTCGATACGCAGGGCCGCCTCTACACGCCGGGCAACGGCGGCGCCTGGGTGATCGACCCGCGCGACGGTGAGTTCCTCGGCTTCATCCCGACGCCGGCCGGCACGCACTCCCTGCACTTCGGCGGACCGGGCCGGCGCACGTTGTTCTCCCTCCAGCTCAATGCCCAGACGTCGGTCCATGCGATCGATACGCTGGTGCAAGGCTACCAGGCCACGGAGTGGAAGAGATAAACGGCGCTGTCACTGCTCGGGGGCTGCAATCGAGACGCTGCAGCCCCCGCTGCCCCATGAAGCGAAGGACAACGCGCAGGCAAGAGGCCGCTTTCGGGATCGTCAGAGCTGTGGGATTGACTCTGCCTGGCGTCCAATCCACCACAAGGTATGACGGATCACCCGTCCTGAAGGTCGGTGGTTGCTTCATGGCAGGTTTGGCCACTCATGCCTCAGCTGAGCCGCAGACGCTCGTGGTTCGGGTTGAGCCGGATGAACGCGGATGGCTCTTAGAGGATGCGCCCGAAACCTACTACCTCACGGATTCCTATCGGAAGTACCCGCTCGTGCTGGTGCGGTTGGCCCGTGTGAATCGAGATGCGCTGCGGGACCTGCTGGCCGTGTCCCGCCGTTTGACGTTGGCGAAGACTGGGTGTCGTGGTCGACGGATTCGCCAGGACCACGACACACAGCATGGCAAACGCGGAAGACGCCACATTTGATTTTCGCCCGTTGGCATCGTCGTCTACCTCGATCACCCGCGTCTTGGAGATGAGCTCGAACGCGCGCTGTTTGCGATCCGTGAACAGAGCAAACAGCGCGTCAAGCCAGATGATCTGAACGAACAACGGCAGTTGACGGAGGAACGACTGACCAAGCGTCAGCCGAAGTCCCGATTCGCGCACGGCCCGGAGGCCGAACAACCGCTTTCCGAGCGTTTGCCCGCTGCGGCGCTCGGCGATGACCGTCACCAGCGGGAATCCGAATGCGAGAGCAAAGATGCCTAGCATTGGGGCGAAGTAACGGACCGGCGGCTCCGAAAGCATTGCCAGCGATATCCCGAACGCTGCGGCGACGATCGCGACCGTCAGGCCATCCACCAACTTGGCCGCAAGACGGCGGCCGTGGGGAGCACTGTGCAACGGGACCGCTTCCACATACGATTCGGCGAGCTTCTCGGGATCGCCCAGCTGCCGCACCGCTTCTTCCACCGATTGGCCGCGTTCGACGCGCTCGGCAATCAATCCTTTCAGCTCGAGGCCGATACGTTCACGCAGCGAAGCGGACGGAATCCAACTCAGGACCTGCTTGATGTACGTCTCAGCAGCCATTTCTTCCCCTCCACGTCGTCGTCGAGCAGGCTCGCCATCGCGGTGGCGAAGGCTGTCCACTCTTCCTTCATCGTTGAAAGCTCCCCACGACCTGCTTTCGTGAGCCGGTAGTACTTGCGCGGTACGCCACGCGTTGGTGTGTCCCACCGCACATCGACAAATCCGGCGCGCTCGAGGCGGTAGAGCACGGGATAGAGCGTGCCGTCGGTAATTTGAAGGGCACCGTGCGTCCGATCGGATACCGTGGTCACGATGTCGTAGCCGTACGCTTCGCCGCCCGAGAGCAGATGCAGAACGATCAGCTCGAGCGAACCGCGTTTCAGCTCACGCTCGATGCCTCGGCGGTCCTCACGGCCAGCGGGGTCAGGCGCCATGAGATGGCACTATACAACAACATATATTGTTATGCAAGGTATCTGGCCGTATCACCCGAAGGATCGGAAAGCCGCCGAATGGCACTTCGGATGTCCTGACACGTGCGGCGGGTTATGATCCGCCGCATGTGCAACGCTCAGCGGCGGTTCTTCTCCTTCGTTCTCCTCGCAACCCTCGCCATGGCGGCCGCGCCGTACGACATCGCCGCACAGGGTCCACAGGGCCAGGCACAGCCGCAGGGCAGGGGCCGCGGCCCGCAGGTGACGGCGGCGCCGCGCAAGCTGATGCTCGTCGATCGCACTGGTGCGCAGACGCTGCTCGGCGAAGTACCGGGCAACACGAACGGCCCACGCGTGTCGCCTGACGGCGTGCGCCTCGCGTACGGCTCGGGCGGTCTATGGGTCGGTCCGCTGATGAACCTGCAGGCGATGAAGCGCATCGGCGACGGCCAATTCCCGTACTGGTCGGCTGATGGCACGCGCCTGTTCTTCTCGCCGGCGGCAGAGATTCTTTCGTGGCGTCGCGTCGATGCAGAGGATGTGGGCGAGCAACTGCATACGCCGGTCCGCGCCCCGGAATCGAGATCGGGCGACGGCAAATGGCTGTCCTTCGTCGTATCGGCCGACAACAAGTTCTCGGCGTGGACGATGAACCTCGAGACGCGGGAGCGAACGCAGATCCTGGATAGTGGACCCGAAGCGATCGGCACCAACATCTCTCCCGACGGCCGCTGGATCGCGTATCAGTCCACCGCGACGGGACGCTATGAGATCTACGTGCAGCCGCTCGGTCGCCCGGGGCAGGCCGTGCATGTGACAACGCAGGAGTCGTTCCGTCCGCTCTGGTCGCGTGACATGCGCGACATGTTCTTCGACACCGTCGTCGATGGCGTGCGGACGCTGTGGGTGGTACCGATCACGACGCAGCCGACCTTCGCGGTGGCCGGCGAGCCGCGCGCGCTGCAGATCAAGGGGTTCGTGCAGGGGGGCGTCGGACGACGGATGTACGACCTGCTGCCCGACGGTCGCTTCGTGATGATGTTCCCATAGCTGGAATTCCTTCCTCCCAGCAGGTGGATCGATTGCTGCACGCGAACGTGGTGGTTGCACGATCTCAACATGCAGGAGGGAGGAAGAGATGGCCACTGCGACAGACAGGAGCGGTCATGCCTTCGTGAAGGGCGTGCATGGCGTCCGCTATCAAGTGAAGGACGTCGCTCGTGCCGTGGAGTTCTACACGACACATCTCGGCTTCACGCCAAAACACCAACAGCTTCCGGCAGTCGCCAATGTGTCCCTCGGCGATGCCGACATTCTGCTGAGCGGGCCACAAGCATCCGGATCGCGGCCAATGCCGAACGGCCAGCAGCAGGCACCTGGCGGATGGAACCGTGTCGTGCTTCGGGTTGACGACCTTCCCGCGTTTATCGAGACCCTGAAGAACGCTGGCGTGCAGTTTCGGAACGACATGGAGACAGGTCCGGGCGGGAGACAGATCCAGATAGAGGATCCCGACGGAAACCCCATTGAGTTGTTCGAGCCGGCGCGATGACCGGTGGGCTCGCGGATCGCGCGATACTCTCTTCGAGAATCTTGTCCAGTGTGTCGCCGATGCGCTGCCAGTCATACTCGGCGTGCACGAGCGCAGAGGCCTCCGTCACCAGACGCTCGGCCAGAGCTCGATCCCGTGCGGCCCGGACGACGGCAGCGGCAAATTCCTCCGGCGTATCCGCCAGCAGCACCGACGTACCGTCGCGGACATGCAGTCCTTCAGAGCCGAGCGAGGTCGACACCACCGGCACTCGAAAGTGCATGGCCTCGAGTATCTTCTGACGCGTGCCACCGCCGGCTCGAAGCGGAACGACAAAGACATCGGCCCGCTTGTAGTATGGCGCCACGTCCTCGACGCGCCCCGTCACCTCCACCATCGACGATGTTCTTGCCTGCAGGCGCCGCGGCGGATCGGCCCCGACAAACAGCACGCGCGCGCGCGGCGCGCGCACATGAATCCGAGGCAAGATTTCGTCCAGAAAGTAATGGGCCGCATCACCGTTCGGGGCATAACTCATCGTGCCGACGAATAGAAGGACCGGCTCGCTCGAGCGCGGCGGTCGTGGTGTCACTCCCGCATCGGTGACCCGAATGCCGTTTGGAACGACGAAGACCTGGCCGTCGCGGCGGAGCGCCGTGAAATGCGCGGCGTCACGCTCCGATGTGGTCCAGACGGCACTGAAGCGCGGGGCCAAGCGCCGTTCATCACGTTTCGTGAGCGCCGACTGCAGGGGGTAGTAGTCCGCCACCACGGCCCAGCGGCAACTCGCGCCATCCGGCGGAACACCTCGTACTCGATGTTGTGCGCGTCCCCGATTGCGGGAATGGTCGTCGGCCACGAGTAGTCTCCGTGCAACACCGTGGAGATGTACAGTGCATCGATGCGCTCGGCCGCCAGGATGGCGTCGATTGCGCGCTGGACTCGCAGGTCTCTGGCGTGCCGAATCTGGCTGTGGCCCGTGAGGAGTTGCCGCAGGATCCGCAGCCGGATACGCGTGCGCGACCGTTTCGGAATGAAGATCGCGCGGCAATACCGGCCCATGTGTTGTGTCTCGAAGCGTTGCTGATCGCCGGGGTCCGCGAGGCTCACGACGGAGACGACATGTTTCCGTGTCAACTCTTCGAATGGATGCAGATGCCGCTTCGCCGGACCCAGGGACGGCGAACAGGGCGCCGCGTGACACACCATCAGGATGTGCATCGGTCTCCCACCACCTCGGCGTACAAGTCGAGCAGAACCTTCGCGCGCGCGACCGGCTCGTATCGGCGCGCGACGATCGTCTCGGCCCGCCACGCCAGATGCCGCGCCAGCGCCGAGTCCGTCAGCAGACGCTCGACCGCCGCACCGAGCGCATCGGGATCGCGGGGCGGCACGAGGAGCCCACTCTCTCCATGGTCAAGCATGTCGGGTACGCCCCCCACCGCGGTCGCCACAAGGGGAAGCCCGTAAGCCGCCGCTTCCAGAAGGGTATTTGGAGAAAAACAGTTCCCACGCGTGCGACGCGGTCGGCGAGCTCGGCCAGCCGCCGACCTTCGGGACCGTCGCCGACATCGCGCCAGCAAAAGCCGAAAGCGGCGGCGAACGGACGAACAAGGAAGCGAATATCGGAAGGTCCCTGCCTCCCAGCCACTCTATTTCTGGCTATTTCCGTAATGTCTTTGTAGTTTCAACGGGAAGGCATTCTCTCAGCCAGTTCCGTGCTCTCACGGTTCTTCTTTAGTGTTTGACGCGATTCTCCGTCAAGAACAGGGTCCAAGTGACACTTTCAAGTGACATTTGATCAGCAATTCTTTTGAGGCTCCTGGCGCGCGCGCTATCATCGGTGCCACATGCAAGCGCGGACGGCTCTGGTCGGAGGGTTTTGCCTCAGTATCGTCGTGGGTTGCGCGTTCTTGTCGGGGCAGCGCAGCTCTCCCAGTGCGGCATCTCGCCTCATACAACTCGACTGCACTTTCAGCTCTTCGGTCAGTGGGACATGGAATACGGCTGGAGCGCAGGCTCAAGTGCAGAAGCGGCCGGTTCTTGAATTTCGAATTGATCACATCGATGCTGGAGGTGGTTTTGCCGATCGCATACTCGGCGCGCTTACGGTCCGGACGCTGATGACCGTCAACGACCGGCTCTTGCATTTCATCGAGCCTCCAGCCAACGGCGAAACGGCGATTACCTCAGTGGACACAACGAGCCGCGCGCGCCGATTTCCCGCCTCCTACAGTCGGACAATGTTCTACGCCTATAGCGGCCCCGGCTTCACGTCAGTTCCCCAGGCCGAGCAGTACTACGGGTACTGCGTGCCCACGTCGAGGTAGTCCGCCTCCTGATCGCTACTTTCGGATGGCGCACTCGCCGTAAAATTGCTCGGCGAAAGGGGCCGTTCGGGTGTGGACCGCTTTCAGCCGTCCGGTCACTGTCAGCTGCGAGAACACCGTCGTCATCCTGCTGACGCCGTCGAGCCCGATATCGAGGAAATACAGGTTCGACCGATCCGATCGCACCGACACTGGCCAACGCCGACCGGCTGATTCGCTGGTCGCGGTTCCGTCGGCGACATCAATCTCGAACAGGTTCACCGCGAGCGGAGTCTTCAGCGTTGAAATCCGGACGGTTGGCGTCGCGCCAGACCATGTTCCGGCCGCCATGACGGTGAACGCGCACTCGAGGCGAACGATCGACTCGAGAACATCCTGAGACACGGTCGGTGCGGTGCCTGCCACTGGTGGGGATTGCCAACCGGCAGAGACGCCCAGAAGCAGCATCAACACCGCGCCGATGACCGTGACGCCAGGAACCACGTTCAACGGGCCAGCGGATCAGGCCTCATCTGGAAGCGCACCATCGTTGCTGGCTGTCCCTTGCCTGTTTCCATGTGCCACGGCGTTCGAGTGCCGTTCACCGCCCACAACCCGCGTCCCTTCCACCCTGTGTTGGGGTCGTCGATTCGCCCGTCGAGACCGCGCTGGTAGAACGAGAGCGGATAGGGAACGCGCAATGTGGTCCACTTGCCAGTGGCTGGATCGAGGACCAGCAACGAATCGGAGTTGGTGCCGTTCACCACAGGAATGTTCTCGCCCATGCCGAACGTGTTGTGCTTATCCACCCAGTTGTAGTACGCCCACTCCGCACTCGTCTGTTCGGTGACTCCCTTGAAGTTGGGACCCGGAAATGGATAGAGCGTCCAGCCCTCGGGGCAGTGATCACCGGTCGCCGTCGGGCCCGTCAGCGTCTTGCATTTGCTGCGGTCGAAGCTGGCGAGCTGACTGCTGCCGGCAAGAGCGGTCCAGACGACGCCGTTCGAATCGATGTCGATCCCGCGAGGTAGATATCCCTTGAGATCGGGACGCGCGGGATTCTTATAGGGCACATTGTAGGCTTCGAAGACGCACGTTTCTGGCGGATTGCTGCCTCGCACCATCCGAAGGAGTTTGCCGGGGAATCCAGGCGAAGCCGCCCAGACGCTGCCGTCCTTCGGGCTTGGCTGCACGCTGTACGTTCCGCCTTGAATCCGCTGGTCAACCTTCGGATCGATCTTGCCGTCGCCGTTTGTGTCGAAATACGGCGCGCACCAGCCCTGCGAGGCCACCGCGTCGCCGGTCGCGTCGTACTGCTTCGTGTTGATCCAGCCGATCAATTGTCCGCCCTCGATGTAAAGCGTGCGGTCGCTATCGTACGCAAAGTTCAGATGATGCGACCGGAAGCAGGTGGGAATCAGCTTGAACGTCTTCGTCCGCGGGTCGTACATCGACACGTGACGATCGTTGGTGACGATAGGAAACTGCTTGGCGTACTTGTTCAGCGTCCCGTCCTTGCAGAAGTCCGGGTTCTCCCAGGCGCTCACACCGGACGCCACCCACGCCCGGCCGAGTTCGTCCTCGGTGAGCGAGTTGGGATTCGAGGCGTCATCCCGCGGGTCGAACTCGGCGGGCGCCCAATACGCTGAGGGCACGGCTTGGACGCGATTGCCGGCCGCGCCAAAGGCGGGGTTGCCCATGGTTCGCTTGTCGTCCAGCGTGGGAAACGGCACGACTTGGTTCGTGTGCTTCACTGGATCGGCAATCACGAGCAAGCCGTTGTGATAATCGACACCAAAAATGAGCCCGTTGGCGTTGAGCGTCGGAGTGCGCTTGTCCGTTGAGATGATGTCGTGCACGAAGCTCGTCTGAGTACCGACGTCCCACACGGTGAGTACAAGGTTGCGCTCTCTGCCTTCCGGGCGCGCAGGCATCTCTGGGAGCTCCCCGCCGCGAATGCGATCGGTCCAGTCGGCGTAGATGGCGACCATGTGGTCGAAACCCATTTGATTAACGCCATTGAAGCCGCCCGTGTTGCCGCCAATCCGCAAACGCTTCTCCCATCCCTCAGTCGTGGTCTTGTACAAACCGGCCAGACCGCCGGGGATTTCACGCGTCGCCTTGTCCCCCATCTGGTGGCACACGATGCATCCCTTCAGCGCGTTGACCCATTCGTCCTGCGACTGAAATGTGCGAGTGGCCGTCGCCCCTGCATTTCCGCCGCGGTTCGCGGGCGCAGGTACGGTGACCGTCAAGGGGAACGCGTCCTTCTCCGGAACGCGGAGAAGCGAGTACCAGTAGTTGGCGGGGTAATACTGGGCCGCCGCGCGCGCATTCGGGGCAGGCACGGCCGTCAACGCCAGCTGGCTCCCCGGCTTGGACGACACGGGGCGAGAGTCAACAAGCCCGTACCCGCGGACCCAGACTTGGTAGTTGGCCCTCGGCAGGTCCGGCAGCAGATAGCGGCCACGGTCGTCGGTCACGACGATCTTGCGAAGCTTCGTCGGAAAGTCCGACGTCTCGGCGATCACCCAGACTCCGGCTTCGGGGCCGTTGGGTCCGGTCACCACGCCGCCGATGTCATCCGAATCAACGGCAACCTGCACGGCTGCCGTCGCCGGCGCCTGGGGGTGTGCGGCCGCCATGACAATGGCGCCCCAGGCCGCGAGCGTCACAGCAGCAAGCAGACCTGTCAGTCTCATGAGTCCTCCTACGACGGCCGGCATGGAGCTCAAATTGCCGGGCCCTGTTACTTATAATCGAATCCCGGTTCGGAAGTCCTGAAGAAAACGCCGAAGAAGGCCGAATCCGCCGATTGTTGGTTGCGGGCCCCCCGTCGTTCCCATCTATGAGCGAGCGCTTATGCGCCGGCCGTCGCAGACACCGGATTACTGCCCGAATGTTTAGTAGGGAGGATCTACTCGTGAGGATTCCCGACGAGAAGAGCTCAGAAGAGGTTCGCGACGAGTGACATTTCGAGTGTCATCGCGCTGGCAAAACCCGAAAACGGAAGGGAACAGACGAAAGCCGACGACGGAATCCGAAGAGCACCGCGGTGCCGGTCGAAATGTCTACTATCGTGACGACCAGACCGGGGATTTTCATCCCGTGCGGATGGACAAGAGCGTGACTCGTCAGCAATTCGTGCAGGGCCCTTGTCTTTGACCTGTTGACGTCCCAGAACAAGCGATAACTCGCGTCACACGTCGGATCGAATGGTGTCCACCGTGAGCATGCTGTTCCGACGAACACTCGAACTGGAGGCATGCCATGTTGAACAAGAATGAGCGCGATGGAAAGATCGAAGGCCAGGTCGACGAGACCGTCGGGAAGGCGAAGACGGCCGTCGGCGGGGCAAAACAGAAAGTCGGCGCTGCCATCGCGAGCGTGGGTCAAGCGGTGAAGCGCTAGCCGCGAAGGGGTGCCATGTTCACCAGGAACCGATCTTGAGGCCGAGGAACGTCAAACGTGTGGGTGCTTCGTCGCCGATCGGATCACCTGGCCAAGACCTTCAGCGGCTCCGGCCTCTCTTGCAGAAATGTGCAGTGGCCATTTCGCTGACAAAACCGCGCCGTGTTCCACAACGTCCAAACAATACTCAATTTTGACCTATATTAGTACATATAATTCGGTGTTACCTTTGAGGGCTGTCCTTCGCTCTTGTGTAATAAGTCAAATAGATTAAGTAGTTTATATGCCTAGTGTGCCCATTGAGTCACATCGTGGCAGTCGCGTTGCTCCTGTTCTACTGTAGCGCAACTTCGGAACTCTTATTAGCGCAACGGAGTGAATTCCTATGAACGTTCGTGATGTCCTCGCAATCCTTGCCGTTTCCGTACTCGGGGTGACCGCCGCAGCTTCGGCGGCGCCGGCCGACCGCGATGTGAGCGAGACCCCGGCCAGCAACCTCAGCGTCAATCCGGCCCAGGTGTCCTTGTCGCCCGCGGCGCCGAGCGCGCTCCTGTCGCTCAGCAACAAGAGCGACCAGCCGCTGTATTTTCAGCTGTCCGCCTTTGCGTGGAACCAAGCCGATCGTGAACAGATGCGGCTGACGCCGACCGACGACGTCATCTTTGTACCGGCGCTCGTGATGCTGGCTCCGGGAGAGAAGCGACAGATTCTGATCGCCGCCGACACCACATTCGGCCTGACCGAGAAAGCCTATCGCCTGGTCGTCCAGGAGCTGGCGGCCGTCGACGAGTCGGGTGACGCGCCAGCGGCGCTCAAGACGCTGACGCGCGTGACCATTCCCGTGTTCCTTGAGGCGTCCCGCCAGCTCAGTGTGGCCTCGGTTCATGGGATTCGCGTCGAGGGGGGCCAGCTGTCGCTTAACGTCGAGAATCGCGGCGCCAACCACTTCGTCGTCGAAAAGATCGTCGTACGCGGGCTCGCTCAGGACGGCGAAAGCCTCTTCGATCGGGAGCTGAGCGGATCGTACGTTCTGGCCGGCCGAACCCAGACCTATGACTTGTCCCTTCCCGAGGGCGGCTGCGCGCAGATGGCCGCCATCGCGCTCGAAGTCCGGATCGGGAAGAACGTTCTCCGGGACACGATCGAAACCCCTTCGTCGATGTGCGCGCCCTGACCGGGCGCCCCGTGACCTGTCCCCTGAATCTGATCCAAGCCGTGATGTCGACCGCGCGGCCTTTGCACGGACGGGACAGGCACGATACGCTTCAGATCATCATGGCCGCGACAGACAGAGATCGGCATCGCGATCGCGAGCCCAGCCGGCGACAGTTCGACGAGCCCCTCCGTCGCGAGAAGGATCGCGTGTTCAAGATGACGCACGACCAACGTCAGCACATTGCGAAGTCCCTGCGCCATATCGACGACGCCAGGCGGACGCTCGAAGACCAGCAGAGCCGGGAGAACCGGGAGATCGTTCGCGAGCTGAAGGCATCGGCCGATCGCATTTTTGATGTCCTGGACGATCTCGAGGAGCTCGGCTAGCGCGGCGCTACACCTTCAAGACATCGTCCGGCTTCGCCACGAGCGCGTACAGTACGGGCGCGAGGAAGATCGAGAGCGCCAGTCGTGAGATGAGGCCGCCCACGATCACGATGGCGAATGGCCGTTGCGAGTCGCTGCCGATGCCCGTTGAGATGGCGGCAGGCAACAGACCGATGCACGCGACGAGGGCGGTCATCATGATGGGACGGAGTCGGAGAAGCGACGCTTCGAGCGTTGCAGAAGCAATGTCCTTCCCTTCGAGTCGGAGTTTGTTGATGAACGAATACAGGATGACGCTCGTCTGAACCGCGACGCCCATCAGTGCGACGAAGCCGAATCCTGACGACACGCTGAAGTTCGTGCCCGTCAGTTTGAGCGCAAGCAGCCCGCCGACCGGAACAGTCACGAGTACGCTGAACATGATGATCAGCGGCAATTTCAGGTTGCCGTACAGGGCGAACAGAATCAGCAGAATCAAGACGACCGTCAGCGGCCCAATCAAGAGCATCTGCGATCGGGCCGCTAGATAGTCTCGGTATTCGCCACCCCAGTCGAAGGTGTAACCGATTGGCAGCGGCACCGCCTGCGCGACCTTGCCCTGCGCCTCCGCGACGGCGCTCGCCAGGTCGCGCCCGTCGACGCTGAACTGCACGCCGATAAAGCGTGAGTTCGCTTCTCGATAGATGAACGACGCCCCCTTGCTCACACGGATGTCCGCGAACTGACTGAGCGGGAGGTGCTGGCCGTCGGGCGTCGCAATCAGGATGTTCTTGATCGCCTCCATGCTCTGGCGGTAGGGCTCCTGAAGGCGGACCACGAGATCGAAGGCACGCTCGCCCTGAATCACTTGCGTGGCGGGTGCACCGCCGACGGCCGTTTCGATGAGCGCGTTGACGTCGGCGACGTTCAGCCCGTATCGCGCAATCTTCGCCCGGTCCGGTTCGATCGACAGACTCGGTTGGCCGAGCTCACGGACCAGGCTGATATGCGTAATGCCCGGCACCGTCGCCATCGTCCGCTGGACGGCTTCCGCTTTGGATTCCAGCGTGGCGAGGTCCGTGCCGAAAATCTTCACGGCGAGGGAGCTCTTGAGACCCGTCTCGGCTTCATCGACCGCGTCCTCCGCTGGTTGCGTGTAGTTGAAGATGATCCCGGGGAACGCCTGCAGCTTCTGCTGAACCGCATCGATCAGCTGCGGCTTCGTGCGGGTGGAGCCGGTCCACGCAGGATCGTCGTACGGCTTCAGCCCGACGAAGTACTCGTCGTTGAAGAAGCCGGTCGGATCGGTGCCATCGTCGGGGCGCCCCAGCTCGTTTGCGACAGTCGTCACCTGCGGAAAGCCGAGGAGAATGGTCCGAAGCTGGGGCGCCAGCTTCGACGCCTCGTCGAAAGAGATCGTGTATGGCATCGTGGCGCGGATCCAGAGGGCGCCCTCGTCCAGGTGCGGCATGAATTCGGCGCCGATGAACGGCACCAGGAAGAGGGAACCGCCAAACACCGCAAGGCACGCGATGACGGTCGCCGTCTGATGCCGCAGGCAGCCAGCGAGCAGCCGCCCATAGGTAGCCCGAACGCGTTCATAGATTGGAACGCTCGGCTCCTTGATGTTCTTCGACAAGAAGTAGGAACAGAGGACGGGCAGCAGGGTCAGCGAACAGAGCAGCGACCCGAGCAGGGCGAACCCCATCGTGTCGGCCATCGGTCGAAACAGCCGCCCGGACGGGCCGGTCAGGGCGTAAATAGGAAGATATCCGGCGACGATGACGGCGATCGCGTAGAAGATCGGCCGTTCGACGTCCTTGGCGGCAGACCGGATGACCTCGATGACGTTGTATCGCTGGCCGTGGCGCTCCGCCAGCTCGCGGAAGATGTTTTCGACCATGACCACGGCGCCGTCCACGATGATGCCGAAGTCGATAGCGCCAATCGAAAGCAGATTGGCGGGAATGTTCCGCCAATCGAGGCAGATAAACGAAAAGAGCAGCGCGAACGGAATAGTGACCGCAACGATAAGCGCCGTGCGGACGCTGAATAAGAACAGTCCCAGAATGACGAGCACCAGGAGCATGCCTCGAAGGAGATTGTTTTCGACAGTCCTCGTCGTCTCCTGAATGAGATCCGTGCGGTCGTAAAACGGCACGATCTTGACGTCCGGCGGCAGGACCGTCCGGTTCAACTTGGCCGTCAGCTCCTGCACTTTCTTGAGCACGAGCTGCGCTTGCTCGCCGACGCGCATCAGGATGACGCCCTCGACCGCGTCGTTCTCCTTCATGTAGCCGAACTGGCCGAGTCTGGGCGCGCTGCCGATGGCGACTGTTCCCACGTCCTTGACCGACACAGGGATGCCAGCGTGCGAGGCGACGACGACATTGCCGATGTCCTCGAGCGATTTCACCAGTCCGAGTCCGCGTACGTAGTAGAACTGACCGCCTTGAGAATAGAAGCCGCCGCCGGCATTTGAGTTGTTGTTCGAGAGCTGCTGTGTGAGCTGCGGCACCGTCACGCCATACGACGCCAGCCGGTTGGGATCGATTTGCACCTGGTACTGCATGGTTTCGCCGCCGAGACTCGAATCATCGGCGACGCCCTGAATGGCTCGGTATCTGCGCTCGAGCACCCAGTCCTGAAGGATCTTCAGGTCCTGCGGCGAACGATCGGGGCTCTGGAGCACATAGCGGTAGATCCGGCCGCTCGGACTGAAGAGCGGCGAGAGGCCCGGGGCCACGCCGCTCGGCATCTGCGCGTCCGGAATTCGCTCGAAGGCCTGCTCGCGGGCGAAGTAGGGATCGACGTCGTACTGGAAGTTCATTGTGAGCGACGACAAGCCATAGAGCGAAATCGACCGGAGCGCGTCCAGCCTGGGGATACCGTTCATCTCGACTTCGAGCGGAATCGTGATGAGGCGCTCGACCTCCTCGGCGGCATGGCCCGGCCACTGCGTGACGATCTGCACCTGCGGCGGTGCGAGATCGGGGTAGGCATCGATTGGCAGGTTCTGGAACGACACGACGCCCCAGCCTGCCAGACAGACCATCGCCACGATCACGATGAACCGTTGCGACAGCGCGAAAGAGACGAGACGGTTGATCATTTACGGCTGGTACGTGTTTGCGAATTGCAGGAACACGCTCCCCTGGGACACGACGGTGTCGCCCGGCTTGAGTCCATTCACGATCTGGGTGTCGTCGCCCCGCTGCGGGCCAATCGTCACGAGCCGCTGGGCGAACTTCCCAGGCTCGATTTGGACGTACACGAAGGGCATGTTGTTCTCGTCGGAGAGCACCGCGGTCGTGGGCACGACTATCACTGCCTGACTCGCCTTGTCATGGATTACCACATCGAGGAATAAGTCCTTCTTGAGGAATCCATTCCTGTTCTGCGTGACGATCCGGACCGGCGTGGTCCTGGTGGCCGGATCGATGACGTCGCCGACATTGGAGACGACGCCGCGAAACACGTCCGGAAAGGACGTGTGGCGCAGGTCGACCTGGTCGCCGACGTGCACCGATCGCAGATCCTTATCGTAGAGGTGCCCCTGCACCCAGACGGTCGCCGTGTCGCTGATCACAAATGCGATGGTCGTGCCCGCCTGGATGAACTGCCCCGGCAAGACCAGTTTCTGCACCACGACGCCACTGATCGGCGCGTGCATCACGAGCTCGGGCCGGATCGGCATGTTCTGCTGTTCGGCCTCGGTGATTTCCGTCTGCGCGACGCCGAAGATCTTGAGCGACTGCAGCGCCGTCTGCAGGTCGGTGGACGCATCGTTGTAGTCAGCCTCGGCTGCCTCCAGTTCGCGTTGAGAGATGGCCTTGTGCGCCAGCAGATCACGGCTCCGGGCGACGCTGCGTTGCGCGAGGTCGAAGCGGTTCTTGGCCTTACGATAGGCCGCGATGGCATTGGTGATGTCGGCGCTCGCCACGTACAGAAGCGGATCGCCAGCCTTGACCTGAGCGCCCGTATCGACCACCAGGCGCGTAATGGGGCCGCTCACCTGCGTGATGGCCTGCGCCGTATGGTCGTTGTCCCAGTCGACGGTACCGGTGGTACGCACCGTCGTTTCCCAGGTGACCGTACGCGCCTGCGCGATCTGCAAGTGCGACAACTGATCGGCCGGCACCGTGAAGTAGGCAGCCTTCGGTGTGGTGTCGGCCGATGCCGCGGCCGCGTTCGACGAAGGTGCAGAGGCCCGGCTCGTGCACGCCGAGGCCGTCAACGCGGTCAGCGCCAGCAGGGCCGCCCACGTCGCGACAGTCCGAACCGTGATCTTCATTGCATCACCACTCTTCCGGCCACGAAGTTGATTTGCTGAACGCTCGTCATATAAACGGCCAGCGCCTGGCGGTACGCCAGCTGTGTCGCGCGATTGGTCCGTTCGGCGTCCAGCAGGTCGAGGAGCGACCCGCTGCCCTGCTGATACACGAAGTTGGAAATCTGCAGCGACTGGCTCGCCTGGTCGAGGTATCCGGACTCGAAAATGCCGATGACCTTCTCGTTGGTCTGGTACGCCGCGTACGCGGCGACAACGTCGGTGAGGACGACAGCCCGCGCCTGCAGCTCGCTTTCTGAGGCCTGGCGAACGGCCACTTGGCTGCGCGCGATGTTGCCTTGATTGCGATCGTGAAACGGGAGCTCGATGGAGATGCCGAAGCCGACCGCGTTGTCCGGACCGTTCCGCTCGAACTCGACCTCGCCTGTAATGTCGCGGGTGCGCGTGCCGAAGGCGAGGGCCCGCGCGTCCTGTGCCAGCTTGATCCCGCTCTGCGCCGCCAGCAGATCGGGGCGCGCCGCGAGCGCGGCCTGCTTCACGTCGTCCAGGGTCACCGAGTACTTTGAGTACGCCAGATCGCCGTCGACATCGAAATCCTCCGCCAGAACCTCGGCGCCCACATTCAGGCGAAGCGCCACCTTTGCCTGCAGCAGCGCGACTTCCGCCGACGACATATCAGTTTCAAACTGCAGTTTCTGGATCGAGATCTTGTAGAAATCGCCCTCCGCGAGGTCCCCGAGCGTCATGCGCTGCCGGTTCACCTCGACAACGTTCGAGAAATTCTGAAGATTCTCGCGGGCCAGGTCCAAGGTCGATTTCGCAAGCAACACGCTGATGAACATCTGCCGGGTCTGAAAGGCAAGCTGCCGTTCGCTGTCGGCCGTGGCCTTCGCCGCCAGGTCGGTGTTGTCCTGAGCGACGAAGGTCCGCCTGTCCCGCTTGGCCCCGCGCTCGAAGAGATAGCTGAGCGACAGCGTGTAGGCCTGATTGTTGGCGAGGTTATCAAGGGTCCACTGATCCGGTGAAAAGATGGGGAAGTACTGGTTCAGGGACGTGAAGATCGGATTCGGCTTTAGCGCGGCACTGACCTCGTCGGCCTTGGAAGCATCGACGTTGAGCCGTTGCGCGCGGAGTTGATGGTTACGTTCGAGGGCCAGCCGCACGGCGTCGGCCATCGAGATTCGCATGGCTGGAGCCTGGGTGGCGGCGCCAGTCGCCGTCTGGGCTGTAGCCGCCGCTGGCGCACTCAGCAACAGGATCGCCAGGGGCAAGCGCCGTCCGATACGTGATGACCAAGATAGCATCGACTCGTACTCCTTCACATCCAGAACATCTGTTGGCGCCGCTTGAGGGACGAACCGGAAGTCAGCGGCCGCACCCACTGCGGGCGCCAGTCGAGACGTGGCCGCCCGAGCTGGTGGCCTCGACGATTCTGATTGGGCGCCCCGCGACATGACTGCGGTTCGCGTCCCTTGACTAGGGAAAAACGCGGCTAGAGCGAGAGGGGAGGAGCGCGCGAGGAGGTTGCGCCGCCAACGAGACGGCTCAGCGACGGATAGGTGCCAGGGCGAGGCAGCAAGGCCGCGCCGAGCCCTGAGGCGAAGAACGATCGCGCCGAGAGACCAACACGAAGCTGCCGGAATGCGTGACAGAGGTAACAGTGGCCGTCAGAGGGCCGAACCTGCCGAGCTTCGGCGGTGACGCGATGAGCCGCGTGATCGTGGTGAATCGGGACCGAATCGCAGGCGGGATCATCCCACGCCGCGTGCGCCAAGTCCCCCATATTGGCCCAGAGGACCACGGCCAGCAGCCCCACAACCCAGCGGGTGCCAGCGCGCTCACGCAATGCGGCAAGAGACATGTCTGTGTGAATCTAGGATGCGCGGTGCGGCCTTGTCAATGCTCCAGCGCGAACCAAAGTGCCTTTGTTCTGTCGTATCGGCCGTACACCCGGCGGGACTGTAGCACGACAGAGATACAATGCTCCGTTTCGGAGGATCAATGAGTCGGAGTGCACGGTTCGTCGTGGCCATTTGTCTCTTGCTCGCGAGCGCCGGAACCAAGGCGCAGAGCGTGCACCCGGTTCCTCGTCCACCAGTGCCGCCGCCCGGCGCGCCCGCTGAAGGAAGCCTCGCGCCAGACGGGTACGCGCCCAGCCCGCAGTGGCTCGGCCAAACCCGCGCGCCGAGGCCGGCGAAAGCGACCGCATACACGGTCGAAACCGTCGCGCAGGGAATCAGGGCCGCGTTTTCGTTCAATTTTCTCCCGGACGGTCGGATCATCCTCGGCGAGCGTTCAGGCCATATCGAGATCGTCGGCAAGGACGGCAAGCTGTCGGAGGTTGAAGGCCTTCCGCCGAATCTCTTCGCGCGCGGCCAACAAGGGATCTACGAGGCCAGGCCGGATCGGGCGTTCGCCACCAATCGCACCCTGTATCTGACGTACGCGGCGCTGCCGGACGGGTCGAATCTCGCGGCGCTGCCGCGCGCCCCGGGCGTGACGCTTGTCGCCCGCGCGAGGCTGTCGGCCGACGACAAGCGGCTGGAGGATCTGCGCGTCCTCCTGAGCGCCGAAGGGACCATCGGTCGCGTGATCCAGGCGCCGGACGGGACGCTGCTCGTCGTCAACACGATCCCGAGCGGCGTTGGCATCAACTCGGTCGACTGGCCGCAGCCGCAGCAGCTGGACAGCAACATGGGCAAGGTGCTCCGGATTAACACCGACGGCTCGATTCCCAAGGACAATCCGTTTGTCGGCAAAGAGGGCGCCCACCCCGAGATCTACGCCCTCGGCTTCCGAGATCCTCAGGGCCTCACGATCCATCCGCGCACCGGCAAGCTGTGGACGAGCGAGCACGGGCCGCGAGGCGGCGATGAGATCAACGCCGTCGAAAAGGGGAAGAACTACGGCTTCCCGGTCATCGGCTACGGCCACGAGTACACCGGCAAGCCCATCAACGGCGACAAGACGGCCCAGGAGGGAATGGAGCAGCCGGTGTATTTCTGGACGCCGGACATTGCCCCCGCCGGCATCGCGTTCTACACCGGCCGGCTCTTTCCAGACTGGAACGGAAACTTGTTCGTGGCGGAGCTTGTGGGACGAACGGTCGCGCGGCTCGTGATGAACGGCGAGCGCGTCGCCGCCGAAGAGCGTCTGCTGACCGAGCTCAACACTCGAATGCGCGGCGTCAACGAAGGTCCCGACGGCGCGCTCTATGTTCTGACCGACGGCCCCGAGGGGAAGATCCTGAGGCTCGTACCGAAGAAGTAGCTCACAGCTCGCCCCCCCCGAAGCGAACCTGGTGTTCGGTTCGCGACAATCTTGCGTTAATACAATCGGAGAAATTGCTGTGCGGTCAGACGTCAGACAGACGCCGACACGGGGCGTTGGCGTCGTGTGCTAGCTTCACGTCCCCTGAGGCCCTCACATGATGGATATCGATGGCGGTGGCCGGGTGAAGCACGTCATCTGCGGTGTGGCGGTACTTGTCGCGTGGGGCGCGCCGACTTTGGCCTCCGCCCAGGCTGGTGCCACCCCGACGCTCGCCCTTCAACAGCCGACCGCCGGCGCCTGCTCGGTGACGATCGAAGTGCCGGCGGGTACGAATCCCGCCGACATCTCGATCGCCTTGGACAGTCAGGATGCGCCTCTCAAGGTTAGGGTCGTACAGTCGGTCCCTCTCGTCCTCGCGCTCAAGGATCCTCTCCTCAAGGATTCTGTCGTCACGGCGAAGAAAGGCGGCACGCCGTTTGACACCAAGACCGTCGCTGCTCTGCCCACCGGTGGCGTTCTCCCCAAGTCGTGTCCGGACCAGTCCGACAAGTCCCCGCAGACGTTCGACGAACGAGGAGTCTTCGAGGCGACCGGCTTTCTCGGAAGCGTTTTCGATAACTTTGCGCCGAACATCGCCGGCGGATACGTGAACTCCTCGACGACGGGCGTCAAATCGCGGGTCACCGCCGGCGTACAGGCGCAGTACCGGCTGATCGGCGACACGCAGAGCCAGGTCCAGCTGTGGCTCGCCAGTTATACGCTCCACGGCCTTCGGACCGCGGACGTCAACTGCAGCGACACGCCGGACGTGCCCGTGTGCCAGAACAATCCGGACCCGAGCACGAAGTTCCGCTACATCCTCGAGCACGCGACCACGATGGAAGCCCATGTGGACGCGCGACTGGAGTTCTTGACGATTCAGAAGACGTCTGACGTTCCCGCCAGGCTGTACGTTTTCGGACGCGCGGGATTTCTCGACCTGCTGGCCGCACCCCGCGTCTACGACAGTGACGCCGTGGGCGTGGGCCTCACCGCATCGAGAGGCGTCTTCCGCGGCAGCTACGCGCAAATGGGCTGGGGCCTGAGCAAGCAGTACGAAACCAGCTCGCGTTTCAGGCGCACCAAGATTGACGGCGTCCTCGTGTTTGATGTCCTGCCGGGTCTGTCGGCCGACGGCTTTTGGAGCAAGCTTGGCGCCGGCTCGCGATTCTTTGTGGCGATTGCAATCGACCGTAATTTCAGCGACGGCCCGGACAGTGTGCAAACGTACATCGGCGCTGCCTTCGATCTGCGGCGCATGTTCGGTTCATTCTGAGAAACGTCGATGCCTGCCACCCGCGCGTCGATTCTCTTTGCCGGCCTTGCCGCGATTGCCGCGACGACGGTGCTCGTGGCGGCGCCGGAGGGATGCACGGACTGCCTGACCGCGCACTACTGGCTCATCTCTCCCGACCAATGGAATGAAACGGGCGAGAGGCCAGCATTCCCTGAAGACGATTACCTGACCGATCCGCCGGACCAGAGACTCGGACTTGCGTTTTCAGGCGGCGGCACGCGATCGGCGACAGCCACGCTCGGTCAACTTCGCGGCCTCAACCAGAACGGCTGGCTCGAGCACGTGAGCTACATCTCGGCGGTCTCGGGCGGCGCCTGGGCGGCGATCCCCTTCACGTACACGAAGCGTCCGATCGAAGAGTTTCTCGGGAAGTACGAAGAACCTGACACGCTGACCGTGGATGCCGTGAAAGACCAGCCCAACGGCAGCCTGGCGCGGGCGATCGCCAATTCGTCGCTGGTCGCGTCCGGCCTGCCCGAAGGCGCGGCGATCGCCGCCAATGCGTACAACGAGCAGCATTCCAGCAAACTTCTCTCGAGCGTCCTCAACATCACCAACAAACTGCGACGGGAGCCGGACCGGCTCAACAAGACATACGCGCGGCTTCTCGGCTCGGTGTTCATCGACGGCAAGAAGAACGAAGAGCTCATCGAGCCCGGCACCACGAACAGCACGC
>JBGPHH010000011.1:0-33282 GCA_041484265.1 Vicinamibacteria bacterium
ACAAGGGCGGGTGCAATGGACTCGCGCTCGATGAGAAGAATCACGTGCTCTTCGCGGCGTGCGCCATCTCGGGCAATCCGCCCGTGCAGCCGCCGCAACCCACGATGGTGATTCTGAGCTCGGAGAACGGCAAGATCCTCACGACATTGCCGCTCGCCGGCGGTTCCGACGGCGCGGTGTTCAACCCGGCGACGATGGAAGCCTTCAGCACGCATGGCAACGGGACGCTGACCGTCGTCAAAGAGAACAGCCCGACGAGTTTCGAGGTCGAGCAGAATCTTCCGACGATGAACGGAGCCCGGACGGTGACGTTCGACAGCAAGACGGGCCACCTCTTCGCGATGTCGCAGGAGTTTGCGGCGCCTGTGGCGCCACCCGTCGCGCCTCCAGCGGGAGGCCGTGGAGGTGGCCGTGGCGCGGCCATCCCAGGTTCGTTCACGATTCTGATGATCGGCAAACAGCCGCACGCCACCATCCCGAGGCACAGCTGAGGGATGATGGCGTGACTTTCGCGAAGGTCCGATCTAGTTGCCGGTAACAGGATCGAGGATGACCTGCGGCGCGCGCTGGTGATCCTCGTTGAAGTCGAATATCCTCCGCAGCGAGCCGGCAATCGCATCGGTTGACTGATTGCCCAGCCTTCCCAGACCCCAGTTGTCTTCGATGAAGCGGAGGACGGATGACTGATCGGTCACGCTGTGGTCGACGAAGTTCCGTCGCGCCCATGGCGAAATCACGAGCAACGGCTGCCGCGGCCCATACCCGCATCTGCCGTTGAACTGGCCCGCCCCAGGCACGCCGCAGTTGCTCGTGCCGCCCGACCCAAACAGGGCATCGTCAGGCGTCCCAGACACTGGATTGAGCGCATTCGACTGAGTCACGATCGGTCCCATCTGATGGTCGTACCACCCATCGGAGTCGTCGTAGAGAACGATGATGGCCATGTGCTCCCATTGGGGCGATTCCATCAATCGGTTGATCGTTTGCACGAGGAACGTTTGCTCGTCGAGCGGGGACGAGTACCCCGCATGGCCATCCTGGTAGGCCGCCGCTTTGACGTAGCTGACGGCGGGGAGTCGGCCGCCATCGAGAGCCGTCCAGAAGTCCTGCAGGTCGTATTGGTGGTTGGCCCGATCGGTGTGCCCGATCATCGAAGCGCTGGACGGGGCCAGGTGATTGGGGTTCGCCGTCTGCGCGTAGTACTGGAACGCCGCGTGGTGCGGAATGTAGTCGTACGAGGCGCCCGTGCCCGGCACGCCTGAATGCGAGCTGCCGCAGACGACCGGTCCGGTGCCTCCGGGCGTATTGGGCAGTGGCGGGTTCGGCGGGTCCGCTGGCCTGAACCAGCCCTGGAACCACCCCCACGTGACTCGGTGCTTGTTCAGCAAGTCGCCAATGTTGGGTCCGGTCATCGTGATGTACGTTCGAGCCTTCGTGGGATCGGCGTTGGAGGGGAGCGTGCAGGCGTCGAGCGCTGGCGAGGGCCGCGGATCGCCGATCACGCTGCCGATTTGGGTGTTCGGATCGATCGCCGTGACGTTGCCGGACGCACTGCCAAAATGGCCGAAGACATCGGGCGCCAGCATGGCTCCGTGCGTCTGCCCCGCGACGAGGTTGGTCGCCCCCGGGGTCGATGGCCCGAACGTGGTGCTGTAGGAGTTATCGCTCATCGCAAAGTTCTGTGCGTAGTTCCAGAGCGCGGTCAGCGTGTTGCCGTCGTAGTACCCCATGACCAGCCCTTTGCCGTGGCCATAGTCGAGGCAGGGTGGTCCGCCCACGCCGACCGTCTCGGGGAACCTGTTGATCGCCCCGGCGTTGTACGACTGCTGCTCCTGCTTGTACCCGTGGCCCTGATCGCAGGTGGCCGCTTGAGCGGGACTCAACCGGAATGGCTGCGCCGAGTTCGGATTGTGGTCGAGCAGTCCGCCGGCAAACAGCCCGTTGACGACGGGCGTGCCGGCCTTAGCCACGAAAGGCGACCCGTCGGTGTTGGCGGCGTGCGGGTACGTGGCGAAGTAGTGATCGAATGAGACGTTCTCCTGAAAGATGACGACGACGTGGCGGATAGGGGAGTCGGCGTCGTCCCGATCATCACGATCGCGATCGGTTTGACGATCATCTCTGCGATCGTCGGTCGCGCGCATCACGCTGGGAGCCCCAAACAATACGACGAGCGTCGCCGCCAGCAACAGTGTTGCAGCGCGGCGCAGCGATCCCGCCTTTCTTACCTTCATCTCGGCCTCCGTTCCCTCGGGCCCTGTTGCCCGAGGCGAGCACTGTAGCCAGCGGAGATGTCGGCTCGGCGACAACGGATTCACAAGGGTGCAGCCAGTGTCTAAGGTGTACCTAAGGGAACTAGAAGAGACTGAGAAGGAGCCCACGCACGTTACGCTCCGTTGACTCCATCGTTACGCCATCACGCCCGTCAATCCGGCATCAACGGCGGCGCGGCACCCGAAACTCCAATTCCGAGCGTCGGCCTGCGGATCATCCTCGTGCTTTGGAATCCACCGCAGACCGACGCTGGCGTACCGCTCAGTTTCCTCCGGGAATCAACGACCGAGGTTCGCAATCACCCCGCCCGACACGCGATGGCCGTATCGAATCTCCTGTCCAAAGAACGCCGGGGCATCGTCCTTGGACCGAACCGCGATGAACCGATAGTCGGCACGCAACCCCCAGCGCCCGGCGTACCACTTGAGGCCGCCGCCGAGGTTACCGGTCAAAAAGGTTGTCGTGTCGTTGATCCCGAGCGCCGATCGCTCGAACACCGTCAAGCCACCAACGCCTCCGGCCACGTAGGGCACGAGCGAGCTGCGATTGGGCGCCGAGAGGATCAGGTTCCCGCTGTAGTCGAGCAGGTTCGGTGTCTTCTGGTTCGACGTCGGTCCACTGAACTGAATATCCTGCGAAATGCCCAGCGCGCCTCCCGCCTGGCCCTCGACGCCGACGTACCGATTGAAGTTGACTCCAAGGCCCACACCCAGGTCGTAGTTGCCGAAGCTTGGTCCTTGAGCACTCTTGCTCTCGGTGAAGAACGTGCCGCCGCCTGGCGTGATAGTCACTTCGAATAGGCCGGGTCCCGGTCTGAAGTCCTGGGCCATCGCCTGCTTGCTTCCAATCACTCCGAGCACTGAGAGAAACACTGCAATCCAACGCGTCATGACTGACCTCCTGTTCATGACGTCAGTGTCGCGTGCGGCTCGGCGCCAAACAATCGAGCAGGAGGCGCAGGCCCGCCTCGCGCCGTGGCACGACGCCGCACCTTGTCGCGTTGACGAGGGCGATCTGCGACTTTTGGACGATGCGTCGGTCGCCCATGTGGGCCGTGCTCGAAAATGGCCTCGATCTGAGGGGCCTCCTGCTCGATAATCGACAGACGTGCGATGGGTCTAGCCAAAGAGACTCAGGGGGCCATCGTGGAATCAAAGAGAGAACATCCGCTCGGATCGGCACCGGTCAGCCAGACGCCGCTCCGTTGGAACATTCAACATCAGTGGGACCGCCTCCCGGGACATCCCGACGAGCAAAGCGCGCAGCGTTTCGAACAGACTGTGCTGAGCGATCCGGAGTCGCTGCGCGCCGCGCTCGTGCGCGAATCGCACGAGCGTCACCGCGCCGAGTGCCTCGCGCGCATGCAGACGGAAGTCGTGCGGCTCGCGCTCGACCTGTTGGCGCGCGAGCCCGACGTCGAACGCTTCTTCGCGGAGCTCACAAAGACCCTGGTCGACGAGAGCGAGAGCGGTGTCTGCGGCGTGTGGCTGCTCGACGAGGACCATCAGCGGTGCGAATTCTGGATGGCGCGCGTTGGCGACGAACTGTACACGCGTGGCGACGACGACAGCTGCGACACGCGGTCCTTCCCGTGCGAAGAGATGGCGCGTCATCTCTTCGCGTACACGCCCGGCTGGAGTCAGACGATTCAATACGACGGCGACGACCTCCGCCTGCCCGAGGTGATCCGGCAATTCAACGGCCACCACGGCGCCCGTACTCTGGTCGTTGCGCCGCTTGTCATCGCGGGTCGCAATCTCGGCTGGATGCACCTCTGCGCGCTCAAGACAGAGGACGACGGGCTGTGGTGGCGCGTGGTCCTCGTGGAGGCGATGGCGCGACAGGCGACGCTGGCGCTGCACCAAAGCCGTTTGGTCAGGCTGACGAGATTGGAGGAGCGCCGCAAGGCCACGCTCGAGGAGCGCAACCGGCTGGCCCGCGACATTCACGACAATCTCGCGCAGGGCTTCGCGGCCATCCTGATGCAGCTGCAGGGCGCCAAGCGCCATCTGGCGACCGTGCCTCCGTCTGTCGCCTCGAGCGTCGAGACGGCGGTGGAGCTGGCTCGCATTCACATGATCGAAGCGCGACGGTCGGTGCTCGCGCTCCGTCCCAACGTCGGGAGCGGCGAGGACGTGGCGGCGGCCCTCAAGCGTCTCGGGGATGTCGGGCAACGCACGACGGATGTGCCGATCGAGGTCATCGTGGACGAGCTCCCGCGTTTTGGTGACGGCGTGGAACGCGAGATTATCGGCATCGCGCAGGAGGCGCTGACTAACGCCGTCCGCCACGCCCGCGCGCGCCGCATCACCGTGCGGGCCTCGACCGTCGGGTCGATCGGCCTCCGCCTCTCGGTGGCCGACGATGGCGACGGCATCGGGGAGGAGCGGGCCGGATCGGGATTCGGGATGACGAGCATGCAGGAGCGGGCCGAGAAGATCGGCGCGTCGCTCACCATCGTGACGGCGCCGCGAAGCGGGACAGAGGTCGTGGTGGCGTGGGAGCCGTCTTCCGTCCCCACACAGGTCCATGTCGCCAACTGATACGGTGACCGTCTCGGCCGGCCGGGCGAGCGTGCTTATCGTCGACGACCACGCGCTGCTGCGAACGGGCGTGGCGAACATCATCAATCAGGAACCCGACCTGCGCGTGGTGGCCGAGGCCGGCAACGGCGCCGAGGCCCTCGAAGCCTACGAGCGGTATCGGCCTGACGTGATGCTGCTCGACTTGCGGATGCCAGTCATGGAAGGCGTCGAAGTCGTTCGAAGAGTCCGCGAGCGCGATCCGCAGGCGCGGGTGATCGTGCTGACGACCTACGACACCGACGAAGAGATCTCGCTGGCGCTCAAGGCGGGCGCCAAGGCCTACATCCTGAAAGACATCTCCGCCGACCATCTCGTCGCCTGCATCCGCAAGGTGCTGGCCGGCCAGACCTATCTCGCCCCGGCAGCGGCGGCGAAACTGGCCGAGGGCGTGACGCGCGTGCAGCTTACGCCGCGTGAGCTCTCATCGCTCCAGCTGATGGCCAACGGGAAAGCCAACAAGGAGATTGCCAACGAGCTCGGCATCAGCGAGCGCACCGTCAAGACCCACCTGGGACATCTGTTCGAGAAGCTGGGCGTCACCAGCCGGACCGAGGCCGTCAAGGTCGCGACGCGCCGAGGTCTGGTTCGGCTGGAGTAGTCGCCTGCACCTCCGATGAACATCCGCATCCTTCAGGCGCGACGCGCTATGACTCGCGGATTTCGAGCCACGACCGCTCGTAGTTCATCCGGAACAGGGCGACCACTCGGCTGACATCCGTCTCGTCCTGAATGCGGCAACTGACCCAGCCGGATTCTGGGAGCACATGATGCGGCTCCACCCAGCCTGCTGCGACGAGCTCTTCGCGGATGCGCACCGGGAACGGCAGGTCGGCCAGTCGATCGCCGTGCAGATGTCCGAGCTCGCGCCGACCCAGACGGATTTCCACGCCGCCGAATCGGTGAGGGCCGACTGTGACGCCGGGCCACGTCAACAGTTCCCCGACGATTGCTCCCTGGATGTCTCTGCTCATTGGATTCCTCCTCCCACGCCCTGCCGGAACAACCCGCGCGGCGTATCGGTCGGCAGCGAGATGATGCTGGCTCCCCTCAGACCCAGGCTGTCGCTGGCGCCAAGGGCCGGTGCCTGCTGCACGGCTTCAAAATTGACGAGCGCCGACTCGTACTCGAGCGCGGTGCGCAACAGGTTGACTTGCGCCTGCAGCAGGTCACGCTGCGCCTGCGTGACAAGAAAGGTCGTCGACAAGCCGACCTCGTAGCGCCGCTGCTCGGACGTGAAACGTTCTTCGGCCAACCTCGCGCCGGCCCGGGCGGCATCGACGCGTTCGGCCCCGCTGCGGATCTGGCGGCCGGCCTGCCGGATGGTCTCGGCGACCTCGAGCCGCAGGCTTCCGATGCGCGCGGCCGCCTGCCGCTCTTCGACCTGCGCCTGCGCCAGGCTCGCCTGTTCAAAGCCGCGCCCGAGCGGATAGCCGACGGTGACGCCGACGCTCCACGCGGGATAGTCGGAGCCGAAGACCTGGCCGAGAGCATTGCCGAAGCCCGCGCTTTGCGTGCCGCTCACGACGCCGGGGAACGTGCCGGTCCGCAAGAGTTGAGTGCCGGCCAGGCCGTTCCCGCGATACGACGTCTCGAGGCGCACGTCGGGGAGCCTCTGGTTGCCGAAGAACGCGACGTTGGTTCGAGCGTTGTCCAGCTCGTGGCCCGCGCGCGCCAGATCCAGACGCTCGTCGAGTGCCTTTCGAACGGCCGCGTCGACGTCCGGAAGCGGCCCGCCGCTCACGGGCTCCTCCGTGGGGTCGAGATGGATCGCCCAGAAGGATCCATCCGCCGGGTCCATAATCAGCCGCCGGAGCCGATCCTCGGCATCCTCCGACTCGGTGCGGGCACGAATCAGGTTCTCACGCCGCGTCGCCACTTCAGCCTGCGCCTGGACGAGATCGAGCGGCGGCGTTTCGCCGGCCTGGACGCGTACTTGCGTCTGCCGAGCCAGCTCGTCGGCCAGCTCGAGCGACTGCTGCTGGACGACGACGTTGGAGAGGGTCGCCTTGAACGTCCAGTACGCCTGCTTCACCGCCGCGACCGTCTGAACGGCGGATTCGCGGAAGCGAAGCTCGGAAATCTCCTGATTGCGCCTGGCGATGGCGTACTGCTGACGCGAGGCATCGATTTGCCTGTCCTTGAGGAGCGGCTGCGAGAACGCGACCTGGACGCCCGACTGCAGACTGGGATCGAAGCTCGTGAGCGGATTGTTCGTCGTCGTCCGCGCCGCGTCCCATGAGACGCTCCACGTGCCGGCGCCCCAGGGGAGCCGCTGCCTCACGCCGGTGGAGGAGAACCAGTCTTTGACGTCGACGCTTTGATTGCCCAACAGCGAGCTCGACGGTGGCGTGGCCGTGCTCGACCGGCCGAGCGTCGTTGAGAAGATCGGCGCAAACGCCGCCTTGCTCTCGCCCACGCGGGCGGCCTCGACCTCCGTGCCCAGTTTGACGATCGCCAGGTCGGGGTTGTGTTCCACGGCCCGGCGGACAGCGTCATCGAGCGTGAGTGGCAGTGTCTCCGCGCGCGGCGCTTCGCCCTGCGCGAAGACTGGAGTTGCCACGAGCACGGTGGTCAAGAGCACGGCAAGTTTCAGGTGTGACGTCTCAAGTCTCAAGGCTTTCCCTTCAGACTTCAGGCTTGAGACTTGAGACTTCCGAAGTATTTTCATACAGCCTCCGCAAGCTCGGGAATCCTGGTGTCTCGCTCGGCGAGCCCCTCGACGACCGCCAGGCGCCGCCGCGCCACCAGCATGTAGATCGACGGCACCACGAACAGCGTGAAGATCGAGCCGATGATCATGCCGCTCACGAGCATGATGCCGATGCTGTTGCGTGCTCCGGCGCCGGGCCCGGTCGCCAGCACCAGCGGGAAGTGCCCGACGACGGTCGCCGCCGTCGTCATCAGAATCGGGCGCAGCCGCGTGCCGGCGGCTTCGAGAATCGCGGCCAGCTTCTCTTTGCCCGTCTCCTGCAGATGATTGGCAAACTGCACGATGAGAATGCCGTTCTTCGACACCAGCCCCACGAGCGTGATGAGTCCCACCTGGCTGTAGATGTTGAGCGTCGTGAAGCCCAGGAACGAGAACAAGAGCGCGCCCGAGATGGCGAGGGGCACCGAGCCGGCGAGCACGATGAACGGATCGCGGAAGCTCTCGAACTGCGCGGCGAGCACCAGGTAGATGAGCACCGCCGAGAGCAGCAGGGTGCCCAGGAACTTGCTGCCCTCGGTGCGCAGCTGCCGCGACTGGCCGGCGTAGTCAATCGTGAAGCCCTGCGGCAGGATGGTGCGGGCCTCGTTGTCGAGGAAGGTGAGCGCCTGATCGAGTGGGACCTGGGGCGGAATCACACCTTGGATGCGCACGGCGTTGAGCTGCTGGAACTTCTTCAGCTCCCGCGGCTCGGACGTCGACCGAAGACTCGCGAACGTCGAAAGCGGCACGAGCCGGCCGTTGGCGCCGCTGACGTAGACGTCCGAAAGTTGCTCGGGCGTCAGGCGCTCTGCCCGCGCGATCTGGGGGATCACCTTGTAGCTCCGCCCTTGAATGCTGAAGCGGTTCACGTAGTTCCCACCGAGCATCGTCGAAAGGTCCTGGCCGGCCAGGCTGAGGTCTACGCCCTGCGCGCGGACCTTGTCGCGATCGAAGACCACCTCGGTCTGCGGCTGATCGAACTTCAGGTCGGCGTCGGCGAACATGAAGAGACCGCTCCCGAACGCCTTCACCACGAGCTGGTTCGCCAGATCGCCGAGTTGCTGCGGCTCGGCCGCCGACTGGATGACGAAGTCGACGGGGAAGTCGCCGCCGCCCGGCAACGACGGCGGCGTGGTGGGAATCACGCGGATGCCAGGAATCCGTGACAACGGGCCAGCCGATTCGACCAGCAACTGCTGCGAGGTCTTGGTCCGCTCGCTCCACGGCTTGGTCACCATGCCCCCAAAGCCGCCGTTCGGGAAGATGAGCTGAAAGGTCCCGGCTGTTTCAGGGAGCGAATGGTAGACGTCGAGGACTTTCGACGCGAAGAGCTTCGTCTGATCGATCGTGGAGTTCGCGGACGCCTGAAGAATCGAGAAGACAACGCCCTGATCCTCCGCTGGCGCCAGCTCGCGCTGCGAGAACATGTAGAACGGCACGATGAGCGCCGCCACCACGAGCCACACCACCGCGACGACTGGACGGTAGCGGAGCGTGCCCGCAAGCGCGCGCGTGTAGGCCTGGCGGACGCGTTCGAAACGCCGGTTGATCCACCCGGCAAAGCCGCGCTCGGTGTCGCCCGCCCGCAAGAGCTTGCTGCCCATCATCGGCGACAGAGTGAGCGCCACGACTCCCGAGACAATAACGGCACCGGCCAGCGTGAAGGCGAACTCTCGAAACAAAGCGCCCGTCAGGCCGCCCTGGATGCCGACCGGCGTGTAGACCGCCGCCAGCGTGATCGTCATGGCCACAATCGGGCCGACGAGCTCGCGCGCGGCGTCGATGGCCGCCCGGTACGGCCGCTTCCCGCTGTGGAGGTGTCGCTCGATGTTCTCCACTATCACAATCGCATCGTCCACCACCAGCCCGACCGACAGCACGATGGCCAGGAGCGTGAGCAGGTTGATGGTAAATCCCGCTGCGAGCATCAGGAAGACGGCGCCGACGAGCGAAATCGGGATGGCGACGACAGGAATCAGCACCGAGCGGAACGAGCCGAGGAACAGGAAGATGACGACGATGACGATGAGGAGCGTTTCGGTAAGGGTCCGGAGGACCTCGTTGATCGCATCCTTTATATATGCGGTCGAATCGTAGGGGACTCCCACCTTCATGCCGGCGGGCATCTGCGCCTCGATTTCCGGGATCGCCGCGCGGACCTTGGCGATGACGTCGAGCGAGTTGGCCGTGGGCAGCACCCACACGCCCATGAAGGTCGCCGCCTCGCCGTTGAAGCGGACGTCCTGCTCGTAGTTCTCCGCGCCGAGCTCCACGTCGGCCACGTCTCCAAGCCGCACGACCACGCCACGGTCCTCCTTGACGACCAGCTGACGGAACTCTTCCGGCGTGCGCAGGTCAGTGTTGGCCACCAGGTTCACCGACACCATCGAGCCCTTGGTCCGTCCGATTGCGGAGAGGTAGTTGTTGCGCGCCAGCGCCTCCCGGAGCGCCGACGGCGAGATGCCGAGCGCCGCCATCCGGTCGGGCTTCAGCCAGATCCGCATCGCGAAGGTGCGGGCGCCGAGGATGTCGGCGCGCTGAACGCCGCTGATCGCGGAGAGCTTCGGCTGGACGACGCGCGTCAGATAGTCGGTGATCTGATTCGGATCGAGGTCCGACGAGGAGAAGCCGAGGTACATCGCCGCGAACTGCTGATCGGCGGTTTCCAGCTCGATGATCGGAGCCTCGGCCTCCGGAGGCAGGTCGTTTCTGACCTGCGCCACCTTCGACTGAACCTGGGTCAGCGCGGCGTTGGTGTCGTAGTTGAGCTTCAGGTGGACCGTAATCGTGCTGACGCTCTGGCCGCTCGACGACTCCATGTAGTCGATGCCGTCGGCGCTGGCAATCACGCGCTCGAGCGGCGTTGTGATGAAGCCGCGGACGAGATCGGCGTTCGCGCCGACGTACGCCGTGGTGATGCGGACGACGGCGATGTCGCTGCGCGGGTACTGGCGGACGCTCAGCGAGCGGATGGACTGCAGCCCCGCGATGAGGATGACCAGGCTGACGACGATCGCCAGGACCGGCCGTTTGATAAAGAGATCGGTGAATCTCATCAGCTGTTCTCCGGTTTGGGCGCACGGTTGTTGCTCGGCTTGACCGTGTTGTTGACGACGACCGCGGCGCCGTTCCGCAGCTTGAAGACACCGGACGTCACCACCTCGTCTTTGGGCTTCAGGCCGGACACGATCGCCACCTGATCGCCGCGAGCGGCGCCGAGCTTGACGAATTGCTGGCGGACGCCGCGGTACGTCTGCCCCTTGTCGTTCTTGAGATCGGCGACGACGAAGACCGAGTCGCCGTACGGCGCGTAGCTGATGGCCGACGTGGGCACCGTAACGTTCGAACGGCTGGCGCCGAGCGTCAGCTCCGCCTGGACGAACATGCCCGGGCGCAGCCGGCCGTCGGGATTGGCGAGCGTCGCCTGCACCTGGACGTTTCTGGTGCCCTGGTCCACGACCGAGTCAATCGCCGTCACCCGACCAGCGAACGCGGCACCCGACACGTCGTCGGTCGTCACCCGCACCGTGTGGCCGACTTTCACCTGGCCGGCGTCCTGCTGGGGCACGCCGAAGTTCACGTAGATCGGATCGAGCGACTGGAGGCTGACCAGGGCGTCGCCGGCCTTGAGATACTGCCCGAGGTTGATCTGCCGAATGCCCAGGATTCCTGAAAACGGCGCGCGAATCGTCTTGCGGTCGATCGCCGCGCGAATTTCGCCGACCCGCGCGTCCGCCTGCTGCTGGTCGGCTGTCGCGCGATCGAACTCCGCCTTCGAGATCACGCGTTCGTTGAGGAGCCCCTGCATCCGGTCGAAATTGAGGCGCGCGAGATCGCGCTGCGACTGGGCGGCGGAGAGTTGCGCCTGCTCTTGCCGCGTGTCGAGGACCGCCAGCACGTCGCCTTCATGCACGGCGTTGCCCGACTCGAAGGCAATCCGATCGACGGTGCCGGGCAGGTCGGCGCTGACCGTCACACCCTGGACGGCCGCCATGGTGCCGATTTCGGTGAGCGTGGCGGGCCATTGCTCGGTAGCCGCGACGCTGGTTGTCACCGCTTCAGGCGGCGGCGCGAACGCCGCCGCCTGACTGATGGCGGTTTGAATCTGTTTGACCTTCACGAACCCCAGCGCCGCGACGAACACCGCCGTCACGGTCAGGGTGAGCATCATGCGTTTCGCCATTGCGTCTCCCTCTCAAAAAAACTCCCCTACTGTCGCGCTCGGCCACCGATCGCCGCAATCGGGCAGTGGGCGCAGCGCGCCATGGCCCCTGGGCTGTACGCGCGACAGCGACCTGTTGACGAGACGCATCTGCGACCTTTGGACGATGGGTCCGCCGGCTCGAGCGCCGTTACAATCTGTTCACGCCATGGCGATTGTCAGGTTCACGGAGAACATCCAGCGCCACGTGAGCTGTCCCACGCGTCAGGTACCGGGCGCGACCCTTCGCGAGGTCATGGACCGGTACTTTTACGAGAACGAGCAGGCGCGTGGGTACGTGCTCGATGACCAGGGATGTCTGCGCGAGCACATGGCCGTGTTCATCGACGGCGCGCTCGTCCGAGGCCGCCGCGATCTCGGTGATGCTGTCTCAGCGGACTCGGTCGTCGATCTAATACAAGCGCTTTCCGGAGGATAGAAGTCGATGAGCACGCGATGTCATGTGGCGACCAGGAAGGGCCTGTTCACGTTCGAGCGGGGCCCGTCGGGCTGGTCGATTGCGCGGACGAATTTTCTCGGCGACAACTGCACGCTGGTGATGCACGACGCGCGGAACGGCGCGCTGCTGGCTGCGCTCAACCACGGCCACTTCGGCGTCAAGATGCATCGATCGCGCGACGGCGGCACGACGTGGCAGGAAATTGCGGCGCCGAAGTACCCGGAAAAGCCCGCCGATTACGTGGCGAAGAAACCGCCCGCGGCCGAAGGCGCGCCTCCCCGGCCGCCCCTCGACTGGTCCCTCAAGCTCGTCTGGGCGATCGCGCCCGGCGGCGCCGACGAGCCGGGCGTCGTCTGGTGCGGCACGCTGCCGGGTGGGCTGTTCCGGTCCGAAGACGGGGGCGATTCCTGGGCGCTCAACCGCCCGCTCTGGGACGATCCGCTGCGCGAGTACTGGGTCGGCGGCGGGGCGGAGCAGCCGGGCATCCATTCGATTTGCGTCGATCCGCGCGACAGTCGCCACGTGACGATCGGCGTCTCATGCGGCGGGGTGTGGCTGACGCGCGACGGCGGGCGCACCTGGCAGATCGGCGGCAAGGGCATGCGTGCCGAGTACATGCCGCCCGAGATGCAGTTCGAGCCCAATGCGCAGGATCCGCATCTGGTGGCGCAGGCGCCAACCAATCCGGACGTGCTCTGGGTCCAGCATCACAACGGCATCTTCCGCTCGACCGACGCGGCGGGATCGTGGAGCGAGATCACCGGCGTGCATCCCTCTGTGTTCGGCTTCCCCGTGGCCGTGCACCCGGCTGATCCGAACACGGCGTGGTTCGTTCCGGCCACCAAGGACGAGAAGCGCTTTCCGGTCGGCGGGCGCGTCGTCGTCACCCGCACGCGGGATGGGGGCCAGACGTTCGAAATGCTGACGCGCGGCCTTCCACAGGAGCACGCCTACGATCTCGTCTTCCGCCACGCGCTCGACGTGGACGAAAGCGGCACACGCCTCGCGTTCGGCTCGACGACGGGGTCGGTGTGGGTGAGCGAGAATGCCGGCGATTCGTGGCAGGTCGTGTCGTCGCATCTGCCTCCGGTCTATGCCGTACGGTTCGAGAAGACGCGCTGACGGATGCCGCGGCCGCCGGCCCAGAGAGCAGTCATCGGTCCTGCTTCCTCAGCGATGCACTCCACGTCGGTGCGGCGGAAGTGATGATCTTCATGACCTCTGGCGGGATGTCCGACGAGCCCGTGAGTTGGCGAATGTCCAGCACGTCGTCGGTGACCACCGACCAGTTCCTTCGACTCGGCGAAGGGACCATCGACGATGGTGCGCTTGCCTTTGGACACCGCGACGCGGGCGCCTGGAGCACCAGCCGTCAAGCCCTCAGCCGCGACCAAGACCCCGGCCTGGTGCATCTCTTCGTTGCGATGAACGTGATCAGCAGCAGGGGAACCACGAGTGCCGTCATCCACGCGCCCTCAGCCAGCGTCGCTACGAGCACGACGACGAATATCGCGCCGGTCGCGGAAGCGCCAAGGCCATTGAGAATGACGTTGCGTACCTGATGACGCCCGCGGACCCGCAGCCAGTGGCTTGCCATGCCAGCCTGCGACAGGGTGAATGCCAGGAAGGCGCCAATCGCAAACAATGGGATCAAGCGATCGGTGATGCCATCAGAAACGACCAACAGGAACGCCGACAGGCCCGTCAACACGAAGATTCCGTTCGCGTATACGAGCCGATGGCCGCGCGACGCAAAGAACCGCGGCAGGAAGCCGTCGTGCGCAAGCTGACGGCACAGGCGGGGAAAGTCGGCAAAGCCGGTGTTCGCCGAGAGGGCCAGGACCGAGAGGATCGCGCCAATTGACACGTTGTAGAGGACGCCACGACCGGCCACCGCAGCGACGAGTTGAGCAAGAACACTTCGATAGCCGGCCGCGCCTGGCTCGGTGGCAGCGATGTGATAGGCGTCCACGAGATACGCGATGCCGGACAGCAGGATCACGAGAATGCCGACGATGGCGGCGTGGGTGCGGCGCGCGTATATGACCGACGGGTTTCGAAAGGCGCCCACGGCGTTGCTCACGGCCTCGACGCCCGTCAGGGCCGAGCAGCCCTTCGCGATCGCCCGCAAGAGCAACCACACGCCAGCGGAAGCAGCGGCCGCAGGGACTACCGGTGGCGCGACAACCGGCACCGGATGTCCACCGGCCAACCAGGTGCGGGCCGTGCCAATCATCAGGACCAGAAACAGGGACACGACAAAGAGGTAAGTGGGGACGATGAACGCCAGACCGGACTCCCGGACGCCGCGAAGATTCACCGCCGTGATCATCGTCAGAATCGCAAGGCAGAGCACCAGCGTGTGCGGCTGCAACCGCGGGACCGCCGAGACGAGTGCACCCACGCCGGCCGAGATTCCAACAGCCACGACCAGGACGTAGTCGAGCAGCAACGCCGCCGCCGCCAGGAGGCCCGCGAAGACTCCGAGATTCTGACGCGCGACCGTGTACGAGCCTCCGCCGCCTGGATAGGCCGCGATGGTCTGCCAGTATGAGAAGCCCACGACGAGGAGCAGACCGATGATGATGGCGCTGATCGGTCTCGCAGCGCCGATGCCCAGGGCTCCGAGGGGGATGAGGAGCGTCATCGCCGCTTCCGGTCCGTACGCCGCAGAGCTCAGGGCGTCGAGCCCGAGCAGCGGAATACCGGAGAGCGGCCCGACCCGTTGTTTGATCTCGTCACGGGAAGCGAGCGGTCTTCCGAACAGCAGATTGCTCAGTGACATGCAGGACCCAAAGTATGATGCACATCAGGACTATCTTCCGGCCGTGAAGATCAACGGATGGATTGACGGGCACCTTGGCTGACACCCCGCCCACCGTCGCCCGCAGCTACCAGACGTTTCCGACCCTGACACCGGCGCAGCTCGCGCGCATGGCGGCGCACGGACGCGTCCGTCAGGTTCGCCTGGGCGAAGTGCTCGTCGATGTTGGGGATGAAAACACGCGCTTCTTTGCGGTGACAACGGGGCGCATTGACATCCTGCGGGCTGCGGATGGGGGCGAAGAAGTTCTCGTCAGCACTGGCCCGGGCCAGTTCACCGGCGAGGTGAGCGCGTTATCCGGCCGCCGCGCGCTCGTCCGCCTCCGCGTCGCCGAGGCCGGCGACGTGATCGAAATCAACCACGACCATCTGATGGCGCTCGTGCAAACCGACAGCGAGCTGAGCGACATCCTCATGCGGGCCTTCATCCTCCGTCGAGTGGAGTTGATTGCGCGTGGGGCCGGCGATGTCGTGCTGGTCGGGTCGGATCACTGTGCGGGCACGCTGCGCATCAAGGAGTTCCTGACACGAAACGGCCATCCTTATGCCTACGTGGACCTCGATCGCGAGCACGACGTTCAGGATCTGCTCGATCGCTTCCGCGTGAATCTCGCGGACGTGCCTGTGCTCGTGTGCCGCGGAACGCTCGTGCTGCGGAACCCCACAAATACACAGATCGCCGAATGCCTGGGCTTCAACGACGCCATCGACACCGCGCACATGCGCGACGTGGTCATCATCGGCGCCGGGCCTTCGGGGCTGGCCGCGGCCGTCTACGCGGCATCAGAGGGCCTGGATGTGCTGGTGCTCGAAACCAATGTCCCCGGCGGGCAGGCGGGTTCGAGCTCGAAGATCGAAAACTACCTCGGGTTTCCGACGGGCATCTCGGGCCAGGACCTGACGGCGCGTGCGTATACGCAGGCGCAGAAGTTTGGCGCCCAGCTGATGATCGCCAAGGGCGCCAAACAGCTGGCGTGCGACAGAAAACCGTACGCGATTGAGATCGAGAACGGGCAGCGTGTGCCGGCCCGCGCCGTCATCATTGCGACGGGGGCGGAGTATCGGAAGCTCCCGCTCGAGAACGTGTCGCAGTTTGAAGGGGCCGGCGTGTACTACGGTGCGACGTTCATCGAGGCGCGGTTGTGCCGCGGCCAAGAAGTGATTGTCGTCGGTGGAGGCAACTCGGCCGGGCAGGCCGCGGTGTTTCTTGCGCAGACCGCCTCGCGCGTGCACGTGCTCGTGCGGTCGGGCGGGCTAGCCGAGACGATGTCGCGCTATTTGATTCGGCGCATCGAGACCAATCCGGCTATCGTGTTGCGGACGCGGACCGAGATCGTCGCCCTGGAGGGGAGCGGACACCTCGAGCGAGTCCGCTGGCGTGGCAACGAATCCGGCGACATCGAGACTCACGACATCAGCCACGTTTTCATGATGACCGGTGCCGTACCGAGCACGCGCTGGCTCGATGGCTGCGTCGCGCTCGACGCCGACGGGTTCATCAAGACGGGGTCGGATCTGTCGCGGGAGGATTTGACCGCGGCCCGATGGCCCCTCGCGCGGCCGCCGCACCTGCTCGAAACGAGCCTGCCCGGCGTGTTTGCCGTCGGCGACGTCCGAGGCGGCAACATCAAACGTGTCGCGTCGGCCGTCGGCGAAGGGTCGATCGCCATCTCCTTCGTGCATCGGGTCCTGCACGAGTGAGGGTGGGGCGTGCCACAATGCTCGCGCGTTGTGGGCGGTGAATCGCGAAAGGTGGGCGGCGATGCAGGTGGGGATGGTCGGTCTGGGACGGATGGGCGCCAACATGGCGCGGCGCCTCCTGCGCGCCGGTCACGAATGTGTCGTCAGCGATCATCACCCCGAAAGTGTCCAGGCGCTGGCGCGCGAGGGGGCCATCCCTGCCAAGTCCACAGAAGACGTCGTGGCACAGCTTCGAAAGCCACGCGCGGTGTGGCTGATGCTGCCAGCCGCAGCCGTGGACGGTGAAATCGCCGCGCTCGCCTCTCGCCTCGAGGCTGACGACATCGTGATCGACGGTGGGAACTCCCACTATCAGGACGATATCCGCCGCGCGGCCACCCTCCAGCTACGCGGCATCCATCACGTGGATGTGGGGACGAGTGGGGGAGTGTGGGGACTCGAGCGAGGCTATAGCCTGATGATCGGCGGCGAGGACGTGCCCGTCCGGCAACTCGACGCCCTGTTTGCAGCGCTGGCACCGGGCGTTGACGCGGCCACTCGTACTCCCGGACGCGAGCGCCTGGGCGGAACGGCAGAGCAGGGCTACTTGCACTGCGGTCCGAATGGCGCCGGCCATTTCGTCAAGATGGTCCATAACGGCATCGAATACGGCATGATGGCGGCCCTGGCGGAAGGCGTGAACGTGCTGCGCCATGCCGACGCCGGCAAGCGGCCGCCCGCCGTCGACGCCGAGACCACGCCGCTCGCGCATCCCGAGCATTACCAATATGAGTTCAACGTGCGAGACATCGTGGAAGTGTGGCGGCGAGGCAGCGTGATCGCCTCATGGCTGACCGATCTGACGGCGGCGGCGCTCAGCAAGAGCCAGGATCTCTCGAGCTTTGCGGGACGTGTCTCCGATTCTGGTGAGGGACGCTGGACCATCGCAGCGGCCATCGACGAAGGCGTGCCCGTGCCAGTGCTGAGCGCGGCCCTCTACCAGCGCTTCAGCTCCCGCGGCGCGGCGGACTTCGCCGATCGACTGCTCTCCGCGATGCGCCACGAGTTTGGCGGGCACGACGAAAAGACCGGTGCCTGAGCCCCAGTCCGACGCCTTCGTGCTCTTCGGCGCGACCGGCGATCTCGCCTTCCAACAAATCTTTCCGGCGCTCGCCGCCCTGGAGCGCCATGGGCATCTGGCGGTGCCCGTTATCGGCCTGGCGAGCCCCCGTTGGAGCTTCGAGCAGTTTCGCGCGCGGGCCCAGGAGAGCCTCGAGCGCCATGCCGGCACGCTTGTCGATGCCCATGCGCCGCTGCTCGAACGGCTGCAGTACGTATCGGGCGACTATCGAGAGGCCGGGACGTTCGAGCGGCTTCGGCAGGCGCTCGGTGGCGCCTCGCGGCCGCTGCACTACCTGGCCATTCCGCCAAGTCTTTTCGGCGAAGTCGCGGAAGGACTCGCCACGTCCGGCTGCGCCAAGGACGCACGGATCATCGTCGAGAAACCTTTCGGGCGCGATCTGGCCTCGGCGCGCGTGCTCAATCAGACGCTCCACAAGTTCTTCGACGAATCGGCCATCTTCCGGATCGATCACTTCCTGGGCAAAGAACCGGTACAGAACCTGCTGTTCTTTCGATTTGCCAACGCGTTCCTCGAACCGATCTGGAACCGGCAGTACATCTCGCGCGTGCAGATCACCATGGCTGAGGAATTTGGCGTGCGGGCGCGCGGCCGCTTCTATGAAGAGGTGGGAGCGATTCGCGACGTGGTGCAGAATCATCTGCTGCAGGTGACCGCGCTCGTCGCGATGGAGCCGCCTGTTGGCAGCGACGCGGATGCCATGCATCGGGCACAACTGGACGTCTTCAAGGCCATGCGGCCGCTCGACCCCTCGAGCGTCGTGCGCGGCCAGTATCGCGGCTATCGGAGCGAGGACGGGGTGGCGCCAGACTCGGCGGTCGAAACCTTCGCGGCCGTTCGGCTCCATATCGACAACGTGCGGTGGGCCGGCGTGCCGTTCGACATTCGCGCGGGCAAGTGCCTGCAGGCGTCGGTCACCGAAGTGATCGTCGAGATCAACCAGTCCCCGCAGTCCCTCTTTGAGGGCGAAGCTACCGGCACGCCGAACCGCTTCATTTTTCGACTCAGTCCAGATGTGTTCATTGCACTCGGCGCCCGGGCGAAAGTCTTTGGCGGAGGCCTGCGCGGCGAAGACGTCTCGCTCATCGCCCGCAGCCATCCCGGCGACGGGATGATGCCGTACGAGCGGCTGATCGGCGACGCGCTACGAGGCGAGGGCATACTCTTCACGACCGAAGAAGGCGTGGAAGCGGCGTGGCAGGTTGTGAATCCGGTCCTGGGCACGGCGACCGCGCTGCACGAGTACGCTCCAGGCACGTGGGGACCGCCAGAAGCCGATCGCCTCGCCGGGGGATGGCACACGCCTACCGTCGTCGGCAATAGTCCATCCGGCAGCACGTGATGCGCGCGCCGTACATCGAAGTTGTCGCCGACGCCGACGGAGTGGCACGGGCGTCCGCCGATCTCTTCGCGCGCCTGGCGACCGACGCCGTGAGGTCCCGGGGACGATGCACGGTGGCGCTGGCGGGAGGATCGACGCCGCTACGGCTCTATCGTCGCCTTGCCGGCGCAGACCGGCAGCGCGTGCCCTGGGAGGCGCTTGAGTTGTTTTGGGGCGACGAGCGGCATGTGGGTCCCGATCATCCCGACAGCAACTTCAGAGCGAGCGACGAGGCGCTGATCGGTCCCCTCGGCCTGCCGGCTGATCGCGTGCATCGCATGCACGGTGAAAACCCGGACGCGGCTGCTGCCGCGGCGGACTACGAGCGGACGCTCCGCGAATCGTTTGGCTTGGACCTGGGCCAGGTGCCGATGTTCGATGTGGTTCTGCTCGGCCTCGGCACCGACGGACACACGGCGTCGATCTTTCCTGGCACCGACGTGGTTCACGAATCCCGCCGTCTCGTCGCGGCGCCGTGGATTGAGAAGCTCGGGGTCCACAGGATTACCCTCACCCCCCTCGTCCTCAACCGCGCGGCCGCGGTAATGTTTCTCGTCGCTGGACCAGAGAAAGCCGACGTGCTCGGCGACGTGCTGAGGGGCCCGTATCAGCCCGACGTGTGGCCCGCTCAAGTGATTCGCCCGGTCGCCGGCACCGTGTCGTGGCTGGTCGATCGGAGCGCGGCCAGCCGGATTCCTCATTCGCTCCTCAACTAGACCGGCTTTCAGTCAGCGTGTAGCCACTGCAGATCGTGGCAGGGCCATTTCTGTCCTCAAAGGAGCGCCAAGCAATAGGCGATTCTTCGCGGTAATCTCGGCAGGAATGGCTTGCGTCCAGATGCGATAGCCTCGCTCGGCCAGGTGCATCGCCCGCACGATGTCGATGGCGACAGGACCGTCAACCCAGCCGGAGAGTCCACCGGCATCGCCCCTGGCGAGATTGTGACAGCAGGGTAGCACGGCGACCCGTGCACCCGCGGTCACGGCACGATCGAGAACCAGATCGGTGAGAGCCCCACATGCATGGCTCGAGACGACGACGTCGGTCGGGAGAAGCTCGACGTCTTCGAGGGCGCCCTCGACCAACGCGATGCGCCCGGAGAGCCTCGGCCAGGCCTGAACGAGCGCCGCATGCAGTTTTGCGCTCGAGGCCGGTAACGTCCTGTCGACCACGAGGGCTCCCGGCGAAGAATCGTCGAGCAACAGCATGACCTGGGCGAGCAGGCCATGTCCGGCCGCCAGGTCGACGACGCGTCCGCCGCGAAAGAGCCGCCGCACCCGCCGCGCCATCTCCCACGCTTCATACAGCTCTTTGCGAGGCACACATCCGGCGTGGCACACGGCGCGCGCCACACGATCAAAGAGCGTCTGGTTGGGGAAGCGATCGACATCCCGGTCGGTCAGGCGTCCGCGGGACGATGGTGAGAACATGTTCGGAACATTACCCTCGACGGGTCTCCCGCTGCAGTTCACGGAGCATCCCTCGCGTGCTGACCAAATGGTTATTGAAAATCCGGCGGGCCACGTCGAGCAGATCGCCCACGGTTGGGTCTCGCAGGGCGTACCGCACCGACAATCCCTCCTTCCGCGCCGTGACGATGTTCTGGTTCCGGAGCACCGCCAACTGTTGGGACACGATGGGTTGTTCGAGTTCCAATGCCTCTTGCGGTTCCTGAACGGTGCGTTCCCCGCGAACGAGTGTCTCCAGGATCTTGATCCTGACGGGGTGCGCCAACGCCCGAAAGAACTGCGCCTTGAATGCCTGGAGCTGGCTGGCTGCCATCAGTTCACCGGCCTCTCGCCCTTTCGGGCCATAACCCGCCCTGTCATCGTGTCCGCAGCTCTCGGCCGACGCGTGCCTCACGGAGACCCATGGCGACCAGCAAGCCGTTGAGAATCGCCTGAGGACGTGGCGGACAGCCAGGAATGTATACATCCACTGGAAGCACACGGTCGACGCCGCCGATGGCGGCGTAGGTCCCTTCGCCGAAGATTCCGCCACTGCATCCGCAGGCGCCGACGGCGACCACGATACGCGGTTCCGGTGCGGCGTCGTACGTTCTGCGGAGCGCAATTTCCATGTTGCGTGTGACCGGCCCGGTCACGAGCAGGACGTCGGCGTGCCGTGGACTCGCGACGAGGTGGATCCCGAAACGTTCCAAGTCATACAGGGGATTGGTGGTGGCGGAGATCTCCAACTCGCACCCGTTGCAGCTCCCTGCGTCGACCTGGCGCACGTGGAGCGACCGTCCCAACCGGCCGTGAATGCGCTCCCGCAAGCGAGCCGCCGATTCGGACAGGCTGGGCCCGTGCTGGACCTGAACGCCGGAGAATGTGTTCCGGCCTGTGGCTGGATCGATGTCGAACGCGGCGGTCTGCGCGAGCTGTTCGCGGCTGTATGCGGCGACTTCGACGTCATCCGAGACGTCGACCGCCTGCTCGGGGCACCCCGTCACGCACTCACCACATTGGATGCACGCGGCGTACGACTCGGAGAGCGTCTTGCTGTCCGGGTCGGGCGTCGCGGAGCGGAGCGCGCCGGTCGGGCACGACCGCACGCAGTCGTCGCATGCCGTGCAGCGGCTGAAATCGATCACGGGGAAGCCAAACGACGCGCGGGTGCCAAATGGATTGGCCTCGGTGAGGACTCCGGTCCTCAGGCTCTTCGTAATGATGTTGAACATGTCTTCCTGCTAACGGTCGTTTCCTGAATACGAGAGATTGAAGCTCTTATTGATCACCGGAAAATCCGGCACGATGTTGCCCGGGACGGCGTGCACGAGGCCCGGCCAGTTCAAGAAGCTGGGGTCGGTCACTTTCACGCGCGTGATCTCACCCCGCTCGTCAGTCGCGACCCAGTGCGTGCATGGGCCGCGCCACGCTTCCACCCACCCCAGAGCTGAGGCGCGTGCGGGCAGGTCGGGGACGCGGGCCGCGAGCGGTGTGTCGGACGTTGCGGGGAGCGCGTCGAGCACTTGATGCAAGATCAGCAGTGATTGCTCGACCTCGCGCGCTCGAATCATGAGCCGCGCTCTGACGTCGCCTCCGTCTTCGACCGGCACCTCAAATCGAAGGCCCGCGTACGCATCATGCGGGTGATCTCGCCGGAAGTCGGCATCGACACCGGACGCACGCGCCGCCATGCCGACGATCCCGAGGTCGCGGGCCGCCTGATTCGTGAGAATGCCCGTCCCGTCCACACGGTCCGTGAACGTGCCGGCGTCGATGAGGAGCGTGATCAGATCGTCGAACTCCTTTTCGAACGCGTGGAGGTACGCACGCAGGGCATCGGCTCGCGGTGGCGGAAGATCGCGCTTGACGCCGCCGAGAGCGATTGTTCCTCTCAATAGACGCGTGCCGAACAGCTCGTCCTGCTTTCGGACGAGGCCCTCGCGCAATGCCTGGGCTCGACTGGCGGGAACCGTAAAGGCGACGTCCGTCGCCAGGGCCCCGATATCCGCCGTGTGGTTGTAGACGCGTTCGAGCTCCAGGAGCAGCACTCGCAGCACACGGGCGCGAGAGGGCACCGCCACGTCCGCGAGCCGCTCGATCGCGTGCGCGTAGGCCAGGGCGTGGCCGACTGCCGTATCGCCCGAGATCGACTCGGCGAGGAACAGCCCGTGACGCCACGGGAGTCGTTCGAAGCGCTTTTCGATGCCCTTGTGAACGTAGAACAGCCGAAGCTGCAGGTACAGCACGGGCTCGCCGGCCACGCCAAACCGAAAGTGCCCGGGCTCGATGATGCCGGCATGCACGGGTCCGACCGGTATCTGGAAAACGCCCTCACCGGTTACCGGGCGAAACGGGTGAAAATCCCCGAGGGCGCGGGGTACGACCCTCTCGTCTGGGAAGTCTTTGAGAAGCGCCCATGCGCCGTCCGGCCAGTCGTCATGGAGTGCCACGCGTGCCGGGTTGGGATGCCCCTCGGGTGCCAGCCCGAAGAAATCCATGACCTCGCGTTCGAACCAGTTCGCCGCGGGGTAGGTCGCCGCGATGGACGGATACGAGGGTGTTGCCGGATTGATCGGCGCCGAGATGTGAAGGAACGTAGAGAGGGCCGGCAAGGACCATATGTAGTGCAGGAGAAAACTGCCCGTCTGGTCCCTCTCGTCGCTCGCGAAGAGCGACATCAGCCGTCCGCCCAGCCCGAGGGTCGCGCGTTCGGCGAGCGCCGGCTGTGCGGCTGCCTCCGTCTCCAGCACCAATTCTCCCGGACGCTGCTCGCGGACGGCCGACTCCTCGACGCCGAGAGCCGCTGACACGGTCGCCACGACTGGTGTCATGGCGTCCCCCAGACAACCTGCGTCGCAGCGCGGATGAGTGCCATCAATGGAGCGGGCAGGTAGAAGGCGGACACGACCGCCAGCGCTGCGGCGACGATGGCCGTCCCCGTCGCGAGGTCAAAACGCTCCGGCAGCGGCTTGCGCCGATCGGCTGGATCGCGCGGCGGTCCGAGCACGAAACGTCCCACCTGATATGCGAAGCCGCAAAAGAGCACGACGAGGGCGACCAGGAACACGGCCGTGACTCTCACGTGCGAGCCCAGAAAGCCCGCTCTGAGAATCGTCATTTCGCTGAAGAAGAGGCCGAAGGGTGGTGAGCCGGTGATCATCACGGCGGCGAGGACGAACAGCCCGCTGGCGATCGGCGCGCGGGTGAGGGTCCCGTTGCCGATCCGGCTGAAGTCGGAGGAACTGTGGAGCTGGGCCAGAGTCCCCGCGGAGAAGAGCGACACGGGCTTGGCCAGCGAGTGATAGGTCATGTGCAGGAGGGCGCCAAAGACTCCCGCCTCGGCGCCCAGACCCACGCCCACCGCCATGATGCCCACATGTTCGATGCTCGAATACGCGAGGAGCCGCTTGAGATTCCACTGGATCAGGATGAATGGCATCGCGACGAGCACGGAGAGCAGCCCAAGAGTGAGCAGCAAGCCGCCCGAGAACTCAGGTCCCAGGGCCGCCTTCGAAATCATGTGGATCCGCAGCAGGCAGTACAGCGCGCCATTCAGCATGCCCACGGCCATCAGCGTGACGGCCGGCGAGGGCGCTTCACGATACGCATCGGGTTTCCACGTATGCATCGGGGCGAGGCCGGCCTTTGTGCCGTACCCGATCAACGCGAAGACCACGCCGAGCCGCAGCGTGAAGGGATGCAGTTGGGGCGCGACCTGCATGAAGCGCGTCCAGTCGAGCGCAGACATGCCCTCTCCAAGGTGTCCCTGGCCAGCAGCGAACAGGAGCACCGTGCCGAGCAGCGCGAACCCCAGGCCGAGACTTCCGAGCATCAGGAACTTCCACGACGCCTCGAGGGACGTGTCCCGGTCGTGGAACGTGATCAGGAAGACGGACGCGAGCGTCGTCAGCTCGACGGCGATCCACAGAACGCCCAAGTTGTTCGACATGGCGACGAGCAGCATGGCGAACACGTAGGCCGGAATCAGACCGTAGAACTCGCGGCGCATCCGTGGCGTCACCAACCCGCGCGCCTCGTTACGCCGCAGGTATCCGGCGCCATAAGTACCCGCGAGCAGACCCACGAACCCACAGAGCACCAGCACGAGCGCGGACAACCCGTCCACTCGCAAGGCTGCACCGAAGGCAACAGGAACGCGCCCTCCCAGAAACTGGTTGGCAGTCGCGAGGCAGAGGACGAACGTCAGCAAGAGCCCGCCGATCATCACGGCTTCCATGAGCTTGCGTGGGCGGCCCAGGCTGCCGATCGCGGCCGTGATCAACGGAATGACGAGTGTCCAGACGAGGATGCTCACGCTAGCCTTTCAATTTCGAGAGACGGCTGACGTCCATCGACTCGAATCGATCGACGATACGATGGACCAGGACACCGAGGATGACGACCGCCAGAATCACGTCGAATGAAACGCCCAGTTCCACGACGAGCGGCATGCCGGACGTCACGCCGACCGCGACCAGGAACACGGCGTTCTCCACGGTGAGAAGGGCGAGGATCTGCGTGATCGCCTTCTTCCGCGTCACCATGAGGAACAGCCCAATCAACAGCATCGACAGGGCCACGCCGATCAGGTGATGACTCACGCCCTGGCCGCCTTCCGGAAACCCCGTGCTGACGCGGTACCCAACCACGGTCAGACCTAAACACACCAGCAGGGAAGCGGGGACGTTCAGGAACGGTTCAATCTCCCGGTGAATCCCGATCCGGTCGATGACGCGCATCAGAAACCACGGGATCACGATCGTCTTCAACACGACGGTGAGGGCCGCGGTGACAAGCAATTCGCGGCGCCCGTCCGAAAAGGCGATAGCCGTCGCCACGATCGCGAGGAGCAGTGATTGCACGCCGAATAAGCGGATCGTCGTGAACAGCGCCTTCTGGGCGACCATGAGGTACGCGGTCACCAACATGCCGGCGGCACAGAGAATCAACACATCGCCGGTAATCATGCGAGGAGCCTCACAGGAATCGGATCGCGAGGGCCAGAAAGGCGAGGCCAAGCGACACAGACACGAGTTCCGGGACACGGAATAGACGGAGTTTGGCGTTCGTACTCTCGGTCAGCGTGACGGCGACCGCCAGGCACGAGACTTTCGCGAACCACGCAGCGAACCCGAAGGCGATGGCCCCAGGGCTCGCGCTCGCGGCGATGCCGGCGGGCATGAACAAGTCCACCAGCACCGTCAGGTACAACAACTCCTTGAGCGCCGACGCCCACTCGACCAGCGCGAGGTCCGGGCCCGCGTACTCGAGGACCATCGCCTCGTGAATCATCGTCAATTCGAGGTGCGTGGCGGGATTGTCCACGGGAATGCGCCCGGTTTCCGCGACCACAATGACGAAGAGGCCGGCAAAGGCGAGCAGGTCGCTCGGATGGAACGCAGGGCCGTGCTGCAACAACTCCCTGACCAGTACGCCAAGGTTCAAGGAGCCTGCGGCAAGCGCAGACGTGAAGAGCCCGAGCATCAACGCGGGTTCAGCAAGCGCGGCGATCGTCATATCACGGCTGGCACCCATGCCGCCGAACGGGCTGCCGGTATCGAGTGCAGCCGTGGCGAGCGCGAAGCGGCCGAGCGCGAGCGTCCCGACGAGCAGCAGGATGCCGCCGGCAGCCTCGAGCGGCGCCGCGGCGATCACTACGGGAACCAGCGTCGTGGCGGCGACGGCCGCCGCGAAGTAGACACGAGGACCGGCCACGTAGATCCACGATGCGGTCTCTGATCGGACCGGTTCCTTGCCGAGCAACTTCGCGAGGTCGTAGTACCCCTGCCACCACGGCGGCCCCTGCCGATTCTGGAGCCTCGCTTTCATTTTCTTGATGGCCACTTTCAGCAGCGGGGCCACCGCGAGCATGCCGGCCGCCTGCAGCACCGCGCCGATGGCCAGAAGTGCCTGATGGCTCATGTGATCCCTCCCAGCCAGAGGAGTAGCAAGACTCCAAACACCAGCACGTAGGCGAGATAGGCGTGGAGACTGCCGGCCTGCAAGACCTTCATCCCGTTGGCCAGCCGCAAGACGCCACGCAGCAACGGGCCATACACATAGCGCTCAAAGGTGGGCTCGATCGTCGCGCGGTAGCGCACCTCGCTCGGGAAATACGGTGACACGTCCGCCAGCGCTTCCACCTCCCGCGTGGGCCGATACACGGCTCGAAAGATCATCATCAGCGGCTTCGAGAACGCCGTGGCCGTGTATTCGGTCTGCGCCGTCAGCTCGCCCCCGCAGCCCCACGTCGGCATACGCCGCGTTGCGACACCGCGCCGTCCCGTCAGCCATCCGGCCACGGCCAGTCCGCCGAGCAAGGCGGCACCGAGCAGGACGGGCACCACCTGATCGAACGATCCGAGCGCGGACTGCATTCCCAGCCCGCCCCGCATCAGGCCTGCTTGTGGCTGCAGTCCTTCCAATGACGCCATCACGCCACCGAGGGCTCCGAGCAGGACGCCCGGAAAGAGGCCCAATCCGACGCATAGCACGGCCAGACAGGCTTGGGGAGCGAGCATCACCAACGGCGCTTCGTGCGCCTCGGCCGCCGCCTGGCTCCGCGGTAGCGCCAGGAAACTGATACCAAACATCCTGACGAAGCATGCCGCGGCCAGCGCCGTCGTCAACGCGAGCATCGCGCCGGCCAGGGGGAAGTTCAGTCGCACGAGGCCGGGTGTCGAAGCAAACCCGAGCAACAGCGCCTGAAAGGTCAGCCACTCGCTCGTGAATCCGTTCAAAAGGGGCAGGCCGGAAATGGCCATGGCGCCGACGAGGAAGAACAGCCCCGTCCAGGGCATGCGCCGCAACAGTCCGCCGAACTCCTCTATTTGCCGCGTGCCGGTGGTCATCACCACGCTGCCGGCCCCAAGGAAGAGCAGTCCCTTGAACACCGCGTGATTCAGCACATGGGCGAGGCTCGCGGCCACCGCGACGGTCGCCAGCTCACTGCGGCCGTAGGCCAGGGCCACCATTCCGGCACCTAAGCCCAGAACAACGATCCCCGCGTTTTCGATCGTGCTGTATGCGAGCAGCCGCTTCACATCGTTCTCGGTCAACGCGTACAACACCCCCAGGATGGCGGACAGCGTGCCGACGGCCATGAACGCAAGACCCCAGCGCAGAGTGGGAACACCGAGGCCAAAGGCACAGACCCTGAAGAGTCCGTAGATGCCCGCGGTGATGAGCACCGCTGACATCAGGGCCGAGATGCTGCTCGGCGCGGCCGGATGCGCCTCAGGGAGCCACACGTGCAGCGGAATCAAGCCGGCCTTGACGCCGAACCCGAGGAAGAACAGCACGAACAATCCGTCACGCAGGGACCCCGAGACGACCTGGCCCGCCAGCAATGTTGAGAACGATGAGGAGCCTGACGCGGCCGCGAGAACGAGAAAGCCGATAACCAGGCAGCCGGTGCCGACGTGCGACATGACCAGGTAGAGATAGGCCGCGCGACGGCTGGTGACGTCCTGATGCTCCGTCGCGACGAGCGCCGCCGTGGCCAGCGTCATGAGCTCCCACGCAAACAGGAAGCCGATCACGCCGTCGGCGACGAACACGACCTCGACGGCACCGAGCAACACGTTGAACCCCGCGCCAACGACGAGCGTGCGGGACGCTCGGACGGCGTGCGCGAAATACCCGACGCTGTACCAGGCGACGGGCACGGCAATGAGCCCCAGCACCATCAGGAACCACGCGGACAGCGGCGTCACCGAGTACCCAAGCACGATGCCGGACGCGGCGTGGCGCACGAGCACGCCATCGACCGATTGCCCCGTGACGACCACGCGCATGGCCACCGCCGTCGTGATGGTGGACGCGACTATCGAGCCGCCCAACGCAGTCCATCGGCAGGCGCGAGCGCGGCCGGCAAACACAAGAGTCAACGCAATGGTCGCCGCGCGTATCGCGAGCGCGGTTGGTACTCCGATCGTCACGAACCCAAACGGGCTCAACTCAACCTCTCCACCAGACCAGGAGTACCAAGCTCACCACCAAGACGATCACGTAGGCGAGATAGGTATGAAGGCTGCCGGCCTGCAGCACCTTCAGCCCGTCGGCGACTCGTAGCACGGCGCCAAGCAGCGGGCGATACACGTAGCGCTCGAAGGTCGGCTCGATCTCCGCGTGGTAGCGCACTTCGCGAGGGAAATAAGGCGACCCCTCCGTCAGCGCTTCGACCTCTCGTGTCGGGCGATACACGGCCCCGAAGATCATCATCACCGGCTTGGAGAACGCCGTTGCCGTGTACTCAGTAAGCGCCGTCAGCTCGCCGCCACAGCCCCACGTGGGCACACGGCGCGCCGCGGCCCCGCGCTGTCGCGCCAGTACGGCGGCCGCCGCCAGCCCGCCCAGCAGGGCCACGCCGAGTGCCATGGGCATCACCTGGTCGAATGACGCCAGGCCGGATGCCATGCCGAGTCCGCCTTGCGTCAGGTCCGCTCGCGACTGCAACCCGGGCAGAGACGTCATCACGCCGTCGAGCGCGCGGAGCACGAGGCCCGGGAAGAGGCCTAATCCGACGCACAGTGCGGCCAGACACGCTTGTGGGACGAGCATCACGACCGGCGACTCGCGCGCGCTGGCCGCCGCCAGGCTCCGCGGCAACGCCAGAAAACTGATCCCGAATGCCTTCACGAAACAGGCCGCCGCCAGCGCCGTGGTCAGCGCCAGTACGGCACCGCCGACCGGAAACAAGAAGTGGACAAGGGGTGCGGTCGAGCCGCGGAACCCGAAGAGGAACGCCTGGAACGTCAGCCACTCGCTCGCGAAGCCGTTGAGCGGGGGCAGGCCAGAGATGGCCATCGCGCCGATGAGGAAGAACAATCCCGTCCAGGGCATCCGGCGAAGCAGCCCACCGAGCTGTTCGATCTGTCTTGTGCCGGTGGTCATCACGACGCCGCCGGCGCCGAGAAAGAGCAGGCCTTTGAACACGGCATGATTCAAGACGTGATACAGGCTCGCCGCGACGCCGATCGCGGCAACGTCGGTGCGGCCGTAGGCGAGGGCCATCATCGCCGCGCCCAAGCCGAGGAGGATGATCCCGATGTTCTCGATGCTGTGATATGCGAGGAGGCGCTTAAGGTCATGCTGCATGAGCGCGTAGAGCACGCCAAGGACGGCCGAGAGTCCTCCCAAGACCATCACCAGCACGCCCCAGGAGAGGCGTGGTGTGCCGAGACCAAACGCACAGACGCGCACGATGCCGTAGATTCCGGTCTTGATGATCACCCCGGACATGAGCGCGGAGATGCTGCTCGGCGCCGCGGGATGCGCCTCGGGCAGCCACACGTGGAGCGGGACGATGCCGGCCTTGACACTAAACCCGACGAGGAAGAGCACGAAGAGGACGTCACGCATCGGCCCGAACGCGACGTGCCCCGACAAGAGCGTCGAGAAGGACAGGGAACCGGCCATTGATGCGGCGGCCAAGAACCCAGCAATCAGACAACCGGTGGCCACATGCGACATGACCAGGTAGAGATACGCGGCAAGTCGGCTCTCGCGATCTTCGTGCTCCGTCGTCACCAGCGCGGCATTGGTCAGCGTCATCAGCTCCCACGCAAACAGGAACGTGATCGCATCCCCCGCCGCAAACACCAGTTCCACGGCGCCCAGCAAGACGTTGAATGCGGCGCCCACGAAGGCTGACCGCCCCCGGAGGTGGCCACGGCCCACGTAGCCAATGCTGAAGACGGCGATTGGAACAGCCAGAACCGAGAGGACCAGGAGGAACCATGCCGACAGTGCATCGACCGTATAACCTAATGAGAACCCGGATGCGCGATGCACGAGCAGGACGCCATGAATCGACGCCCCCCCGCGCAACACCCCCACGGCCGCGAGACCGATCACGACGGAAGCGATCGCGGATCCAATGAACGCGACCTGACGCGCCATCGCGCTCCGCCGACCCATCAGGAGCGTCGCCGCGGCAATCCCAATCCGAAGCGCGAGCGCAGCAGGCAGGCCGCTTGCCGGATCGAATGGCGTCATCCAGCCGTCCCCATCTCCGTATGACCGTCATCAACGCGGGCGTCGAGTCTCGAGCGACGTGAGACTACTATATAGGAGTATTACTTCATATTGTTCGGATGCCGACGGCGAGCATTGGCGTCGCCGTCATAACCGTGCCCGGCGTCACTCGACGACGTTGAAGATCTCGCGCGATCCCGATTCGCAGTACGGGATGAACGTCTCGTACCACGCCCGCCATTCTGGCGAACCCGTGACCTTCTTCATTTCCTGCTCGAATGCCGAGAGACTGTCGAACTGCAGCTCGTGCACGATCGTGTACGAGGTGCTCACGAGGTCCGTGAGCAAGCGAGATTCAGCTTTCACGCCGAGCTTCTTCAGGACCGCGCGGCTGTCCTTGAACGCCGCCACGGCAGGTTTCGACTGGCCGAACTTGAGGCGGAACAGGTTCCTCACAACGATCATGACGTCCTCCACTTTCTGTGTTGGCCCGAAGGCCGTGTACGAACCAGTCAACGGTCTTTTTCTAACTGCTCGCGAGCTCGTTCGTCGTCGTCTAGTACCCATGCGGCGCGAAAGAAGTACGATGCGAAGAGTGCCGACACGGTGGCAATGATCAGTGCCTGTGTGCCAGGCAGTGCAAGTGTGTCCTGCCACTCCGTCATCATCAGGCCGAAGTGCCCCATCATGGCGCCGACCCCTCTCGCCTGGGCGCGCGCGTAACCAGGAAGCAAATCGTCCATCGGTGGACCGGCCCGGTGCGCGTTGATCCAGTAAAAGAGACCGGCGTCGGCGATCCCAAGCACCAGCACAATCGTGCCAATCACTCTGAGTCGTCCGGACTCCTTGAGGGATGAATACCTGGCGACGGGATTCTTCCACGAGCGTAGTGTCACCGTTCCACGCTCCTTCAGACGGGCTCGATCTCGTGCACACGGCTGACGTCGACCGAGATGCGAGACCGCGCATCGGCGCCGAGGAACATCGATTGGAAGCGGGCGTTCCAGACGATCTCGTTGGCCCGATACGACGAGCGAGCATGGACGGTCTGCTCCAACGCCTCGTCGATGCCCGAGAGCAAGACGAGGATCTCGGCCTGCGTTCGCTCCAGATCCTCTGGCGTGCGACCCGCGAGCGGGCTTGCGCTGTCAATCGGGTGCACGATGGTCCAGGAGAGGGGAAAGAAGGTCACCTTGTTCCGCTCGAGCGGCAGCGGCGAATACCGCCGTACGGTGCCGCCACGATGGTCGGGCTCGAGTGCGCTGAACAGCACTTGTGCCTCGAGTTCGATGATTTCGTTCCGGCGCCGGTTCACGATCCGGAACATCAGGCCTTGGCTGTCGTTATAGGGCCCGACGACGGCGCGGCGGCTGAAGAGCAGTGCCGCAGTTGGCCGGGTAAAACGGGCAAACAATAAGCCCGTGGCCAGCGCCTGATACATGAGCCCGATAAGGGCCTCGATGGTGACCACGGTGTTGGCGGCCATCCCGTTCGGGGCGATCTGGCCGTATCCGATGGTGGCGAAGGTCTGGATACTGAAGAAGAACGCCTGGCTGAACCGTCCTCCGAGCATCGCCGCTCCAGCACCCAGCAACGCACCGGGTCCGCACAGCAGATACGCCACGGCGAAGACGAGATTCACGACGAGATAAGTCACGCTCACGAGACCAAGGAACCCCAGCCACGAGATCGTCAGCAGGAGGTGGTACGGCGCGAAGCTCTCGAGGAATCCGAGTCCGGACCGAGCCACGTTGAAGGAGCCGTCTCGATTGAGGAGGCGCTGCCGGCTCTCGCGGCTGACGACGGAGCCGAAGCCGAGATCGCGATCCCGTGCCTGCTCCTCGGGCGAGCGTCGAGGGGCGAGGGGGCTGGGTTCGAATGAAGGCTGGGGCATGGCCCAAGGAAAAGGGCCCCGCCAGCGCTCGATGCTGCCGCCGGGGCCCAAACGAGCTTACGGTCTCTGGCTGGCGGGGGGCACCTTGCCCGCGAGCCGCAGGTATACGGCTAGCTGCCCGTAGATATCCCAGGTGTGGCCCATCAGCCCCGTGATGACCCGCGCGCGCGACGATGGGCCCAGAAAGGGCGGCGGGTTCGCAACCCCCTGCATCATCGTCTGGTCGGTCTGCTCCTTCAGCACAGCCGTGCCGTAGTCAAACGAATCGTCCATCGCCTTGATGGCAGCGGCCTTGGTCGTGGCTTTGCCGTCGATCGTCGGCGCGGCGGCCTTGCCGCCGAGCAGCCGCAGGAGGCCGGCGTTGACCTGCGCGACGTGCAGGACGCGCTCGCCAAAGGTCTGCTCGGCCGGCGTCGCCTTGAAGCTGTACTTGTCGTCGGGCATCTCGTTGGCGATCTTGTCCATGGTCGTTTTGAGCTCCGTCCAGTCCTTCAGCATCTCGGCTTGTACGGATGGCGACTGGGCGGCGACCGGTCTGAGGGCGGCCACGAGGACGAGGGCGGCGACGACGGCTGACATTCGACGTGCTTTCACGCTGAACCTCCTGTGTTGTACCACTGAACGAGCCGATCGATGATACCCGATGCAGATGTAATTTCTACGCTTGAACAGCATCGTATATGTTGTTACCCTCGGATTTGTTTCTGGCTGCGTTTTTGTCGTGG
>JBGPHH010000012.1:0-32288 GCA_041484265.1 Vicinamibacteria bacterium
CCATCAGGCGAATCCGAAACCCTTCGTCTGGACGAAAACCGCTGATGACATTCTCGCGAGCATCGCCCGATTCGCGCAGCGCACCGAGAACGGGCGGGCCGCCGTACATATGTCACGAACCACTGGGACGGGACACTAGGTGTCCGTGGAGATCGGTGACGCGCTCGTCGAGCGGCTGTTTCGCCTGGCTCGGGCTGAGCGGTGGGGACTGCCGGCCGCCGCCTGGGCCGAGTCGCTCGGAGTGAGCGCCAGCCGAGCGTTCGGCGCGAAGGCGCCCACTGCGCATGAGCTACGGCGCTATCTGGAGGGGCTGCATCTAGAGGACCTCGCCGTCGCATGCGCCTGCGCCGTCGGCGTAGAGTCGGCCTGGGAACACTTCGTACGAGAGCATCGACCAGTCCTGTATCGAGCGGCCGACATGATCGATCCGTCGGGCGGAGCGCGCGAGCTTGCCGACTCGCTCTACGCGGATCTGTACGGCCTGAAGGATCGAAGCGGTCAGCGGGCATCCCTCTTCCGTTATTTCCACGGACGGAGCAGCCTCGCCACATGGCTGCGTGCCGTGCTGGCGCAACGGCACGTCGATCGACTGCGAGAGCGGCGTCGCGTCGAGCCGCTTCCTGACGAAGAATCATCCGTCGCGATCGCGGTGTCGCCGGCGACACCGCACCCCGAGCGACCCCGCTATGTCGCGCGCATGAAGCAGGCGCTCGGGCGCGCGATGGCCCGCCTTGCCGCGCGGGACCGGCTGCGGCTCGGCTGCTACTATGCGCAGGAGCTGACGCTGGCCCAGACCGGTCGGCTGCTCCGGGAGCACGAAGCGACCGTTTCGCGTCACCTCGCGCGTACCAGGCGGGCCATTCGGGAAGATATCGAACGTCAGCTCCGGGCCGAGGCGAAGATGAGCGACGCCGAGATGGCGCTGTGCTTCGAGAGCGTCATGGAGGATTCAGGGTCGATCGATTTGGGCAAAATGCTCGACGTTGGTGACCAACGCAAGGAATCCGGGTTGGGCCGTTCTAATGAATTGAACAAGAGAAGGGCGCCGTGAACACCAAAGACGATCGCGATCGGTCGATCGACCAGATGCTGCGGCAATCGTTTCGGGCGCGCGGCGGTGCCGGGGCTGCCGACGCCTCCTGCCCTGATGCCGAGACGCTTGCGGCGTGGGCGGATGGAAGCCTCAGCACGAGCACCCTCGCGACGGTCGAGGCCCATCTGTCGGATTGCTCGCGTTGTCAAAGAGTCGTCGCGGTGCTGGCGAAGCTGCCGGCGTCCGGCTCGGCGTCAGAGCCCCGGTGGCAGTGGGGGTTGGCCCTCCGTTGGTTGGTGCCGTTGGCGGCAAGCGCCGCAGCCATTGCGCTGTGGGTCGCCGTTCCAAGGCGCGAGGCGCCGCAGCCGGCAGTCGGCAGTCTGCAGCCAGCAGTCGACAGTCGGCAGTCGGCAGTCAGCAGTCAGCAGTCGGCAGTCGACAGTCAGCAGTCGGCAGTCGGCAATCAACTGTCGGCAGCGAAAGAACAGCCGGCCGCACCTCCCGAAGCGCCGGCTCGATCTACAGCCGACGAGCGCGCGCCCAAGAGGGAAGGGGCCGACGCTGCACCGGAACAGCGCGAGGCGCTCAGAAGGGACGCGAGCCCGAGCGCGCCAAGTGGCACCCTCGACAGGGTCGCCGACCCCGCGAGCGCCGCGCAACCGGCTGGTGCTCCGGCGGCAGCAGCGCTGAAGGCCGACGCGGTGTCTGCTGCCCCCCGGGCGGAAGCGTTCGCGCCCGCCCGCCAGGCGAATGTCATTGCCCAAGAAGTCGTGTCCACGACGCCGTTGATCCGCTGGCGCCTTGGCCCCAGGGGACTGCTTCAGTATTCCGCAAGCGGCGGAGCGGCCTGGGAGCAGCTCTCAAGCGATGTGGTCGTAGACCTCGTGGCAGGTGCGTCACCGTCGCCCTTGGTGTGCTGGGTCGTCGGTCGTTCAGGCACCGTACTGCTCACGGTCGATGGCCGGCGCTTCAGCCGGGTGCCATTTCCTGCCACCGTGGATCTGGCGGCCGTCCGTGCGACCGATGCCCGGACCGCTGTGGTGACCACAGCCGACGGCCGAACATTCAGCACCGCCGACGGCGGTTCGACCTGGACCCAATAGCAGACTGCAAGAATTCCGACCGGCTCCGTTCTAAGGAATGCAACCGCAAAACCGCTGATTTGGCGGGACGGTTGAAAGGAGCCTTCTCATGACTACACGTGCTTTCCTTGCGGCGTCGGTATTTGCTGTCGGCGCATTCCTCCCTCACGGCACGGTCCGGCTAAAGCCGGACACTACGACAGCAAACGCCACGACAGCGAATGCCACGACTTCGACGGCGACGGCGACGGCGGCGGCTGGGGCCGCGGCCCAGGCGCAGGGCACGTCAACGCTCGACGATCAGGTCGAGCTGGCGCTGACGGTCTACAACTCGGACATCGCGCTCGTCCGCGACGTTCGCAACGTCCAACTCCCTCGGGGCACATTCGATCTTCGCTTCATGGACATCGCCGCGACCGTCAATCCCGCGACGGTTCACTTTCGATCGCTGAGCGAGCCCTCGCGCCTGAGCGTCCTCGAACAGAACTACGAATACGACCTGCTCGAGCCCGACAAGCTCCTGCGCAAGTACGTGGGGCGCGACGTGACGCTCGTGCGGATGCGCCAGGAAGGCGGTGCGACCAAAGAGGAAGAGGTCAAGGCGCATCTGCTCAGCTTCAACACGGCGCCGGTGTGGCAGATTGGCAACGAGATTGTGACCGGCCTGCGTGCCGACTACATCCGCTTTCCGGAGCTGCCAGGCAACCTGTACTCCCGGCCCACGCTCATTTGGTCGCTCGACAACGGCGGCGCGGCGCGCCATCGCGTCGAAACCTCGTATCTGGCCGGTAAGCTCGCGTGGAACGCCGACTACGTCTTGACGGTCAGCCGCGACGACAAGGCCGGCGACCTCGACGGATGGGTGACGCTGACCAACGGCAGCGGGACATCATTCAACAACGCGAAGCTGCAGCTCGTGGCTGGCGACCTCAATCGCGTACGGCAGCAGGTCGGCCGAATGATGGCCGACGAGATGAGGGCGGAGCGGGCTCCGGCGGCGGCCCCGATGTCTCAGGAGTCGTTCTCCGACTACCACCTCTACACCCTTGGCCGAAAAACGACGATCAACAACAACGAAACCAAGCAGGTCAGCATGCTCGGTGGCACCGGCATACCCGTTCGGAAGCGCTACCTCGTCGACGGCCAGGCGTTCTACTACCGCAACGCGCAGCACCCGGGTGCGCCGCTCAAGGACGTGGTCCAGGTGTACTACCAGTTCAAGAACGAAGAGCGGACGGGATTGGGCATGCCCATGCCGGCGGGCGTCGTCCGCGTGTATCAGTCAGACTCCCAGGGCGGCGTGCAATTCGTGGGCGAGGACCGGATCGACCATACCCCGAAGGACGAAACGCTCAATCTGAAGATCGGTAATGCCTTCGACGTGATCGCCGAACGCAAGCAGATTGATTTCGAGAAGATCGCCAGCAACGTCTACGAAGTCGAGTATGAGATTACCCTTCGCAATCACAAGGCTGTGGGGATCGCCGTTGAGGTGAACGAGCCGATCGGCGGGACCTGGAGAATCCTGCGGTCGACGCACGAAGCGATCAAGACCGACGCGTGGGCGGCGCAGTTCAATGTGCCCGTCGCGGCAGATGCGACGTCGGTTCTGAAGTATCGCGTGCGGGTCACCTACTGATGAAGAGAAGGAATGTGATGCGGAAGCACGGATTGCGTAGCGCGACGATAGTAATGAGCGGTGATCGCGACGACTCCGATATACGCGATCAATACCGTGAAGGCGAAAATGCCAGACGGACTGAGCAGCTCCGCGCGTGGGAGCTGGGAGATGGTGGACACCGTCCGAGGGAGCCCGACCAGTAGTCCCGCAACGAACGTGAGGAACATCCCGTTGCCGATGCCGCTCCCGGTCATGTAATCGCTGAGCCAGATCAGGCACGTCGCACCGCAAGTCAGGGTCGCCACGGTCGTGAAGTGAAACACCCAGCCGGGGTTGTCGACGAGTAGGCCGCCAATGACGCCTGGCTGACGCTCGAGGAACAGGGCGATTCCGTTCGCCTGCACGATGCACAGCACGATCGCCAGAAACCGTGTGCACTGCAGCATGAGTCGTGGGGTCAGGTGTGCCGTTCTACGAGTCAGCAAGCGCCAGAGAAGGGCCAGCACCTGGATGAAAATCGACGCGGTCACATAGGGCATGATGCCGAGCCCAAACATCGTCAGCGGGACAAAGTTGCCACCATTGAACAGGTCGTAGAGCTGGAACATTGTCACCGGCGTCTGGCGACCGAGAAACCCAAGCTCGCCGCCGCTCGTTCCCGGAATCGGGATGTGGTGACCCAGCCAGTAGATCCCGAGAATGCCGGCCGTGAGCAGGACGGCCATCGATCGACTGACGACGATGGCCGTCAGGGCTTGCCTCCAGTACCAGGAGGTCGAACGCCTTCGCCGATACTCCTCGATCAGATCACCCGCCAGTGCCTCGTTCTTGCGGGCCAGATGTTTCAACAACCAGGTCGCCACTGAAGGCGGATCGGTGGGCGTCATGCCAGGCCTCCCTTGAGCTCGGGAACGTTTTTCCACAACGCCGTCAAGGCTCGCTGTGCGTGGCGGAGTTCCCGCAAGCCGTTGGACGTGAGACGGAAGTACCGCTTTGCCCGCCCGCCGCGCTCTGGTGTCGGATTGCCCAGCTTCGAGGACACAAACCCCTTGTGTTCAAGCCGCTCCAATGTGGCGTACACCGTGCCCAGCAGCACCTCACGGCCCGTGTGGGTTTCGAGTTCCGACGAGATAGTCACCCCGTACGCGTCTTCGCCGAGGCGAACCAGCGCGAGCATGACCATTAACTCAAAGCCGCCAAGGTGGCTTCGCTTGGACATATATTCATCATTAATGAATAAATACGCCCCGTTGTCAAGCACGAAAGAAATGAACCCGACCAACGCGAGACGGGCGGCATCGACGGCAGAACGATATGTGTATGATCAGGCGTCAATGATCTCAGCACGAGAAGCCCTCGAACGCCTGCGAGACGGTAACCGTCGCTTCGTCTCTGACGTGCGGAACCGCGACACGCTCATCGGCCAGACCCGCCGCAACGAGTTGGCGGCGGGTCAGGAGCCGTTCGCCATCATTCTCGGATGTTCCGACTCGCGCGTGCCGGCCGAGATCGTCTTCGACCAGGGCCTTGGCGACCTGTTTGTCATTCGCGTCGCCGGAAACATCGTCGCGTCTTCTCAAGTCGGGAGCGTCGAATTCGCCGCGGCTCGGTACGGCACACGGCTGGTCGTGGTGCTGGGACATTCCCAGTGCGGGGCTATCCTGGCCACCCTGGAGGAGCTTCAGCAACCGACGGGGAACCAGTCGCGGAATCTGCGTTCTATCGTCGATCGCGTTCGTCCATCGGTGGAAGCGTTGCTGGCGACAGAGCTCAAGCACGACCCGGATGCTCTCGTGCGGCAGGCCGTTCGGGCCAATATCCGGGCGTCAGCCAACCATCTGCGACACGGGTCGGATGTCCTCGAGCAGCTGATCCAGAAAGAAGGCCTCCTCGTCGCCGGTGCGGAGTACTCCCTCGAGACAGGGGTCGTGGATTTCTTCGAGAGTCAACCCGCGTAGTCGGGTTGGTCCCCCGAGAGCCGCTGGCGAGAGCCGCTCGCTGCCAGCTCGCGCTCCGCCAGCAGCCAGTCCTCCCAGTCCTGGCCGTGCCTTCCGCCTCGCCGCACGAACAGCTCGTATGCGCGTGCGGCAATGTCGTCGTGCGTCGGGTGCGGGTGGAACGCGGCCTGAGGTGCCGGCCCAGTGGGAAGGGCCCGGCGCGTGCGGCGTTGACTCCGGTGTTTGGTTGATGTCGTCATCTCGCCCTAAGACCTCACGACCGACAGCGCGAGGAGGATGACCGACGCGCCACCGGAGATGCAGGCTGCTATGAACAGTGTCATGAGATAGATCATCGTGTCTCCTCGCTAGAATCGGCCGACGTCGCTGCTGGTGCCACCGGCGGCCGGGATATACGCTTTGAGGACGTAGTCCATCACCATGCGATCGGCGCTGAAGCGCCAGCCGAGCGTGCGAATCGCGCGTTTCATGCGCGCGATCCACGCGCGCGGCAGGCCGTCGCGATCACGGTCGTAGTACAACGGAATCACTTCATCGCGCAGCACGCGCAGCAGCGAGTCGCCGTCGCGGAAGTCATGCAGCTCGGTTGACGTGTGGGTCTCGCCCATACCAATCGCAAACCCATTCAGTCCGTCGTACGCTTCGGCCCACCACCCGTCGAGGATCGACAGATTCAACCCGCCGTTGAGGACCACCTTCTGCCCGCTTGTGCCGCACGCTTCGAGCGGCCGCCGCGGGTTGTTGAGCCACACGTCGACGCCCTGCACGAGGTGCCGGCCCACGTTGATGTCGTAGTCCTCCACGAAGAGCACCTTGCCGGCGCACGCCGGGTCTCGCATGAGGCGCGCGATCCGCTGCAGCACTTCCTTGCCTGGCCCGTCATGGGGATGAGACTTTCCCGCGAACACGAATTGAACGGGCGTCTGCTGGTTGTTCACGAGCGAGACAAACGCCTCGAGATCCTGGAGCAGGAGGTCGGCGCGCTTGTACGTGGCAAACCGTCGCGCGAAACCGATGGTCAGGGCATCGAGGCTGAGCGCCCGGCGCACCTGCGAGACGAACTCTGGTGAGTCGCCGCGACGTTCGGCCTGTCTGGCCGCCCGCCGTCGTGCGATGTCGATGAGCTGCATCTTGAGCGTCTGATGCGTCTCCCACAGCTCGCCATTGTCTATGGTGTCCACGCGTTCCCAGAAGCCCGGATCGCCGGCGCGCCGGGGCCAGTCCGGACCGAGGTGCCGGTCGTACACCTTCCGCATCTGCGGCGCGAGCCAGCTCTGCACGTGCACACCGTTGGTGATGTGGCCGATGGGGACCCGATCGTCGTTGCGGTCCGGATACAGCGGCTTCCACATCCCGCGCGAGACGTGGCCGTGGAGCGACGAGACGGCGTTGGCGCGATGGCACATTCTGAGTGCCAGCACCGTCATGCAGAAGGATTCGCCGCCCTCGCCGGGATTGATGCGTCCCAGGCCCATGAAGGCCTCGTGGGCGAGACCGAGCGACTCGCGCAGCGGGCCCAGGTGCTCGTCGATGAGCTCCGCCGAAAAGCGATCGTGCCCGGCCGGGACCGGCGTGTGCGTCGTGAACACCACCTGCGCGGACACGCGGCGGATCGCTTCCCAGGCGTCCACGCCTTCGGTGGCCATGCGATGCCGTACCAGCTCGAGCGCGGCAAACGCGCTGTGCCCCTCGTTGAGGTGCAGCACGCCCGGCGCGATGCCCATCGCTGAGAGCGCCCGCACGCCGCCGACCCCGAGCAGCAGCTCCTGGCGGATCCGGACGCGCTCGTCGCCGCCATAGAGCCGCGCCGTCAGCTCGCGATCCTCGGGCCGGTTCCCTTCGACGTTCGAGTCGAGCAGCAGGAGCGTGTTCCGGCCCACGGCGAGCTGCCAGACGCGGGCCGCAATCGTTCCCGTGCGCGTCTCGATCGCGATGTTGATGGGCACGCCGTCGCTGCGCGCGGGCTGAATCGGCAGCTGTCGATGGTCGACGTCGATGTAGTCCTCGTGCTGCCAGCCGTCACGATCGAGCCGCTGCCGGAAATAGCCCTGGTCGTAATACAACCCGACGCCGACGAGGGGAATGCCGAGGTCCGACGCGCTCTTGACGTGATCGCCAGCCAGGATGCCCAGGCCGCCAGAGTAGATGGGCAGTGATTCATGGAGGCCGAACTCGGCCGAGAAATAGGCGACGGGCCGCGCCCACAGGACGCCGGCGTGTCGCGCGCCCCACGTGTGGGTGGAGTGCAGATACTCCTGCATCCGGCGGTGGGCGTAGTTGATGCGGCTGTGCAGCGCCAGCTCCGAGGCCCGCTCCTCGAGCTTGTCGGGCGGGATGCGCTGCAGCAGGGCCACCGGGTTGTTGTCGAGCTCCCGCCACAGCGCCGGGTCGATCTGGCGGAAGAGACTCGTCGTGTCCGGATCCCAGCTCCACCAGAGATTCTGCGCCACCGCGCCCAGCCGCTGGTGCGCCGGCGCCACAAACTGCCCGAGCGTCCGCGCTTCGCTGACGATGGGGGCGAGCTGCAGGCCGGCGGTGACGAGCATCCGCACCGCGTCGGCGTCGAAGACGCGCGGCTCGATCGTCTGCACGACCAGCACGCCCTGCAACAGGCCGCGGTCGGCGATCGGCACGCCGAGGAACGAGCGATACGGATCTTCGCCCGCTTCCGGAAAGTACTTGAAGCGGGGATGCTTGGCCGCGTCGGCGAAGACCTGCGGCCGCATCTGCTCGGCGACGAGCCCGGCCAGGCCCTCGGAGATCCGCATCCGCACGCGGCCGACGCTCTCGGGCCGCAAGCCGATCGTCGCGGCCAGCACGAGGTTGGCCCGATCGGGCTCGAGCAAGTACACCGAGCACACGTCGGTCTCGAACCGGCGCTGGATCAGGTGCACGATGTTGGTCAGCGTCTCCGAGGCGCTGCCGCTCTCGGAAATCAGCCGTCCGATTTCTTCGAGCGTCCAGAGGAGCGACCCCTCGTAACTGGTCGCGAATTCGCCAAGGCTCACGGTTTCATCACCCGCGTTCGTGACAGAGCAAGAACGTTGCCTGCAGACCCGCGAAAATCCTCAACGATGTCGAACGCCGCACGCGCAGACTCGCACACAGTTGTCGCTACGCCATAAACCCCACACAGAAATGTCTGGTTGCGCGGCGATTCACCGGCGCCGGCGCGCGCGTCGATCCAGAAACACTCTGTGAATCATGCGATCCCGATCGCGCGTCGTGGTGGCGTCCCTCTTGCTACGTTCTCGGGCATGCAGGTCGGCGGTGATCGAGGGGTGGTGATGTCGCCGGCGGAAATTGACGCGGTCGTCTATCGGGTACGCGCGGAGTTCATCGAGATGCCGGGCCTGCAACTCACCGTCACCCAGGCGGCGCGCTTGTGGGGGCTGAATCCGGAAGACTGCGAGAGCGTGATCGACACGCTCGTGCGCACGGCGTTTCTGCGACGGACCTCCGCCGGGGTCGTGATGAGAATGGAGGGATAAGAGAGCGGTCGAACGACATTTCTGTCGGACGTTTCCTCTTCCCATCCAATCATGGCCCTTGCCGCTGTGTCGCCTTCGTCACTCGCGCCCTTCAGCGCGCTCTTTTCCGGCTACGGCCTGGACCAGCCCTTCGACGAGATGTTCGAGAGTAACGGCCGGCCGCACCCACATTGCCGCCCGCTCTTCGAGGAGCTGCACGCGGCCTCGCCCGCCGACCTGCGTCAGCGGCAGGTCGAAGCCGACAAGGCCTTCCTGACGCAGGGGATCACCTTCACCGTGTACGGCGATGCGCAGGGCACCGAGCGGATCTTTCCGTTCGACCTGCTGCCGCGAGTCATCACGGCGCAGGAATGGTGCTCGCTCGAGCGCGGCCTCACGCAGCGGCTCACGGCCATCAATCTCTTTCTGAAGGACGTGTACCACGAGGGACGGATTCTCGCCGAAGGGGTGGTGCCGCGCGAGTTAGTACAAAGCTGCCGCCACTACCGCCGCGAAATGCGGGGTGTGCACGTCCACGGCGACATCTACGTATCCGTGGCGGGGACCGATCTCGTCAGGACGGAAGACGGTCAGTTCGTGGTCCTCGAAGACAATCTCCGTGTTCCGAGCGGCGTCTCCTACATGCTCGCCAACCGCGAGGTCACCAAGCGCGTGCTGCCCGCGCTCTTCGATCGGTATCGGGTCCGGCCCATTGCACACTACGGTCAGGCGTTGCTTTCTACGCTCCGCGCGCTCGCACCGAACGTGTCGGACCCGACCTTCGTCGTGCTCACGCCGGGCGTCGGCAACTCCGCCTATTTTGAACACGCGTTCCTCGCGCGCGAGATGGGCATCGCGCTCGTCGAAGGCCGCGATCTCCTTGTCCACGACAACGTCGTCTACATGCGGACAACCGCCGGCCTGCGGCGTGTCGACGTCATTTACCGTCGCGTGGACGATGATTTTCTCGACCCACTGGCGTTCCGGCCCGATTCGCATCTTGGCGTTGCCGGGCTGTTGAATGCGTACCGCGCGGGCAACGTGTCGATTGCCAACGCGATTGGCACCGGCCTGGCCGACGACAAGGCGCTCTACGCGTTCATCCCCGCGATCATCCGCTTCTATCTGTCGGAGGAGCCCATCCTGTCCAACGTCGAGACGTACCTGACGGCCAATCGGTCGGATCGGCAGTACGTGCTCGAACACCTTGACACGCTTGTCGTCAAGGCCGTCGGCGAATCGGGCGGTTACGGCATGCTCATCGGCCCACACAGCACCGCGGTCGAACGTGCGGACTTCCGTACGAAGATTCTGAGCGATCCTCGAAATTTCATCGCGCAGCCCACGCTCGCGCTGTCACGGGCGCCGTGCTTTGTCGGAGAACGCATCGAGCCGCGTCACGTGGACTTGCGGCCGTACGTGCTGTACGGCGACCGGGTGACCATCGTCCCTGGCGGTCTGACCCGCGTGGCCCTGCGGAAAGGATCGCTTGTGGTCAATTCCTCGCAGGGTGGCGGCAGCAAAGACACCTGGGTACTCGAGGACTAGGCATGCTGCTCTCTCGCGTCGCGGATTCGCTCTACTGGATCGGCCGGTATCTCGAGCGCGCCGAGCATACGGCGCGTCTCATCGACGTGCGCCTGGACCTGGGCCTCGGCCGGCGGCTGGGCACCGACGGCTGGGATTTCGACCGGCTCTATGCGGCACTCCGCCTGCCGACCGTTCCGGCGCCTGCCGACGATCCCGCCTCGCTCGTCGACGCGCTGGTGTTCGACGGGTCACACCGCAGCTCGGTCGCCTCGTCGGTGACTGCGGCCAGAGAGAACGCGCGCCAGGTTCGCGAAGCCATCAGCTCGGACATGTGGGAGCAGATCAATGCACTGTTCTTGCGCTTGAAGGAGGTGAGAGCCGAAGGGACGTGGTCGGCCCGGCCGCACCATGTCCTACGTCTGGTCGTCGACGGCGTTCATCTGTTCGAAGGCGTCACCGACGCGACGATGGGCCACGGCGAGGGGTGGCAGTACCTGCAGGTCGGCCGGTATCTCGAGCGCGCCGATGCGACGTCGACGCTGGTAGATCTCCACTTCCGTCCAGGGTCGACGCTGCCGGCCAACCACGTCGAGTGGGTGGGCCTGCTACGCTCGTGCTCGGCGCTGGAGGCGTACTGCCGCTGCTATACAGCCGATCTGAGGCCCGAACGGATCGCCGAGTTTCTGCTGCTCAACCCGGAATTTCCGCGATCCGTCAGGTTCGCGGCCGCCCGTGTGGAGTCCGCGCTCCGGACGATCGCGCAACTCACATCGCGCGGCACAGGCGGGCGCGCCGAGCGGCTGGCCGGCCGTCTCCATGCCTCGCTCGGGTATGGCCAAGTGGATGAAATTCTGAGCGAGGATCCGCACGCGTACCTCGACGGCATCGGCCGCTCCTGCACGCAGATCCACGCGGCGGCGTATCAGAGCTACGTCAACTATCCCATTGAGTCCGCGCTTCCCGCGTAGAGGGGATCTGCATGCAATACACCATCCGGCACGTGACCAAGTTCACATACGAATCTGCGATCAGCGAGAGCGTGATGGAGGCCCGGATGCAGCCGCGCAGTGACCTCCAGCAGCGCTGCGTCCACTTCGGGCTCAGCACAACGCCCTCCTCACGCGTGATGCGGTATCAGGACTACGACGGGAATATCGTCCATCACTTCAACATTCCCGGACAACATTCCCGGCTCGCGGTGACTGCCGAGGCGCTCGTCGACTGCGTGGCGCCCGTGAGTGTGCCCGAGGTGCTCGGAGCGGGCGCCTGGCAGCGGCTCGATGCGATCGCCGCGTCCGGCGAGTCCTGGGAGGTACTCAATCCGAGCCCATTCGCGTGCTGGACGCCGGCGCTCGATCGACTCGCGGCGGAGATGACCCTGGAACGCGGACCCGATCCGCTGCTCGCCCTCCGTCGGCTGATGGAGGAGATGTACCGTCGCTTCGAGTACGCCCCTCGCAGCACGCGTGTGGATTCGCCGATCGACGAAGCACTCGAAGCAAGGCGCGGCGTCTGTCAGGACTTCGCGCACATTTTCATCGCACTCGCGCGCCGGCTCGGCGTGCCTTGTCGCTACGTCAGCGGCTACTTCTTCCATGAGTCTGCGCAGGCCTCGCGATCGGCGGACGGCGCCACCCACGCGTGGGCGGAGGCCTGGCTTCCCGACCTCGGCTGGGTGGGGTGGGACCCGACCAATAATCTGGTAGCGGGTGATCGCCACATCCGCGTCGCGGTAGGCCGCGACTACGCCGACGTACCGCCGACGCGCGGCGTCTTCAAGGGAGGGAGTGCGGTCAAGAGCGAGCTCGCCGTCGCGGTTCGCGTGGGATCGGTGCGCAGCCACGTGGACGATGACACGCCGTCGTTTGTGCCGTGGATGTCGCACGAGGTGTCGACACCTCGCACCGACGCCGACGCGAGTCAGCAGCAGCAGTAACCGCGGAGGAGCGCCCTACTCGTCCTCGAGTTGCCAGTCGGCCATCGGCTGGGGCCCCGGTTTGATGTCGGCAATGTCCGGATCGACACCGCCCGGCATGGAGCGGTCGTCGGGCCGCCGCGCCTTCTCGGCGCGGCGCGCGGCCTTGTCCTTCTGCTTCGCGACGCGGGCTTGTTCCCGCTGCCGCTTGGTGATCGTGGGGCGCGACCGTTGTGCCATCGTGTCAGTCCTCGCTCGAAATCCTTACCGGCCGCGTCCGCCGAAGGGTTGTGCTTCCTTCTGGAATCCCGCGGGCACCGCAAACGTCGACTCCGCGAACGTCTGGCGAGCCACGTCGGTCAACGGAACGGCTTTCACGGTTGATTTCACAGCAATCCTCCTCAGTCTTGTGGGGTCCACCCGCGGCGGACCGTCCGGCAGCAGAACTGGATATAGGATTGTATATTCGTTTGCCAAGGGAGAACACATGAGACCGATCGCGCTCGTCGCCGCCTTGTTCATGACCGCGTCTGCCATGAGCGACCGTGCCTTGGCCGACACGGTCGCGAAATCCGGAAGGTTTGGCGGGATGACGCTGCAATACAAGGTCGTTCTGCCTCCCGGTTACGACTCGACCCGCGCCTATCCGACCATCCTGGCCTTTCCGCCAGGTGGGCAGGACATGCGGATCGTTGACGGCAGTCTGGCGCGCAACTATCGCGCCGAGGCCGAGCGACGTGGCTATATCGTCGTCATTCCGGCGGCGCCGGACGGCGAGCTCTTCTTCGACAGAGGCGAGCGGGCGTTTCCGGCCTTTCTCGATCAGATTCTCCGCGACTACAAGGTGCAGGGCGGCAGGCTCCACGTCGCCGGCAACTCGAATGGCGGCCTGAGTGCATTCCACATTGCGGCGCTCTATCCGAAGTATTTCGTGTCCGTCACTGGGTTTCCGGGGTTCCTGGAAGATGCGACCGCGGCGAAGGTCGCGGCCCTCAAGCCGCTCTGCATCTACATGCACGTCGGCGATCAGGACACCGCCTGGCTGAGCGAGATGCGGACCCAAGTGCAGGAGCTTCGGCAGATGGGCTTCAAGGTTCACTTCACTGTGGAGAAGGACGAACCGCACGTGATTCGCGGTTTGGGTGGGGCGGGAGCCGCGCGCCTGTTCAACCAGTTCGACGCGGCCGCGCACGGCTGCGGCAACTGACTGCCGACGGCCGACTGCTGACTAATCCCCCGGCTGTTTTTCCTGCCGTTCCTTGATGTGCTCGATGAGGTGTTCGCGCTCGTGCACGTTCTTGTCGCGCTGGGATCGCTGATAGGCCTTCTTCGCTCCCTTGAGCGCCGCTTGCGATCGCTCCTCCGAGCTCACGGCGAAGGACGATATGAGGCGCTCGAGATCCTGACCCTGGCATGAGGGGCAGGCCGGTGGCGTGCGCGCAGGCAGCACCAGCCCCTCGAACTCGTGTCCGCACGCCCGGCATTTGAAGTCGTAGAGTGGCACGGCACCAAGGACCTTAACACAGCTCAGGCGCCTCGTGCTGTGCCCTCGCGATAGGGGGAGTCGGCCTGGCTGCCGGAGAAAAAGCGATAGAGCAGCCAGGCGTCGAACAATGCGACGCCAAGAAGAACGGCGTACGCGGCCAGCCCCTCGACGAGCTGCAGATCTCTCAGCAGGGTCGAAATCCCGAATGCGACGATCCAGGCGTCGAAGCTCATGCACACGCGCCGGAATGTTTCGGCCCGCACGTGACGGATGAGGAACGCGCCGACCGGGACGCCGATGGCGACCCCCGGCAGAATCTGCGGAATCAAGGTGATGCTGCCCGCCGTGAAGAGGCCCGCGGACAGATAGGCGACGGCGGTCAAGCTGGATTCCGCAAGACGCACGAACCCCAGCGCCGCGCGGAAGTCCTTCTTCGCGAAGCCCTGATTGTTCAGCATCACGGCGAGCGGCGGACCGGAGATCGTCGTCACCGCGTAGAGGATTCCGACGCTGCCGCCGAACCACAGGTTGACCTTGCGCTCCGAGCGGATCGGGCGCCGGTAGCCAGCCGCCTGCAACAAAATCAGGGGGAGCAGGATCAGATAGGTGGCGAACTTCAGCCCCGAGGGACTGACCCGCGAGACGATCACCGTGCCGACCGCCACGCCGGGTGCGAGGCCGATGACGATCGGCAGGGCGCGCCGCCAGATGCTGGGGATCGCGGCGCGGTTGACCCACAGCACCCACCCGTTGAGCACGACCTCGATGAGAATCAGTGCGGGGTTGAGGACGCGGTTGGTAAGAAACAACAGCGCGAGCGGAACGGTGATCGACGAGAACCCGTACCCCAGGGCGCCGTTGACGATGGCCGCCCCGAGCGTGATGGCGAACAGTTCGAGAACGTGATTGGACATGATCAGTCGGCGGTCAGCAGTCGGCAGTCGGCAGTCGCGGCGGCCGGCCGAAAGACGGATCTTATAGGAAGTCTCAGATCAGATGTCGTGTCCGGCTTTAGCGGGACCATCGTATGCTTGGCCCAACAGGAGTCTTCGCACATGACAAGAGAACGCGTGACGTTCATCGGCGTGATGCTCGTGGCGGCATTCATCGGCGGTGGCTTGGCGAGCGTGGTCTTCTCGGATCGGGTGAGCGCGCAGGGGAGTCCCGCTGTCGTCACGACTCAGCAGATCAATCTCGTCAACCGGGCCGGCCGGATCCGAGGGATCCTTAGCGCCGAAGACGAACGCGGGATGATGTCGGTGACGCTGTTCGACGAAACCGGCCAGAGGCGCTCGGCGGCCTTCACAGTCGGACGCGACGGTGCGCCAGCGTTGCAGCTCTACGACCGTGCCCAGACCACGCGCGTTGCCCTGGCGGTCGAAAACGACCAGCCCGCCGTCGTGATTAGTGGCGAGGCCGGTCAGCGGGCGATCCTCAGCACGCTCTCTGGGAGCCCGACGCTCGCGTTTCAGGACGGGGAACGGATCCGGGCCGAGGTCGGCATGGGCCGCGGAGGGACGCCAAGAGTGGGGTTGTTCGGGGCGAATGGCCAGCCGCAGCTCGGTCTGAACGTCAGCGATCAGAGCGAGCCTGTCGTGACGCTGCGCGACGACACCGGCCGCAGCCGCGCGACGATTGGCGTCGTCTCAGGCGCCACGGTGATCAATCTCGCTGACCAGAAGTCCGCGCGAGTTGTGCTGGGTGTCGCGACGGATGGGACCGCGAGCTTGAGCATTCTCGATGCAGCCGGCAAAGTGACCGACCGCGTACCGAAATAGTCGATAAGTCGTAGCGTCCGGCTTCAGCCGGACCCTTTATCGATAGTTTCCGAACTGCAGAGCCACGCCGAAGTCGTGCGCGCGGAGTGTGTGCATGGCCAGCTGCAACTCGTCCTTGGATGGTGAGCTGACGCGGACCTGATCGGCCTGGATCGCCGCCTGCACTTTCTTCATCTTCTGGTCCTTGATGAACTTGACGATCTCGCGCGCGGCCTCGATCGGGATCCCCTGCTGAATCGTGATGAGGCGGCGGATCTTGCCGGCCGCCGCAGGCTCGCTCTTCTCGGGCAGCTTGAAGTTCTTCACCGCCACGCCACGCCGCACGAGCCTGGTCTGAACCATTTCCCACAGCGCGTTCATCTTCATCTCATCGTCGGCCAGCAGCGTCAGCGTCTTGTCGGTCGGGTTGAGCGTGATCTCGGCCGTCGCGCCCTTGAAGTCGTAGCGCTGGGCCACTTCTTTGCGCGCCTGGTTGAGCGCGTTGTCGACCTCCTGAAAGTCGATCGTGGACGTGATATCGAACGATGCGGTGGCAGCCATACCCCTGGAATTGTAGCGTGACGACTACAATGGGGCCCAATGGATGCCGCATTCCGGCCCGTCAGCGTGACGCGCGTCCGGGCTGGCCGCCGAGTGGAGGGGATCGATCACGCTGCCACCGAGGAGCCGCTGGAGGTGCGTCTACACGGGCGACCGTTCGCCGTCATCATGCGGACCCCTGGCGCCGATCGCGAGCTGGCGGCCGGATTTCTGTTCGCCGAGGGGGTGCTCAAGAGCGCCGACGATCTCGGGACGATCGAGCACTGCAGACAGCACGGTCCGACTGAAGCCGGACACAACGATCTCGACGACAACAACCCCACCAACAACCCCGCGCGGCTCGGTCTCACTGACGACAATCAACATCCTGAGAACGTCGTCAATGTGACGCTGGTCAACGACGCCGCTCGGCGCGTAGATCAGTTGCTCGCCGAGCGGCGTCAGGTGACGACCAACTCATCGTGCGGGCTGTGCGGGCGGCTGACGATCGAATCGCTGCGCACCGACAGGTCGCCGCTTCGATGCGAGTGGACGGTCGCGCGGTTGGTCCTGCTCGCGATGCCCGACCGGCTGCGCGGGGCCCAGTCGGTCTTCGACCAGACAGGCGGCCTTCACGCGGCCGGCTTGTTCACCGCCGATGGACGGCTGGAGCAAATGGCGGAAGACGTCGGTCGCCACAATGCCGTGGACAAGGTCGTCGGCCGCATGCTGATGCACGACGCGCTGCCGCTTTCGAACCATATTCTGTTTGTCAGCGGCCGCACGTCATTCGAGATCGTGCAAAAGGCGTTTCTCGCCGGTATTTCCGTCGTAGGTTCGGTGTCCGCGCCGTCAAGCTTGGCGATCGATCTGGCCGAGGATGCCGGCATTACGCTCGTCGGCTTCGTCCGCGGCGACAGCTTCAACATCTACGCTCATACGAGTCGGATAGCTGATTGAGGTGTCCTATCGGTGACGTTCTGTTCTGGATACACCCGAGCGCTGCGGCGCGAGGGTGTCGTCGAGCGGGGGTGGGGCCCCGCGAGAAGTAAATGATGTTCGGTCTCGGTAGGCAGAAACCCCACCACTACCTCGAAATGGCGCGCGTCGCCTGGGAGAACCGCGACCAGCTGCCATTTGCCTGGCGGATCCTGAACGACGGTGTCTGCGATGGGTGCGCGCTCGGGACGTCAGGGTTGTCCGACTGGACGATCGAGGGCGTGCACCTCTGCATGGTGCGCCTCGAGTTGATGCGCCTGAACACCGCGCCGCCGCTCGACCCAGACTGTCTCGCCAACGTCGAAGCGCTCCGATCGCAGACGAGCGCCGAGCTGCGCGCCCTCGGCCGTCTTCCGGAACCGATGCTGCGGCGGAAGGGCGCACGCGGCTTTCATGTGGTGTCGTGGGACGAAGCGATCGATCGGATCGCGGCCGACCTGCGCGCTGCCGACCCGTCGCGCGTCGCCTTCTACCTCACATCGCGCGGTCTCACCAACGAGGCATATTACGCAGCGCAAAAGGCCGCGCGCTTTCTCGGATCGAGCCATGTCGACAATTCCGCCCGCCTCTGCCACGCGGCATCGACGTCGGCTATGAAGGCGACGCTCGGCCACGGCGCGTCGACGTGCAGCTACGCCGACTGGCTCCATGCGGACCTCATCGTGCTGTTTGGATCGAATGTCGCGAACAACCAGCCGGTGACGATGAAGTACCTGCATCACGCGAAGAAGAATGGCGCAGAGATTGCGGTGGTCAATCCATTCCGCGAGCCCGGCCTGGCGCGGTATTGGATTCCGTCGATTCCGTCGAGCGCGCTGTTCGGCACGTCGCTCGCCGATCACTGGTTCGACGTACACACGGGCGGCGACCTGGCGTTTCTGGTCGGCGTGTTCCGCGCGCTCATCGGGCTCGGTGACGGAACGCCAGGCGGAATAGATGTCGCCTACGTTCGCGACCACACGGTCGGCTTCGACGAGGCGAGAGCCAGGGCGCTCTCGTCCGACTGGGACAGCCTGGAGCGCGACAGCGGCGCGACGCGCGATCGGATGGAGGCGTTCGCGCGCCTCCTGGTGGATCGGCCGAATGCCGTGTTCGTGTGGTCGATGGGACTGACGCAGCACGCGCATGGCGTCGAGACGGTGAAGGCGCTCGTCAACGTCGGCCTCGCGCGCGGACTGCCGGGCCGGCCCAATCGCGGCCTCGTGCCGATCCGTGGACACTCCGGCGTGCAGGGTGGCGCCGAGGTCGGGTGCGCGCCGCGAATCGATCCGGCGACAGCCGCGCGGTGGACCGAGATCTGGGGGTTTCCGGTTTCTTCGGCCCCGGGATGGACCGCATCGGAGATGGTCGACCACGCGGCGGGTGGCGAAGTGGACGTCTTTTGGATCGTCGGCGGCAACTTCCTCGAGACGTTGCCCGATGCCGACAGAAGCCGCCGTGCGCTCTCTCGCCCTCGCCTGCGCATCCACCACGACATCGTCTTGTCCTCATCCATGCTGATCGATGGCGGTGACGTAGTGCTGCTGCCGGCCACGACGAGGTACGAATCGGCGGGCGGCGGAACAGAAACGTCCACCGAGCGCCGCATCATCTTCTCGCCGGAGATTCCCGGACGCCGCATCGGGTCGGCGCGGCCGGAATGGCAGGTCTTCGGTGATGTGATGGCCTGCATGAGACCGGACCAGTCAGATCGGATTCGATTCGACAGTGCGGCGGCGATCCGTCAGGAGATCGCGCACGCGGTCCCGCTCTACGCGGGGATTGAGACGTTGACGAAGAAGGGTGACGAGATTCAGTGGGGCGGCCCGGCGTTGTACGCCGACGGGCGTTTCGCGACGCCGGATGGCAAGGCCCATTTCGCCGCCGTACGCACGCGTGACGTACGTAGTGTCCGGCTTCAGCCGGACCTGTTCACGGTGTCCACTCGTCGCGGGAAGCAATTCAACTCGATGGTGCACCGCGACGTCGATCCGCTGACCGGCGCCGATCGGGACGCCGTGTTCATCAGTCAGGAAGACGCGCGTCGGCTTGGATATGAAGATGGCGCAGAGGTCCGGCTCCGTTCCTCGGCCGGCACGTTCAACGGGCGCCTGAAGCTGGCGCCCATCCGGCCAGGCAATCTCGAGGTGCACTGGCCTGAGGGGAACACGCTGCTGTCGGGGAGCGCGATCGATTCGGACTCGATGGAGCCCGATTACAACGCGCTCGTCGCGATCGAGCGCATTATCGATTGAGGAGCATCAGGTCGTTGTAGCTGCGGTACTTCCCGCTCGTGAACCCCTGCAGGACGTCGTCGACCGGCTGGATCAGCGACGTGCTGTAGTAGCCAGACACCGACTGCGGCAGGACGTACCCGCCGAAGACAGACCGGATGAGCACACTCTTGCTCGTGTGGGGCACGCGGGCCAGGTTCTCCATGAACCGGTCCCACTTACCGTCGTTGAAGAGATAGAACTCGACGTTCGACGCGTAGAAGGCCGAGAGGTGGTCGCCGCGGCTCGCCATCACCTTGGCGATCGCTGCGACCGCCGTCGGGCCGCCCAGGTCGCCGACGACGGGGATGATGAGGTCGCGGCGTTCGAGCGAGCGCACGTACTGGAAATCGTCCTCCGAGGCCAGGAAGTTCCAGCGGTGGCCCTGCCGGTCAGTTTCGACGAGCAGTTCCCGATACGTCGGATAGTAGCCGCGCGGCTGCCGCCCGGCGGTCTCGAACTTGAGAGGCAATCCGGCGTCGATGAAGGTCCGATGGAATCGGTCGATGGTGGCGAAATCGGCCGCCGTCAGCGGCACGCCGAACGTTCGAAGGGTGGCGTCGACGCGCCGACGCAGCGCGGTCGTGGCCGCGTCGGTCGGTTTCGCACCCTCGACGTAGGCGATCAACCGATCGAGACTCGCTTTCCGCCAGTCGTCGGTGACAGCCGGAGGCGGCGACCCGAAGAGCAAACTGAGGTAGTCCACGCGCGTCTCTGACATCGTGAAGAGCGCCTTGAAGAGCAGATGCAGCAGCAGGTTGTCGCGGCGGATGTCGACGATGAAGGCAATGGTCGGACGCACCTGCGCGATGTACGAGAAATTCTGGTCCGGTCCGACGCCGATGTACGCGCCGCCGCTGATGCCGGCCTCGTGCAGAGCGGGGATGACGTGCAGGTAAGACTTTTCATTCGAGATAAGATTGTCGGTGTCAAAATACCCGCCGCGCTCGGACAATTGCGCGACGCGACCCGCAAAGCCGGTCGGCGTCTGAACGTGAACGGGTGAAGAAGCCCCCGACAGCAGCAGCCCGATCGCCACGAGAGCGATGAGTACCGGGGCAGAGAGAACACGATGAGCCGCACGGTCCGCTCGGAAACGCATGGCAGCATTATAGGGGGCTTCTGCCTCCTGGTCATGCTGCTCGTGTCGGCCGCCGACCTCTCGGCCCAGAGCGTGGATGCGGCGTTCAAGAAGTTCTGGGAGGCCAGAAATCCTCAGGAAGCCGGCCGAGCTGTGGCCGACATCGTCAGGTCCGGTGTCACATTTGATGCCGCGCTCGCGCGCCTCAAGCGGGGACGCACGTACAGCCGGACCGTGCCGCGAGGCGTCGTGCGGCTCAGTCGACGGAGCGGCGGCAATGTGTTCTCGTACGACCTGAACGTGCCCGCCACGTACGACCCGAGCCGCGGCTATCAAGTGCGGGTACAGCTCCACGGCGCCGTCGGTGGCCAGGAGATGGGCCAACCACGCGGCGACGGATCGATTGGCGAGTTGGCGGGCCCGGACCAGATTGAGCAGATCTACCTGCTTCCGTCCTCGTGGAAAGATGCGCCGTGGTGGACCGACGCGCAGCTCGAGAACCTGCGCGCGATCCTCGACAGCGTCAAGCGCACTTATAACGTCGATGAGAACCGGGTGGTGCTTTCGGGGGTGTCGGACGGCGCGACCGCGACGTTCTACTTCGCGATGCGCGACACCACGCCTTTCGCGAGTTTCCTTCCCCTCAACGGGTACGTGATGGTGCTCGCTAATCCGTCGGTTGGTGCCGAGGGCGACCTGTTCCCGAACAATCTTCGCAATAAACCGTTTTTTATCGTCAATGGCGGCGTCGATCCGCTCTATCCCATTCGCCTCGTCGATCCGTACATCGAGCATCTGACAAACGGCGGGGTGGAGGTGGACTACCGGCCGCAACCGAACGCGGGTCACAACACATCGTGGTGGCCGGACCTCAGGGATGATTTCGAGACGTTTGTGCGCGAGCACCCGCGAAACCCGCTGCCGGCCGTCCTGACGTGGGAGAGCGGCGGAGACGAGTCGACCAACCGCGCCAACTGGCTGGTGATCGATCGGCTCTTGCCGGCGCCAGAAGCCCGCGAGCTCGCGCCCGATCTCGACGTCTTCGACGCACCGGAAGAGCAGCCGCCCTCACCGCGGCTCATCACCCACATGGGGCGGTACGGCCGGGTCGACCTCGAGCGCAAAGGGAACACCGTCGACGCGCAGACGCGTGGCGTGGCGGCGTTCACGCTGCTGCTCTCACCAGACGCGTTCGATTTCTCTCAGCCGATCAAGGTGGTCGTGAACGATCGCGTGATGTTCGAGGGCCGCGTGCAGCCGAGCCTGGCCACGCTCCTGAAATGGGCCGCGCGCGACAACGACCGGACGATGCTGTTCGGCGCAGAACTCAAGATTGAGATCAAGTAGCGTCCATCGCTATCACGACGCCACCAAGCACCAGTTCGACCGGTTCTCGCGGTCGCTCGGGTACTTAGATTGGGCCTCGCAGCCCCGTCCGTTTCGATCGTTTGCAGGAACGGGGGTCTTCCATCTGCCCCAACATTCTTTACTAGGCCGGGGCCCCACCCCCGGCCCGGACGCGCTCGGACCGTCGTCCTCGCGCGTATCTAGAACCGAACGTCACAGCGGATCGATGACGTACGACCAGTTGTTCGATGGGCCGGCGCTGGCGCCTGCACCTCTGAGTGCCGAGGCGATTGGCGAGGTCCTTCGTTATTCACTGGGCTTGTCAGCGTGGAAGCAGTTCCGCGAGTCGCGGTGGGCGCTTCGGGTGAATCCGTCGAGCGGCAACCTGCATCCGACCGAGGCGTACCTCGTCCTGGGGCCAGTGGCCGGCCTGGCAGAGACCGCTGCCGTTTATCACTACGCACCAGATCGCCACGCACTCGAGGAGCGGTGCGCGTTCGAAGCCGCCGCCTGGCGGTCGGTGGTCGGCGACTCGCCGCTTGTCGCGCTGGTGGCCCTGACCTCCGTTCATTGGCGCGAGGCGTGGAAGTACGGCGAGCGCGCCTTCCGGTACTGCCAGCACGATCTCGGCCATGCGATCGCGGCCATTCGGTTTGCCGCAGCGCTCTGCGGATGGAGGGCAGCAATGTTGCCCGCGTGGTCGCAGGTGGAGATCGCGACACTCGTTGGCCTCGATCGCGACGAGGACTTTGCTGATGCGGAGCGGGAGGCGCCGGCGTGCATACTCGCGCTTGAGGCTGCCGACCACGGACTGCCGACTGCTGACTGCCGACTGTTGACTGACGCAGTACGAGCCGGCCACTGGTCAGGACGCGCGAATCAGTTGAGCCAGGCTCACGTGGATTGGCCGATTATCGACGAAGTGGCAGGCGCCACCACCGATGCAGGGCACGTTCCGCACCCTTTGCACCACGCGCACGTGTCGCACCTCTCGCACGTTCCGCACGTGCCGCACCGAGATCTTGACGCCCGTGCGATCGTGCTGCAGCGCCGCAGCGCTCTGGCGTTCGATGGCCGCTCGTCGATCGATCGTCAGGCGTTTCTCGCGATGCTGGCTCGGACGCTTCCTGGCCCCGGCGCTCCGTGGGATGCGCTGTGGTGGACGCCACGCATTCATCTGGCGCTGTTCGTTCATCGAGTGGAGAGCGTCGACCCGGGCTTGTACATGTTGGTCCGGACGGCGGCGGCCGTCGAGCGGCTCAAGGTGGCGTGCGGTCGAGAGTTTCTCTGGGAGCCCGCAGAGGAGCGTCTACCGCTGTACCGTCTGGCCAGCGGTGACTGCCGGCGGATGGCTCAACGACTGAGTTGCGATCAGGAGATCGCGTCGGACGGTTTCTTCAGCCTCGGCATGGTCGCCGAGTTCGACGCAAGCCTCCAGGAGCACGGTCCGTCTTTCTATCGCCATCTGTTCTGGGAGTCAGGAGTGATCGGTCAAGTGTTGTATCTGGAAGCCGAAGCGGCCGGCGCCCGTTCGACCGGCATCGGCTGCTTTTACGACGATCCAGTGCACGACGTCCTCGGTCTCACCCGCCACGGCTTTCAGAGCCTCTATCACTTCACCGTCGGTGTCCCGGTCGAGGACTCGCGGCTGACGACCGAGCCCGGCTATGAGTGGGAACGACAGAAGGGAAAAGTTAAGAGTTCGAAGTGAAAAGGACGCCTATATAATCGCGACACTTCAGCGTTACTCATGTCCCTTTCGACCGGCACGCGCCTCGGCGCCTACGAGATCCTCGCGCTGATTGGCGCGGGCGGAATGGGCGAGGTCTATCGCGCGCGCGATACCAAGCTTGGTCGCGATGTCGCCATCAAGGTGCTGCCACCCACGTTGATCCGCGATCCGGCGCGCGTGGCGCGCTTCCGGCGAGAAGCGCAAGTCCTCGCCGCTCTTAATCACTCACACATCGCTGCCATCTACGGTCTCGAAGAATCAGATGGTGCCCAGTTCCTCGTCCTCGAACTGGTCGAAGGCGAGACGCTGGCGCACAGACTGGCTAAGGGCTCAAGGAACAAGGCCTACGGCCCTCTCCCTCTTGAAGACGCGCTGCGTGTGGCGCGGCAAGTGGTCGACGCCCTGCACGCGGCGCACGAGAAGAACATCGTCCATCGCGATCTCAAGCCGGCAAATATCGCCTTCACCGCTGACGGGCAGGTCAAGGTGCTCGACTTCGGGCTCGCGAAAGCTGCGGAATTGTCCGCAGGGCCGGAGGATCTCACGAACGCACCGACGGAGGCGCCGCCGACCGAAACAGGGATGATTCTCGGCACCGCGCCGTACATGAGCCCCGAGCAGGCGAAGGGACGCGCGACAGACAAACGAACCGATGTCTGGGCGTTCGGCTGCGTGCTCTACGAGATGTTGGCGGGCAAACGGGCGTTCTCCGGGGAGAATCTGTCGGACACGCTCGCGAATGTCCTGAAGAGCGATCCGGATTGGTCAGCGCTGCCGTCGAATCTGCCCGCGCCGATTCGCACGCTCATCGAGCAGTGCCTCGACAAGGATCTGGGCGGGCGCATACCCGACATCTCGACCGCGCAGTTCCTGTTGTCGCACCACGTGAGGCTTGCGTCGCCCAGTCCCACGAGGGCTGCGGCGTCCACCTCAACGAGGGTTCCCGTCTGGCTGCTCGGTGCCGCAATCGCCTGCGTCGCCATCGCCGCGGCAGGCGCGACGTGGGTGTGGATGCGAACGCGTCCAGCACCGCCGCACACGCTGACGCGGTTCACCATCAGCGTGCCGGAAAACAATCAATTCTCGTCCGCTGGTCGACACCTCGTCGCTATTTCTCCTGACGGAGCCCGTCTGGTGTACGTGGCGAATCAAGGGCTCTATCTGCGGGCGCTCGATCAACTCGACGCGACGCTTCTTGGTGGCACGGAAGGGGCGGAAGACCCCTTCTTCTCGCCCGACGGGCAGTGGATCGGGTTTTGGCAGAGCGGCCAAGTGAAGAAGATCTCCACCAGCGGCGGCTCGCCGATGCCGCTCTGCGCGGCGGTGAATCTGTACGGCGCCACGTGGGGGCAAGACGACACCATCCTGTTCGGGCAGGGATCGGCGGGGATCTCGCGCGTGTCGGCTTCAGGGGGAACGCCGGAAGTTCTCATTCGCGACCCCGGGGGGCTCGCGCAGAGTCCACAGATGTTGCCGAGTGGTCGCGCGGTGCTCTTCACGTTGGGTCGAGCGGTCTCTAATTTTGATTGGTCACGCGCGCAGGTCGTAGTCCAGTCGCTCGACACCGGCACACGTGAGGTCTTGATTGACGGCGGCACCGACGCGCGCTATCTGCCGACGGGGCACTTGGTCTACGCGGCCGGCGCGAACCTGTTCGCCGTCCCGTTCGACGTCCTGGCTCTTAAGGTCGCCGGCAAGCCCGTCGCGCTTGTCGATAACCTTCGAACGGCCTCGCTCTTCACCACTGGCGCTGCCCACTTCGGTGTATCTCTCAACGGTTCGCTCGTGTATGTGCCGAATGCGCGGCCAGAATTCGCCGCTCGTCGGTCGCTCGTGTGGGTCGATCGTAGGGGTCAGGAGGAAGCTATTCCCGCACCGGCCCGTGCCTACCAGTTTCCGCGACTCTCACCGGACGAAACGCGCGTCGCGGTCGACGCCCTCGACCAGGAGCGCGACATCTGGATCTGGAATTTCGCCCGTAAGGTGCTCACGCCCTTCACGTTCAATCCCGGAATAGACGTGCAGCCGGCGTGGTCACTCGACAGCCGGCGCTTGGTATGGGCTTCTGACTCTGGAAGTGGAGTTACAAACCTCTTCTGGCAGTTCGCCGACGGAACCGGCGCACCCGAGCGACTGACAGAGAGCCCAAACAACCAGTTCTCAACGAGTTTTGCGCCGAATGGGCAATTTCTGTTCACTGAGACTGTCGCTGACGCGGATGTGATGATCCTCTCGCTCGACAAGGAATTCCGGAAGGAGCGGCCGCCGCAACCGCTGTTGCATGAGCGCTTCGTCGAAGCGAGCGCGCAGGTCTCGCCAAACGGTCGGTGGGTGGCCTACGAGGCCACCGACTCGGGGCATTTCGAAGTCAACGTGCGGCCGTTCCCCGACGTGAGCAACGGCCACTGGCGACCGTCCGTGGCGAGTGGGGGCGGCAGCCAACCCATGTGGAGTTCCGACGGTTCGGAGCTGTTCTATCGCGCGCCGACCGGGGCGCTGATGGGCGTGCGAGTTGGGAGCGGCGCGACGTGGACATCCAGCGTGCCTGTGAAGGTGCTCGATAACCGGTACGACTTGGGCGGGGACATCAGCGCAAGAAGGTACGATGTGTCGCGCGACGGCCGCCGATTCCTGGTGCTCAAGGACGCCAGCGGATCCGACCAAACCTCCGCACCCGCGAGCCTCATCGTCGTCGAGAACTGGTTCGAGGAGCTGAAGCGCCGCGTGCCGACAAAGTAGCGTCCGCCTGCTTTTTTCTGAGCGATCACAGAATTGGGTGTCTCCTCTCGGACACGCTGCCACTCTGCTCTGCAGTAATTAGTTCTAACCTGTTTGTGTGCAGGTAGTTACAGTTCGTCAGCCGCCGGCCAACCTTGGGGCACTCCACTTGCTCTGTCGATCGGGGATCGGCCAGTCGATCCAAGGAGGACCTGATGCCTTCGATCATTTCGACATACCTCAAGCGCGCGATGAGTGCGACGCAGTTGTTTCGGTTGAAGAAACCGATCCCGTTTGCCAACACGATTCGAGTCGCAGTGGCCGTTCTGTTGGTGATGGGTGTCGTCGGTGCGTCGAATCTGTTGACGAGCCGCGAGTCTTCGCGACCGGCGCGCACGGCGGTGCCTGCGCATGCGGCGGTCCAGGAGGCACAGCGACCGCAGGTGCCCGCGTCGCAAGCGACGGCGAAGAAGGCCGAGGTGCCGACGGCCAAGGCCATCACGCCGAGCTCAACGCTCGTGACGATTACCGGTTGCCTCGAGCAGCGGGATGAGACGTTCCGGCTGAAGGACACCGACGGTGCGGATGTGCCGAAATCACGCAACTGGAAGACGGCCTTCTTGAAGAAGGGACCGGCACCGATCGAGGTCATCGATACGGCGAACAGGCTGAAGTTGAATGATCACGTCGGGCAGCGTGTCAGCGTGACGGGCACCCTGGTCGAACGCGAGATGCAGGTGCGTTCGCTGCAGCGCGTCGCGGCGTCCTGCAGCAAGAATCCCAGCGCCTGACAGATATAATCGCCAACTACGTCCGAAGCCACTATCACATCCGTGCGCGCCTGGCTGAACGAAGCCAGGCGCATCGTCGTCCTCACCGGCGCGGGAATCTCGACCGAATCGGGAATCCCGGACTACCGCGGGCCGCAGGGCGTGTGGACCAAGGATCCCGATGCAGAGAAGCTCTCGAACATCCGCTACTACGTGGCCGATGGAGGGATTCGGAAGAAGGCGTGGCGGAAGCGCCTCGAGATGGCGGCGTGGAACGCCGAGCCGAACCAGGGGCACCGGGCGATCGTGGAGTTGGAACGGCGGGGCACGCTGCACGCCTTGATCACCCAGAACATCGACGAGCTGCACCAGAAGGCAGGCAGCTCGCCCACGCTCGTCATCGAGGTGCACGGTACCGTGCACAAAGCGGTCTGCCTGCAGTGTGGCTGGCGCGGGCCGATGCAGGAGACGCTCGCGCGTGTGCTCGCGGGTGAGCCCGATCCGTCTTGCCTGACCTGCGGCGGGATCCTCAAGAGCGACACGATCTCCTTCGGCCAGCAGCTCGTGCCCGCCGTGATCGACCGCGCGATGGAGGCGGCCTCCGAGGCCGACCTGCTGTTGTCGGTGGGCACGAGTCTGCAGGTCTATCCGATCGCCGGCGTGGTGCCTCTGGCCAAGCGCGCCGGCGCACGCGTCGTGATCCTCAACGCGGAGCCCACGCCATTCGACGAGATCGCTGATGCTGTGCTGGCAGGCTCGATCGGCGAAACGCTGCCGCGCCTCATCTGAGCCTTGAGCCTAGTACCGTTTCTTGATCTGCCGTGCGAGGTCGAACTGCGCCGTGTCGGCGATGGCCATGACAGCCATCACACCAGCTTGAACTGGATCGGATACGACGAGATCTGCGGCGTCGGGCACACTGCCTGCCATGTTCAGGGAAATCACCGGCAGCCCCTTGCGCCGTACTTCTTCGACGGCCTTGGTAATCTCCCCGCCCATCAGCGCGCCGGCGAGCACGAGCACACGCACACGCGGAAGGCGCACGACCGCCCGGACCGCGGCGGCCAGTTCCTGCTCGCCGACGAGCGGGATCGTGTCGACCGAGATGCGCTCGCCACGGATGTTGTGCCGATCGGCTTCCGCGATGGCGCCCATGGCGACCATCCCGACCTGCGCCCCGCCGCCGACCACGATGATCCGCTTGCCGTAGATTCTCGAAAACGACGGGATCCCTTCGACGCTGGTCACGCTCGGCACCTGGCGCACGTCGGCGATGACCGGATCGATCGATCCCTCGAGCGCGAACTCGACATAGATCTCCGCCACGCCGTCCTTCGGCGGAATGATGTCGACGTAGTGGATATGGGCCTGGTGGTCGGTCAGCACCTTGGTGATGCCGAAGAGCAGCCCCGGACGGTCCGACGCGGTCGCGAGCAAGGCGTATGTGCTCAAGGTAATCGCGACGAATGTAACATGCGGAGCCGGCGTCAGTGTCGCTAAGATGCATTCGTGGCTCTCGTTGAAGCACTGGTGCAGGTCGAGGACGGCGCGCGGTGGATGTCGTTCTGCGATCCGGTTCGCATCATTGAAGCCTGGCGCCCCGACCAGGTCGTCGACGCGATCGGGCAGGCTGAGGCGCTCACCATCTCCCGCGGCTGCTACGCCGTCGGCTTCCTGCGTTACGAAGCGGCTGCGGCCTTTGCGCTGGACGTCCATCAGGCGGCGGCGCATGAGCTGCCGCTCGTCTGGTTCGCGCTGTTCGATCCGACCGGAGCTCGCGAAGTCGGTCGGCCTGCCCGGTCCGAACGGTACGAGCTGGGGCCGCTCGCGCCATCGCTCGATCGCGAGTCGTTCGCCCGTGGGTTTCAACAGGTTCGGCAGCACATCGGCGACGGCAACACTTACCAGGTGAACTACACCTTTGGGCTGGGGGGTACGTTCAAGGGCGACCCCCGCGGTATCTTCGCGGACCTGGTCGCCGCCCAGCGTGCGCGGTACAACGCGTTCATCCGCCTGGAGCATTATGCGATTTGTTCGGCGTCCCCCGAGTTGTTCTTCGCGCGCGGTGGCGGGCGGATCGCCGCCAGGCCGATGAAGGGCACCGCACGCCGCGGTCGAACGACGGCCGAGGACACCGTCGGGGCCGAGCGCCTTCGTGCCTCCGCCAAGGAGCGCGCCGAAAACGTGATGGTCGTCGACATGGTGCGCAACGATCTCGGGCGCATCGCCGAGGTGGGGAGCGTCGAGGTGCCAGAGCTCTTCACGCTCGAAGCGTATCCAAATGTCTGGCAGATGACGTCGATGGTCACGGCGCGGACCCACGCGCGCCTTGACGAGATCGTGGCCGCCATGTTTCCCTCCGCCTCCGTCACCGGCGCCCCCAAAGTCCGCACGATGCAGATCATCAGGTCGCTCGAGCCCAGTCCTCGCGGCCTCTACACAGGCGCGATCGGATACCTGGCGCCAGACGGGCGCGCGCAGTTCAGTGTCGCCATTCGGACCGCGGTCATCGATTTGAAGGCGGGCCTTCTCGACTTCGGTGTCGGCAGTGGGATCGTGTGGGACTCGGATGCGGACCAGGAGTACGAGGAATGCCTGCTCAAAGGCTCCGTCCTTGGGCGGCGTCCTCAACCGTTCGATCTGCTCGAGACCATGCGTTGGGCGGCAGGAAAGGGCTTCTTCCTGCTCGAGCGCCATCTGGATCGCCTTCAGGATTCCGCGCGATATTTCGGGTTCACGTACTCGGTGGACGGCGTTCGTGCAGCGCTCGAGCGGCTGGACCGTTCCGTATCGCCGACAGGCGGTTCGCTGCGCGTCAGGCTTTTGCTGTCCGAAGATGGTGCCGTGCGTATCGAATCCGCGCCGCTCGGTCGTCGAGAGGGCGTGACGCGTCTTCGGCTGGCCGCCGGTCCTATCGATCCGTCGGATCGATTCCTGTTCCACAAGACGACGAACCGCGGCGTCTATGACCGCGCGCGGCTCCCGGAGTGCGACGATGTGATCCTGTGGAATCCGGAAGGCGACGTCACCGAATCGACGGTCGCCAATGTGGTCGTCGAGATTGACGGCCGGCGGGTGACTCCGCCCGTTCGGTCCGGGCTGCTCGCGGGCACGTTCCGCGCGGAGTTATTGACAACGGGAGAGATTGTCGAAGCACGGGTGAAAATCGAGGACCTGCGTACGGCCTCGCACATCTGGCTCATCAACTCGGTCCGCGGCTGGGTACCGGCCGTTCTGGCTGGTGGCTAGGAGCAATCCGCAATCCGCAATCATCAATTTGCTATGCTTACGCCGTGCCTCCGAGTGAATTCGAGCGCAACTTCGCACGGCTCGAAGCCGAGCTGAAGCGGCTCGAAGCGGAATACAACATGTACTTTTCAGGTCGGCTGCCCAAACCGCCGTCGGAGACCAGGAGCCGTGTCGACGCGCTGATCAAGCAGTACGACCGCATGTACATCCAGAACTACGGCGACAAGTTCCGCTTCACGACGCTGCAGACGCGCTATGCGACCTTCGTCGATTTGTGGGACCGGGGCCTGCGTGCGAAGGAGGAAGGACGGCCGGGTCCCTTCATGCACAAGCGGGCCGAGAAGGAGCCCGAGAAGAGGGAACCCGAGAAGAAGAAGCTCGCGGACCGCGTCGTCTACACCAACTCGTTTCGCGATCCGGCGCGAGAGGCTGACAAACTGGCTGAGCTCTACAAATCGATCGCTGAAGCGCGCCGTGAAGTTGGCGACGAGCCGGTGCCGTTTGAAAAATTTGCCAGCCTGGTCAAGACCCAGGTCCAGAAGCTCGGGAAGAGTGGGAGCGAAGTGTCGTTTCAGGTGGCGGTCAAGGATGGGAAGGTGAGCTTTACCGCCCGAGCACTCAAAGGATCGACCGAATAGCGAGGTGCAACCGGGCGCCCCGAGGGGGAGCGCCCGGCTGCGAATGGATGGCTAAATCTTGGTGACGTTGCCAGCCTGCGGGCCTTTCGGGCCGTCAACGATTTCGAACTCGACCGCTTGACCTTCTTCGAGCGATCGGAAGCCGTCGCCCTGAATGGCCGAGTAATGCACGAAGACATCGCTGCCTCCGTCGCGCTCGATGAACCCGTACCCCTTAGCGTTGTTAAACCACTTGACCTTGCCTGTGATGCGCATCGTTCTTCTTCCTACGTGCTACGACCCGGCCTCGCGGCCGGATCATTGAACCAACCCCGACCCCAACATTGGGGTCCGGAGCAAAAAAAAAGGCCGCGTGTGCGGCCTTTCCCTTACGGCGCCAGGCCCGCCCGGCGTCACGGGAGATAATACTGGACTTTCATTCATATGCCAAGAGCCCTACTCAGCGTCTCCGACAAGACCGGCATCGTCGACCTGGGACACGGCCTGACCGCGCGGGGTTTTGAGTTGGTGTCGACCGGCGGCACGGCGCGCGCGCTCGCCGACGCCGGCCTCGCGGTCACGAGCGTGTCCGACGTGACCGGCTTTCCTGAAATGATGGACGGGCGCGTGAAAACGCTGCATCCGGCGCTGTTTGCCGGCATCCTGGCGCGCCGCGATCGGCCCGACGATCTCGCCGCGCTCGCACGGCACGGCCTCGCGCTGGTCGACGTCGTGGTCGTCAATCTCTATCCGTTCGTCAAGACGGCGGCGAATCTGGCGACGCCGTTCGACAAGCTGGTCGAGGAAATCGACATCGGCGGGCCGTCGCTCGTTCGCGCCGCCGCGAAGAATTTCCGGGGCGCGCTCGTGGTGGTCGATCCGGCGGACTATCCGCGGCTGCTCGCCGCGCTTGACGGCGAGCCGGGCCTCGGGCTGCGGTTCGATCTGGCGCGCAAGGCCATCGCGCACACGGCGGCCTACGACGCCGCGATCACCGAGACGCTCGCCACGGTTCATCTCGAGGGAGACCGCTTCGAGCGGCGCCCGCCTGCGGCCGGCGAGCTGCCGAATCGCATCAGCGTACCGCTCGAAAAGATCCGCGATCTCCGGTACGGCGAAAATCCGCATCAG
>JBGPHH010000013.1:0-31643 GCA_041484265.1 Vicinamibacteria bacterium
CATGCAGCCGATTTTTGTCGACGCCGACCAGGTGCAGGTTCAGGGCGTCGTCGTGGGGGTGATGCGGAAGTACTGAGGGCCCTTTCGGGCTAGACTTGCGCATGGCCGACCAACCCCGACAAATCAACTTCACCATCAGTCCAGACGACGACTCGACGACGCCGCGCACGTACGCGAACTTCTGCTCCATCGCCCATACGCCGTTCGACTTCACGCTGACGTTCTGCGAGGTGATGCCGCTCACCGAAAAGGAAATCAAGGAAGCGGCGGCCGATCATGTGGTCCGCGCGCCGGTCCGCTCAAAGATCGTCGTGCCAGTGCAATTCATCCCGAACCTGATCGCCGCCATGCAGGAGCATTGGCGCGTGTACTCCGAGTCCTACAGCAACGTCAGCTGGAACAAGGGCGAGGGCCCCGTCCACTAGTCCTGAGGCGCCTGATGAAGACGCCAGGCGACGTCCGGCGCATTCTCGATGCGCTCGAAGGTCAGCATCCGGATGCGGACACCGAGCTGCGGTACACGAACGCGTTCGAGTTGCTTGCCGCCACGATATTGTCCGCTCAGTCGACCGACCAGCGGGTCAACATGGTGACGCCGGCGCTCTTTGCGCGGTATCCAGACGCCCGCGCCCTCGCGCACGCCACGCCGGCTGACATCGAACCCCTGATCCACTCGACGGGCTTCTTTCGAGCCAAATCGAAAGCGCTCATCGGTATGTCGAAGGCACTGGTCGAGGCGCACGGCGGGGCCGTGCCGCCCGACATCGACGCGCTCGTCAAGCTGCCGGGCGTCGGTCGCAAGACAGCAAACGTGGTGCTGGGCCACGCGCTCGGCGTCCCTGGGTTGCCGGTGGACCGTCACGTGCTGCGCGTCGCGAATCGGATCGGCCTGGCCGAGTCCGACGACGCGGAGATCGTCGAAGAGCAATTGTGCAGCGCGCTGCCAAAGGCACGCTGGACGCGCGCGTCCGATACCCTCATCCTGCACGGACGTCGCATCTGCAGGCCCAAGCCTCAATGCGACCAGTGCGCGGCGCAGGATGAGTGTGAGTACTATCGAAGGGGTCCGGGAGGCCGGCCCGCGGCAAGTCCGCGGGGCAGGGCCCCCCGGAAGAATAATGACGCGCGCAAAGTTCGAGAGCCTCGTCGCTGACGCCCTCGCCTCTATCCCTCGCCGGTTTCGCGATGCGATGAGCAATCTCGCCATCGTCGTGCAGGACGAACCGTCGGCCGATCTGCTCGAGGAGATGGAGCTCGAGCCGCCAGACACGCTGTTTGGTCTCTATCACGGTACGCCGCTCACCGAGCGGTCCTGGGGCTACGGGAACGCGATGCCCGATCAGATCCTGATCTTTCAGGGTCCTCACGAACGCGAAGCCGAGAGCGAAGACGAGCTGGTGGTTTCCATCGGCGAAACACTCATACACGAGATCGGCCACTACTTCGGTCTGAGCGAGGAAGAAATCGAAGAGATCGAAGAGAACTATTGGCGCAAGCGACGATGATCCGTAAACGTTTTGGCCAGCACTTTCTCGAGCCGGCGTGGGTCAGCAAGGTCATCGACGCGATTGACCCGCGCGCTGACGAACACTTCTTCGAGATTGGCCCAGGGCGTGGCGCGCTCACGCGCCCGCTCGCGGCGCGTGCCGGGTCGGTCGTGGCGTTCGAGATCGACCGCGATCTCGCCGCCGCACTGCGACAGGACGCGCCGGCAAACGTGACCGTGGTCGAGGGAGACTTTCTCGAGTCGCGGTGGATGCTCGATCACGCGTCGGCGACGCCCGTGCGTGCCGCCGGGAACCTGCCCTACAACGTCGCGTCGCCCATTCTTTTCCGTCTGGTTGATCTGTATGCGGCCGGCTGCCCCCTCATCGATGCGACGGTGATGCTCCAGCGGGAGGTCGCCAGGCGGCTCGCGGCCCGTCCTGGAAGCCGGACGTACGGCGTGTTGACGGTGCTCATCGGTCACTCGGCCGAGGTCAGCGAGCTCTTCTCGCTCCCGCCTGGCGCGTTTCGACCGGTCCCCAAGGTGTACTCCAGTCTCGTGAGACTCCGGTTTCACGGGCCTGACCCGCCGGTCAGAGATCTGAGCTGTTTTCGTGCGCTTGTTCAAAGCGTCTTCACCCGTCGGCGGAAGACAGTCGCCAACGCGCTTCTGGCCTTTCCGGGAGCGAGCCGGCTGGCGCCGTCTGCGGCCCTTTCCAAGGCTGGTCTGCGTGGGACGCGACGGCCGGAGACCTTGACGATTGCTGAACTGGCAGCGCTCTCGGATGTTTACGCCCAAGCTGTGTTATAGTTTGCCTGCTATCTTGTTCTCCTGTAGTCGTTTGTGCGGTTATAGCGTCCGGCGTTAGCGGGACGGTTCGTTCATCCAGCCTTCGTTATTTCAGGCGCCCCCAGCAGCCTGATTGAGCCGCATGTTCGGCTCGCGTCGCCGAGGTTCACTTCGCCAGGAGTGTGCGTCGGTGATGGTGCGTACGCCCAAGTATCAAGATGCTCGAAGTTGTTGCGCTTGGCGGACTCGGCGAGTTCGGCATGAACATGCTGGCGCTCACCTGGGGTGAGACGACGATCGTCGTCGACGCCGGGGTGATGTTTCCCGATCCTGAGCTGCTGGGCGTCGATCGGATCATTCCCGACCTCACATATTTGCAGCAGAAAGGACACGCCGCCGCACTCGTGTTGACGCACGGCCATGAAGATCACATTGGCGCGGTGCCGCACGTGCTGCCCTACATCGACGGCCCTGTCTACGGGACTCCCCTGACCCTCGCGCTCGTGGAACCGAAGCTGGAGGAGCACGGCATCGAGAAGCGTCATCTCGTGGCGGTCGGGCCACGCGATCGCGTCACTATCGGGCCGTTCGTCGTCGAATTCATTCGCGTCACACACAGCATCCCGGACTGCGTGGCGCTCGCCATTCACACGCCGGTCGGCATCGTCGTGCATACGGGCGACTTTAAGATCGATCAGACGCCCATCGACGGCCAGCACTTCGACCTTCACCGCTTCGCCGAACTGGGCGCCGCTGGTGTGCTGGCGCTCTTTGCCGACAGCACGAATATCGACCGGCGCGGCTTCACGGGGTCGGAGCGCGAGGTCGTGGACGCGTTTGAAGAAATATTCACCAGCGCGACCGGCCGGCTGCTCGTCGCGGCGTTCTCCTCCAGCGTCTACCGGATGCAGATCCTCGTCGATCTGGCGGCACAGTTCGATCGCAAGGTGGCCTTCGTCGGACGCGGCATGATCAGAAACTCTGAGATTGCCCAGCGCCTCGGCTATCTCCGGGTGCCTGCCGGCATGCAGATTCGCGACTCCGACGTGGCCAATTACCCCGCTCAGGACGTCTTGTGCCTCACGACCGGATCGCAGGGCGAGCCGCTCTCCGCACTGTCGAGGATCGCCATCGACGATCATCGCTTCGTGAAGGTCGGCCCCGACGACACGGTCGTGCTCTCCGCCCGGTCGATCCCCGGGAACGAAAAGGCGATCGGTCGTGTGATCAACCATCTGGCACGCCGCGGCGCGGAGGTGATCTACGAAGGCGTCAAACATGTCCACGTTTCGGGGCATGGCAGCGAAGAGGAGCTCAAGCTGGTGTTGTCGCTCGCGCGGCCCCGGTTTTTTGTGCCGGTACACGGAGAGTACCGGCAGTTGTCCCAGCACGCGCGGATTGCCGAGCGGGTGTTCGCTGGTAGGGATCCGCGGCCAGAGATTCTGCTCGTCGAGAACGGGGATCTGCTGCATTTCGAGGCTGACGGCGCGCGGATCGCCGGCAAGGTGCCCGTCGGCCGCGTGTTGATTGACGGCACGCTCACCGGCGAGGTGGCCGACGAAGTCCTGCGCGACCGCCGGCATCTCGCCGAAGACGGCCTTGTGGTGCCGGTGGTGGCCATCAACAAACAGACGGGCGCCCTCGAGGGCGTGCCCGACATCATTACGCGCGGATTCGTGATGGAAGACAGCCAGACCCTGCTCGCCGACGGTGCCCGCATGCTCGCCGAAGTCATGGAGCAGACGAGTATCGAGGAGCGCACCGATCCCGGATTGATCAAAGAAAAGCTGCGCGTGGAGCTTCGTCGATTCCTTCGTAAACGCTCTGGGCGCCGGCCGTTCGTGCTACCCGTCATCATGGAGATCTGACCCGTGAGTGAATCGAAGGTTTCGCATCGGATACGCGAGTTCATCGGCGTGGCGCTTTTTGGGGCGGCACTCCTCTTGATGATCTCGCTCGTCAGCTACGAGCCGACCGACCCGGTCTGGTTTTTCAGCACCGGGGCTCACGCGGCGCCGGTGAACTTTGCCGGGCGCGTCGGGGCGTTCCTCGCCGAACTCTCGTTTCAGCTGTTCGGCTACGCGTCGTACCTCATCCCGGCGATCCTCGTGGCCATCGGGTGGCAGGCCTTCTGGTGCCGCCCGGTGGACGCGCCGGGCACGAAGGCGGCTGGCGCCACGCTCCTCTTCGCCTGCATCAGCGCGCTGCTGAGCCTGGTCTTCAACACGCTCGACGTCTCGGGACGGCCGTTCCGCGCCGGAGGTTATGGCGGTGAGTGGCTGGCGCAAGCGCTGTCGGAGTATCTGAATCGCACGGGGTCGGCGATCGTGATCCTGACGCTCATGGTGCTCGCGATCATCATGTCGTCGCAGCTCTCGTTCGGCCGCCTGTTTGCGGGCCTGAGCGCCGGGACGCTTGAGGGCGTGCAGCGGGCGCTCGCCTGGTTCCGTGAGTGGCGAGAAGAACGCCGGCGCGAACGCGAGCGGCGGGAGGTCATTGCGAAACACACCGCGCAGGCGGCGGCCGACGGCACGCCGGCGCCGCCGGTCGGCGTCGCGTCCGATGCCGCCTTGGCGAAAGCCGCGCGGAAACGCGACGTGGAGATTGCTGAGAAGGCGCCGGTCTTGGGAGGCGCGCGATCCTTCGCACCACCCAAACCGCCCAAGGTCAGTCGGCCGACGGCGCCTCCTGCTGTGCCCGACGCGGAGTTGACCTCCAAGGCCCCGGCCGAACGCCGGAAGGGCGATTACACCCTGCCGCCGATGGCGCTGCTCGACGCGCCCAAGTCAGAGCAGAAGATCGACGAACGGGAGCTGATGGATGGCGCGCGGCTTCTCGAGGAGAAATGCCGCGAGTTCTCGGTCGAAGGCAGCGTCGTGCAGATTCATCCCGGACCAGTCGTCACGACCTTCGAGTTCAAGCCCGACGCGGGTGTGAAGTACTCGAAGATCACCAGCCTGGCCGACGATCTGTGCCTGGCCCTGAAGGCCGAGTCCGTGCTCATCGACCGGATTCCTGGGAAGTCGACTGTCGGCATCCAGATCCCCAACAAGAATCGCGAACACATTTCCCTGCGCGAGCTCCTCGAATCGGAGGTCTACCGCCGGTCCCCCTCCAAGCTGACCGTCGCGCTCGGCAAAACGATTAACGGCGAACCCTACGTCGCGGACCTGACGACGATGCCGCATCTGTTGATCGCGGGATCGACGGGCGCTGGCAAGTCGGTCGGTATCAACGGCATGCTCACCAGCATCCTCTACCGTGCTACGCCAGACGATGTGCGGATGATCATGATCGATCCCAAACGGTTGGAGCTTGGGATGTACGAGGACATCCCGCACCTGTTGACGCCGGTCGTCGTCGATCCCAAGCAAGCGGCCAATGCCTTGCGCTGGGCCGTCCGCGAAATGGAGGAACGGTACAAGTCGCTGGCAGCGGAAGGCGTCCGGAACATCGAGCAGTACAACCGGAACATCCAGCAGGCGGCCGCCGAACGCCGCGGACCCGCGGAGCCCGACGCGCCCCGGCCGCTCCCCTTCATCGTCGTCGTGATCGACGAGCTGGCCGATCTGATGATGGTGGCGAGCAACGAGGTGGAAGAGTCCATCGCGCGGATCGCGCAGATGGCGCGCGCCGTCGGCATCCATCTGATTCTCGCGACGCAGCGACCGTCGGTCGATGTGATCACGGGTTTGATCAAAGCCAATCTGCCGTCGCGGATCTCCTTCCGCGTCGCGTCCAAGATCGACTCGCGGACCATTCTTGACGGCAACGGCGCCGAACAGCTGCTCGGCAAGGGCGACATGCTGTTTGTGCCGCCAGCCTCGTCTCGATTCATTCGCCTTCATGGCCCGTACATCTCTGAGCAGGAAAGCGCGCGTCTCGCCAGCTACCTTCGCAAGCAAGGGAAGCCCACGTACGACGAGTCGATCACAGCCGAAGAGAAGACGGCCGCCGACGGCATCGAGATGGACAAGGACGATCTGTACGACGAAGCCGCGCACATCATCGTGCAGAGCGGCCAGGCGTCGATTTCGTATCTCCAACGCAAGCTCCGCATCGGGTTCAGCCGAGCCGCACGTCTGGTTGACATGATGGAGATGGAGGGGCTCGTGTCTCCTGGGGCCGGTGGCAAAGCGCGCGAGGTGCTTGTCGACAAACATTACTTCGACGAGGTCGACGCGCAGTTGAGATGATGGTGAAGCAGCTGCTCGGGCTTGTGGGCGCCGCGCTCGTCGTGGTCTCTGCCGTGGCGGCGGAGTCCGCGCAGCAGCGGCCTGCCCCGATCCCTCCCATCGCAACGATCAAGAGTATCCGCCGGACTTTGCTCCCAGATGGCGTCCGCATCACCATCGAGACCGATCGCGAGGTGTCGTTTCGCGACGAACGGCTCGGCAATCCGGCGCGTGTGTTCATCGATCTTTCACCGACCCGTCCGGCGCCGCCGCTCGACGATCGGACGCTTCGCTTTGAAGGTGACGCCGACGTCGTTCGGCAGATTCGAATTGGCCGTCATCCGAACAACATGACGCGCGTGGTGCTCGATGCGGTCGGTGTCTCGACGTGTAGCGTCTATCCCGTGTACGACCCCTATCGCCTTGTGATTGATTGCATTCGCACGCCGGTACGGGCGCCGCTCGCAAGCCGCCAACTGGCGCCCCTCGCGACCCACACAATGCCGGTGGTGTCGCCGCGGGGCGGGACGTTGATTGCCGACGCGATCGCCGCGTCAGCCGCTCGGCCGGCACCGGCAGTCGCGCCAACTGCCCCAGCAACCCCGATCGGCGGCGTCTCGGTGGCGCGCCAGCTAGGACTGGGTGTGTCACGCATCGTGATCGACCCGGGTCACGGCGGCCACGATCCGGGCGCCCAGGGCAAGGGCATCACCGAGGCGGAGCTCGTGCTCGACGTCGCCCTTCGGCTCGAGAAGCTGCTGCTGAACCTGCCGGGAACGTCGGTGTTGTTGACGAGGAGGACCGACGATTTCATCGGGCTGCAGGAACGGACGGCCATTGCGAATCGTGAGAGCGCCGATCTCTTTCTCTCAATCCACGCCAACGCCAACTCGAACCCGCAAGCGAGTGGCGTCGAGACGTACTTCCTGAACTTCGCGAACAACCTGAACGCGGCGTCCGTCGCCGCCCGCGAAAACACCGCCTCGGGTCAGACGATGGGCGCGCTGACAGACTTCGTCAAGACGATCGCACTCAACAACAAATTAGAGGAATCCCGTGATCTTGCGAGCGAAGTGCAGCGTTCGTTGGTCGACCGGCTGCATGGACTCAACAAGAGCGTGAAGGACCTCGGGGTGAAGCAGGCGCCGTTTGTCGTGCTGATTGGCGCCTCGATGCCCAGCGTGCTCGCGGAGATCTCGTTTGTGACCAATACTCAGGAGGCGAAACTGCTTCGCGGAGCTGCCTATCGGCAGCGCATCGCCGAGGCCTTGTCCACCGCCGTCCAGAAATATCAGGCTTCGCTCAAGAACGTCGCCACCGTCGCCCATCAATGAAGGTCCGGCTGAAACCGGACACTACATCTGTCGCGTTGAGAGCCGTCGTCGTGGAGGGCGTAGTGTCCGCCTTCAGGCGGACCGTGATCTGAGCCAGAACATCAGACCGGCGAGGGCGAGACCGAGTACCAGCGCCGCCAGCACGATGACGCCGGTCAAGCCGAGCGAGCCGATGAGCACCTCGTCGAGACCCTTCTCGTGCGGCTCGATGAGCTTGACGACGATCGGCGACTGTTGGGCGAAAGGCACTCCTACTTCTTCCACTGCTGGCTCGTGAAGGCCAGCTCGGCGAGCGTGCGGACGGCGACCCCGCTTGGCCCTTTGGGCAGAAACGGTCTCGCTTCCTCGGCCCATGCAGTGCCTGCGATGTCGAGATGCACCCACGGCAGGCCGCCCGCAAATTCCTTCAGGAACATCGCGGCTGTGATCGAGCCGGCGGGCCGGCCGCCCGTATTCGTAAGATCGGCAATGTCGCTCTTGAGCTGATCGCGATAGTCATCAAAGACCGGCATCGGCCATACGCGATCGCCGGCGCGGTCCGCGACCTGCCGCACCTGGTCGACCCACTCGGGCGGCGTCCCGAACAGGCCACTCGTCGTCTTGCCCAGGGCCACGACGCACGCGCCGGTGAGCGTCGCCACGTCGACCAGGTGCGTCGCACCGAGCTGTTGCGCGTACCACAGGCCGTCGCCGAGGATGAGGCGCCCCTCCGCATCGGTGTTGATGACTTCCACGGTCTTTCCCGCCGCGCTCTTCAGAATGTCGCCGGGTTTGATCGCGCGGCCGCCCGGCATGTTCTCGGTCGCCGGCACGACGCCCACCACTCGCATCGGTGCACCGAGCAGCGAGATGGCCCGCATGGCCGCGGCGACCGCCGCCCCACCCGCCATATCGTCTTTCATCCGCTCCATGCCGTCGGCGGCCTTGATGGAGATGCCACCGGTATCGAAGGTGATTCCCTTCCCGACCAGTCCGAGGACAGGCGTGGCCGGCGCACCCGGCGGGTCGTGACGGAATACCATCAGCCGCGGCGGTTCGCTGCTGCCGCGGGCCACGCCAAGGAGCAACCCCATGCCCAGCTCAGCGATCCGCGTCTCGTCGAGGACCTCAACCTTTACGCCGCCTTCGGCGGCCAGGGCCGTCGCCCGCCGCGCGAACTCGCGCGGCGTCAGCGCATTGCCCGGCTCGTTCGCTAATTCTCGGGCGAGGTTGCTGCACTCTCCTAGCACGCGGCCGCGAGCGACAGCCATGCTGGCGCGCGGCAAGGCCTCGGCCGAATCCTCCGGTACGACGATCGTCCAGACAGGCGGCGCGCTGGGCGCGGGCTCGTCGGTCTTGTAGGTGCCGGCGTTGAATTCTGAAAGGGTCAATCCTTCCGCGGCGGCCTGGGCGTGCCCAGGAAGATCGGCACGGCCACGAAGGACGAAGGCGACCCGATGACTGTGACGGCCTCTCGCGGCGAGGCCGCTCGCCGCGGCCAGTTTGCGCACGAGCGCGCCGTCGTACTCGGAGGAACGGCCAACACCGATGAGGGCCAGGCGTTTCGCCCGCCAGCTGCGATCGGTCGTCGGCGTAATGAAGAAATCGTACGGCTTGGCGGCGAATTCTTTGGAGGCCAGCGCCCGCGCAATCTCACCCCCGCTCGCCGGGTCGAGGCCGGCAACCGCGCTCGGACCGTCTTCTTCGAACCACGGCACGATCAACAGGTCGGTATCAACAGCGGCCAGCGGGCCGCACACGCAGATCATCGCGGAGGCGGTGTCGAGAGAAGGCATCGGTGTATTATCGCCGATGCCGCTTGCTCCGACCTATCGCCCCCGCTACAATTCATGCAACAGGCCTGAATCGATGATCACTTTTGTGCGGCGCTCGATGTGGGCGAGTCTCCTTTGCGTCGTGGTCAGCGCGGCGCTTGCGGCGGCCGGCAGCCAGCGAGACACCAAGGACACCAAGGACGCTAAAGAGAAGGCTGACGATTCCAAGCGGCCAAAGCTGACGCTGAAGGCCCAGCCGCCTGTGAGTATCTCACCAGCGCGCGTGGTGCTCACTGCCGAGCTCGTGGGCGGCGCCAACGACTACGAGGACTTCTACTGTCCAACCATCGAGTGGGATTGGGGCGACGGGACCACGTCGGAGTCCACGCTGGACTGCCAGCCGTACCAGGCCGGCAAGAGCGAAATCAAGCGTCGCTTCACGGTCGATCACAGATTCCGACGCGCGGGTGAATTTCACGTGTCGTTCCGCCTCAAGCGCAACGACAAGGCATTGGCAGTGGCGAGCGTCAGGATCCAGGTCCAGCCCGGAACTGGCGGCGACAACTAGCCCGTTACTTCTTCTTGATTGATTCCCGCCAGCGCGTCGCAGCGGAAAAGATCTCGGCGAGGCGATCGCCGGTCGTGAGATCGTCGCGCAGATCCTGAAGCACCTCAATCAACGCATCGAGCGCGGGACCAATTTCGTCAGCGTTGGTCGCCGCGATGTCCCTCCAGATGTCCGAGGGGCTGGATGCCAGCCGCGTCGTATCCGCAAGGCCGTTACCAGCTAACTCGAGGCCTCGGTTCCCGACCGCGTCGCCGACCACCTGCATCAGGGCGCTGGCGGTCAGCTGCGGCAGGTGACTGAGAAACGCGAGCAGCCTGTCATGCGTGTCTGGCGCGAGCAGGCGCGGCTCCGCGCCGAGCGCCCGGACAAACGCCGACAGTTTCTCGACCGCAGGGCCGGCAGCCTCTCCCTCCGGCGTCAGCAGCCATGGTCGGCCCCGGAAAAGGTCCGGGCGCGCGTGCTCGAGGCCGCCTTTGGCCGCGCCACCGAGCGTATGACCGCCAACAAATGTGAACCGCGGCGGCAGCCGACGCGCCGCGGCCACGATGTCGCGCTTGGTGCTGGTGGTGTCGGTCACAACGGCCGGCTGCCGCACGAACTCGTCGAGCTCGCTCATCACGGCAAGATTCTGGAGAGCGGGCGCGGCAAGTACGACGAGGTCGACTTCAGCAAGAACAATGGGATCGTCGGCGGCCACGTCGATCGCATGCAGCCGCATCGCCGTTTCGAGCACGTCCTTGTTGTCGACCGCGATGACCAGAGAAGCCGGCCAGATCTGACGGGCGGCCAGCGCGATGGAGCCCCCGATCAGCCCAAGCCCGACGATGCCGATCTTCTCGAAGATCGGCGGCTGTCCTTCCGCCGGACGGTTAGGTTGCAGCACGGGGAGTTGCATCTATGAGCCCCAGCCCTTGTGGACAGTCGACTCCAGGCAAATGCTCCGGCCGATCGCCGGTGCGATGATCCGCAGCTCGGCCATCAGCCGATCGAACTGCGACGGAAACATCGACTGCGCTCCGTCGCTCAACGCATGGTCAGGATCGCAGTGCACTTCGATGATGAGGCCGTCGGCTCCAGCGGCCACCGCGGCTCGCGCCATCGGCGCGACCATGTCGCGGCGTCCCGCGCCGTGGCTCGGATCGGCGATGACGGGCAGGTGGCTCAGCTTCTTGACGACCGGAATCGCCGACACGTCAAACGTGTTGCGAGTCGCCGTCTCGAAGGTCCGGATGCCCCGCTCGCACAGAATGACGCCGGTGTTCCCGCCGCTCAACACGTATTCCGCCGACAGCAGCCATTCCTCGATGGTCGCCGAAATGCCGCGCTTCAGAAGGACGGGCTTCTTCTGGTGACCGAGCTCGCGCAGCAGCGTGAAGTTCTGCATGTTCCGGGCGCCGACCTGGAACATGTCGCAATAGCGATCGATGAGGTCGATTTGGCTGATGTCCATCACCTCGGACACCAGCGCGAGGTGTTCCGCTGTGGACGCATCACGCAGCAGCCGGAGCCCTTCTTCGCCCAGACCCTGAAAACTGTATGGCGAACTGCGCGGCTTGAAGGCGCCACCCCGCAAGATCTTGGCCCCCGCGCGCCGCACAGCGGCTGCGGTCGTTCTCACCTGCTGCTCCGTCTCCGCGGAGCACGGTCCGGCGATGACGATGACCTCGTCTCCACCCACGCGCACGTCGCCAACCGTGACAACGGTTGGTTCGGACTTGAAGGTCCGGCTCGCCAACTTGTAGGGCTCGGAGATGCGAACAACTTCATGCACGCCGTTGAGCATCTGGATCAAACCGGGATCCGGCCGCCCTTGTCCAACGGCACCGAGAACCGTGCGCGTCACGCCGGTCGATCGATGCACGTCCATTCCCATTTCCACGAGTCGAGCGACGACCTGTTCAATCTGCTGCTCCGTCGCCCGCTCTTCCATCACTACGACCATTGCCTCTGTTTCCTCCAACTACCCTTCGTTCCCGGGTCCGCCGGAAGGCGGACACTACGACTTGGGGCTGTCCTCGCCATGCACCACGCGTCGCTCGAGTCGCCGGGCTTCGTCGATGATTCGCTCGAAGAGCCGCACGACGGCTTCGGGCCCAAGCGGCCCCTCAACGGCGATGCTCCGGACGTGATCGATGACCTCCTTCTCGCGCTCCGGTTGGTACACGGGCACGCCATCGGCCTTCTTCAGCCGCCCGATCTCACACGCGACCCGCGCGCGCTCGTTGAGCAGCCGGACGATCACCTCGTCGACTCGGTCGATGTCCTTTCGTAGATCGTCAAGCGTGGACATTACGTGTTGTGCCCCTCAACCATCGAACGAACGCCTCGACTTTCTCCACGAGATCCGCCGACTGGCCCACCTCAGCGATGAGCGCGACGAGCGCGCTCCCGACAACCGCCGCATCGGCATAGGCGCCGACCTCCGCCACGTGCTCGGGCCGTGAAATGCCAAACCCCAATGCCACCGGCAGCGTTGTGTGCGCCCGGATGCGCTGCACGAGCGCTCTGGCGTCGGTGGCCACCCGGTCGCGGGCGCCGGTCACGCCGAGGCGCGAAATGCCGTACAAGAATCCGCGTCCTAGTGCGGCCGCCTTCTGGATTCTCGCTTCTGACGTCGTCGGGCTGAGCAGAAAGATCGTATCAAGTCCCGACCGATCGAGCGTCTCGCGGAACGTTCCCGCCTCCTCTATCGGCAGATCGAGTGCCAGCACGCCATCGACGCCGACCGCGGCCGCCGTCTTGGCAAAGTCTTCCATCCCCATGCGCAGCAACGGGTTGGCATAGCTGAAGAGCACGATGGGCGCTTTCACGTGCGGCCGGATCCGCTCGATGAGGGCCAGCGAGGCGCGGAGACTGCCGCCCTTGGCCAGGGCACGCTCAGTCGCTCGCTGGATGACGGGACCGTCGGCCAACGGGTCCGAGAACGGCACGCCGACCTCGAGCACATCTGCGCCCGCGCGATCGAGGGCCTGGAGAATTTCGGCGGACCTCGGCAGATCCGGGTCACCGGCTGTCGTATAGGTGACCAGCCCGGACCGCTGTTCGGATTTCAGCCGCGCGAACGTCCGTGCGATACGCGAGGCCATCGTCAGGCTCTGCCCAGCGCCTTCTCGACCGTCTGCACGTCCTTATCGCCGCGGCCAGACAGGTTGATCAGCATGATCGCGTCGCGTCCGAGCTCGGGAGCGAGCTTCTCTGCGTAAGCGATCGCGTGCGCGGATTCGAGCGCAGGCAGGATCCCCTCGAGCCGCGCAAGTCGTTGGAACGCGTCGAGCGCCTCCGCGTCGGTGACGTGGGCGTACTCGGTGCGGCCGATGGCCCGCAGCCACGCGTGCTCTGGTCCCACAGCCGCGTAGTCGAGTCCGGCCGAAATCGAATGGGTCGGCTCGATGTTGCCGTCTTCGTCTTGCAGGATGAACGTGCGGGTACCCTGTAGGACGCCCGCGCTGCCCCCTGCAAATCTGGCCGCATGCCGGCCTCGGGCAATCTGATCGCCGCCGGCTTCGACACCAATCAGCCTGACACCAGGATCGTCGATAAAGGCGTCGAAAATCCCCATGGCGTTGCTGCCGCCGCCGACGCACGCGACGATCGCGGTCGGCATCCGGCCAGTAAGGTCGACGATCTGCGCCCGCGCCTCGCGTCCAATTACCGACTGAAATTCGCGAACCATCAGCGGATACGGATGGGGACCGAGCACGGAACCGAGTAGATAGTAGGTGTCGCGCACGTTGGTCACCCAATCGCGCATGGCCTCGTTGATGGCGTCCTTGAGCGTACGGCTGCCGGCATCGACCCGGCTGACCTCGGCGCCAAGCAGCCGCATGCGGAAGACGTTCAACGCCTGACGATCCATATCTTCGGCGCCCATGTACACCTGACACGCCAATCCCAGTAGCGCGCAGGCGGTCGCGGTCGCCACGCCGTGCTGTCCAGCTCCGGTTTCGGCGACGATGCGCCGCTTTCCCATCCGCTTCGCCAGCAGGGCTTGCCCGAGGGCGTTGTTGATCTTGTGCGCGCCGGTGTGCGTCAGATCTTCCCGCTTCAGGAAGATCCGCGCGCCTTTGAAAGCCTCGGACAATCGCCGCGTTTCGTAGACCGGCGTCGGGCGGCCGACGTAGTGTTTCAGCAGGCGCGCCAGCTCGGCGCCGAAAGCTGCATCGTCTCGGGCCGCCAGATAGGCGCGCTCGAGCTCCTCGACCGGCTCGACGAGGGTTTCGGGTACGAACCGCCCGCCGAACTCGCCGAAATAGCCGCGCGCGTCAGGATCGCGTCGGGTCATGGTTGATTGCATCATTGATTATTCCGCTCGCTGGAGCCACACCCCAGCTCGCTCTAAGACCTCGCGCTCGAGCGTAGGCTCTCGCGCTCGGCCAACACCGCATCGAACAAGGCTTCGAGCCGCGCACGGTCTTTGACGCCAGGCGAAGACTCAACGCCCGAGGACACGTCAATGCCGAAGGGCCTCACCCGCCTGATGGCGTCGGCTACATTCTCCGGTGTCAAACCGCCGGCCAGTAACGTTCGTCGCCGCGCCGCCACGCTCGCGGCGGCCGCCCAATCGATCGTCCGCCCGGTGCCTCCGCGCCGTACTGGGTCGTGAACATCCAGCAGCAGAGTGACCTGCTTCGGCCACCTGTCAATCTCGCCGGCTGCCGCGGCCGCTTCGAGCGACACCGCCTTGATGATCGGACGAGGCATGGCGCCGGCGTACGACGGGCTCTCGTCTCCGTGGAGCTGAACCGCACCGAGTCTCACCAGGTTCGCGATTTCTCTCACGTGTTCAATCGGCTGGTTCACGAACACACCGACGGGCGTCACAAACGGCGGAAGACTCGAGACGATCGTCCGGGCGCGATACGCGTCGATGAACCGCGGGCTTCCGGGCCAGAAGACAAACCCCAACGCATCGGCGCCAGCCGCGACAGCCGCCTCGGCGTCCTCGATACGCGTGATGCCGCAGATCTTCACGAGCATCGGGACAATCCCGGCGCTGGTCGAACACAAAGGACACGAAGGACACAAACACGATGACTCTTCATGCTTGAGCCTTTGTGTCCTTGGTGTCCTCTGTGTTGACGCAGCCTTCCAGTAGAGCCCTGAGTACGGCTCCGGGGTCTTCGGCCGTCATAAAACGCTCGCCAATCAGGAACGCTTGATACCCAAGGCGTTGCAGACGCAGGAGATCGTCCGCTGTCCGCAGCCCGCTCTCGCTGACGGCGACCACGTTGCGCGGCATGCGCGACATCAACGTCTCCGAGGCTCGGACGTCGACCGCGAGCGTGCGGAGGTTGCGGTTGTTGACACCGATGATGCGTGCGCCCGCATCGATCGCGATCGAGAGTTCGTCGCCGTCATGCACCTCAACCAGCACGTCCAGGCCGAGCGCAGTGGCCCGCTCGTGCAGGGCCCCGAGCGCAGTCGGCGCGAGTGCCGCCACAATCAGCAGTACGCCGTCTGCGCCTGCTGTTTTCGCTTCGAACAACTGATACTCCGAAACGATGAAATCTTTGCGCAGCACAGGGATGCCGACCGCTTTCCGCACCGCCTGCAAATGCTCCAAGGCTCCGTCGAAGAACGTCGGCTCGGTGAGCACTGAGATGGCTGCTGCCCCTGCGTGTTCGTAGCCCCTCGCAATCGTCGCCGGATCGTAGTTCGGCCGCAGGACGCCGCGTGACGGAGACCGACGCTTGCACTCGGCGATGACACGCGGCACGGTCGGTAGACCAGCCGCCGTGAGGGCCGCGTGGAAGCGCCCGGTCGCCGTGTGACACTGCTCGGCGCGTCGGGCCAATACGGACAGCGATTCGCGTTCCGCCCGGACCTCCACCATCCGGCGCGTGGCCGCGACAATGGTTGCGAGCAGATCGGGCGACGCGATCTGAGCCTTGATCATACGGCGCCGCCTCCGGCTACAGACTCGGCAGCGTTCGAGATGACCACCAGTCGCTCGAGAGTGCGCCTCGCGTCTCCGTGATCGATGGCGCTGCCGGCCCGGGCGATGCCCTCTTCGACCGAAGCGGTGGCGCCAGCCACAAACAAGGCTGCGCCGGCATTCAAGAGCACGACGTCACGTTTCGGTCCGCCCTCGCCTGCGAGAATTCGCTCGATGATGCCCGCATTCTCTTTCGCGTCCCCGCCCTTGAGAGATTCGGAGGACGACTTGGCCAGCCCGACTTCTCCCGGGTGCAGGTAGAACGTGTTCACCGTTCCATGGCGGCACTCGGAGATCTTGGTGTAACTGGCCGTGGAGATCTCGTCGATGCCGTCGGCGCCGTGCACGACCCACGCCCGATCGGTGCCGAGCAGTACGAGCGCCCGCGCCATGAGCTCGGTGAACTCTGGCCGAGGTACGCCGACGAGCTGCCTCGTGGCACCCGCGGGATTGGTCAGCGGCCCGAGCAGATTGAAGGCCGTCCGAACTCCGAGTTCCTTGCGCGCCTGCGCGGCATGGCGCATGGCCGGATGGAACGTTGGAGCAAAGAAGAAGCCGATACCCGCCTCGGCCAGGCACCGCTCGACCGATGCCGGCGAGGCCGACACGCGGACGCCGAGCGCTTCGAACACGTCGGCGCTGCCCGAGCGGCTCGACACCGATCGGTTCCCGTGCTTCGCGACGCGGACGCCGCAGGCGGCCACGACGATCGCCGCGCACGTTGAGATATTGAAGGTGCCGGACTGGTCGCCACCCGTCCCGCACGTGTCGAAGACGTCGTCAAACCTTCTCGATAGCCGGACAGCGTGCGCCCGCATCGTCCGCGCGAGGCCGACAATTTCCGATGGCCGCTCGCCTTTCATGGCCAGGCCGATCAGCAGGCCCGCCAGCTGCGCCGGCGTGGCGCGGCCTTCCATCACGTCGGCCATGGCGGCCGCGGCTTCGTCGGCCGTCAGATCCTCATGCCGCGTCAGTTTATCGATGAGCTGCGGGAAATTCATCGAGCGCCTTCAAGAAAGTTTCGCAGGATGGTCTTTCCCTCGCTCGTGAGAATCGATTCGGGGTGAAACTGCACGCCGTGCACCGGCCACCCGCGATGACGCAGACCCATGATGGTGTTGTCTTCGCGCGTCCTAGCCGACACCACCAGATCGGCCGGCAGCCCGGCGTCGGCCACCACGAGCGAGTGGTACCGCGACGCCACGAACGGTCCCGCGATACCCCTGAACACGCCTTGGCCATCGTGCTCGATGATCGACGTCTTGCCGTGCATGGGCACCGTCGCGCGGATGACCGATCCGCCGAAGACGGCTCCGATGGCCTGATGGCCGAGACAGACACCGAGAATCGGCGTTGTCTGTCCCAGGCGCCGGATGATGTCCATCGTCATGCCCGCATCTTCGGGGCGGCCGGGTCCCGGTGAAATGACGATGCGATCGGGTCGCATGGCCACTACGTCCTCCACGGTCCCGGCGTCGTTGCGGATCACCCGCGGTTCGGCGCCGAGCTCGCCGAGATACTGCACGAGATTGTAGGTAAACGAATCGTAGTTATCGATGACGATGACCATGACTACAAGCCCTGTTGCGCCAGTTCGAGCGCACGCAGTAGCGCGCGTGCCTTGTCCCGTGTCTCCTCGTATTCAGCCGCGGGATTCGAATCCATGACAATTCCGGCGCCCGCCTGTACGTAGGCCTTGTGGCCTGACATGATCACCGTGCGAATCGCGATACAGAAATCGAGATTGCCGGCAAAGTCGAGATAGCCAACTGCACCCGCGTAGAGGCCCCGCCCCGACGGCTCGAGATCCCTGATGATCTGCATCGCGCGGACCTTCGGCGCTCCGGACACGGTCCCGGCCGGAAAACAGGACACAAGGGCGTCGAGTCGATCGCGATCGTCGGCGAGGTGTCCCTCGACGATCGATGTCAGATGCATGACGTGCGAGAAACGATCGAGGTTCATGAACTGCGGCACCCGTACCGACCCGTACGTGCACACCCGGCCGACGTCGTTTCTACCAAGGTCCACGAGCATGACGTGCTCAGCCCGCTCTTTCTCGTTGCGCTTCAATTCCTCGCCCAGCCGCAGATCCTCTTCGGTCGTGCGGCCGCGCGGCCCCGTGCCGGCAATCGGGTGCGGTTCCACGCGGGTGCCTTCCACACGCACCAGCATCTCCGGCGACGAACCCACAATCGATACAGTGCCCATTCGAATGAAATACATGTACGGCGAGGGGTTCACATGCCGAAGCGCGCGATACACCGTGAACGGATCGACGGCCACGTCGGTTTCAAACCGCTGCGAGAGCACGACCTGATAGATGTCGCCGGCGGCGATGTACTCCTTGGCGGTGCGGACCTGGGCTTCGAACTGTTCTCGTGTGTGATTGGACCGAATCTCGAGCCCCTCGGCAGCTCTCCGCTGTGGACGCGACAAGCCGCGATCGAGCTCTCGTTCGAGAAACTGTATCTTGGCGCACGCAAACCCGTAGAGCGATTCGAGATCGTCATCCGCCGTAATCCGAGCGTTGGCGATGATGAGAATCCGGTGCTGGACATGATCGAAGGCGAGCACCGTATCGAACAGCATGAAGCCCGCCTGGTCGGCGCCGTCGCTTCCAGCCCCGAGATCCCCGAGCACGGGCTCGAACCACGATGCAGCGCCGTACCCCAGATAGCCGACGGCGCCGCCCGTGAAGCGTGGAAGATCCGGCACGTACGGCGATTGAAAGTCGGTCATCAAGCCACGAAGCGTGTCGATGAACGGCCGGTCGCTTTCGCTCGTGGCGCCGCCTCGTTCGATGGTCGTGCGACCATCGCGCGCGCGGAGGATCAAGAAGGGATCCTTACCAAGGAACGAGTAGCGACCGACATGCTCGCCACCTTCGACGCTCTCGAGCAGAAATGCGTAATCGGCGTGTTCGGCAATCTTCAAGAACGCCGACACTGGCGTCAGCAGGTCCGCCATGATCTCCTTGCACACGGGGACAAAGGTGCCTCGTGTGGCGAGATCCTTGAACTCTTCAAACGACGTGATTCTCATCGCGAGTGAACTCCGAGAGCCGCGCGAGCGCGGCTTCGCGCATGACTGCTGCCGCCGGCCGCACGCCGGTCCACCATTGAAACTGCTCCTGGGCCTGGCCGACGAGCATTTCGAGCCCGCCAATCGTCTGGCAGTCGGCCCGCGCGGCCTCGCGCAGCAGCCGCGTCTCGGTCGGGTTGTAGACCAAGTCGTACACATAGCGGCCGGTCAGGTGACGCGCCTCGATCGGTGTGTCGTTGACCCTGGGATACATGCCGACAGGCGTACAGTTGACTAGAAGGTCCCAGCTCCCCGGCTCTGGCGGATAAGGCCCGCTCTCCGCCGCCACTGCCGCCGCCACCGTCTCGGCTTGCTGCCTGTGACGCGCGTACAACCGGACGTGGCAGCCACTCGACCCCAACGCAACCGCCACGGCACGTGCGGCTCCACCGGCGCCCAGCACCGCCGCTCTCAATCCCGGAAGCGACACGCGCCCTTTGAGCGGCGCCAGGAATCCGTCGACGTCGGTGTTGCCCCCGACCCAGCGTCCGTCGATCACGCGGATCGTGTTGATTGCGCCGACGCGCCGTGCCACGGCATCCACCTCGTCGACCCGCTCGGCGAGCGACACTTTGTGCGGCGTCGTAATGCTCGCGCCCTTGATCCCGAGCGCACGGCCAAAGGTGACAAAGTCCTCTGCGCTCACGGCCGGAAGCGGCAGATACACGGCATCAATATGCGCGGCGACGAATGCCGCGTTGTGCATGGCTGGAGAGACGGAATGTGACACCGGCAATCCGACGAGTCCGTACACGTCGGTCGCATCGGTGAGGCCGCGAAAGTGATAGTCGTTCACGAGCGTCGTCGTGGTGAGCTGGCCGACCTGCTGCTCAGAACCCGCGTAGGTCCACATCGACCCGAACCGTGCGGGCAGCACACGCGTCGAGAGGCCGCACTCGCCCATGCCAATGGCAACAAACTTTCCGTCGCGTCCCATCCGAGCGCCGAGATCGACAAGCGGTACACAGTCAGCCAGCCGGTGGGTCTGGACCGCGACTTTGACAATCTCCGCACCCGTCGCTCGCATCGTCTGCGCGCGCTCCCCCAGGTCGCTCGGCACGCCACTGAAATCGTGAGACGACAACACAATCCGCCGCCCTCCGGTCGATGTCAGGAGATCGTCGAACTGCGCGCGCCATTCGACGTCGATGTACTCGGCGCCGAGCGCGATCGCGTCGGTCAGGATTCGCCTCCGCTCACCTTCCGAACCGCCGAACCGACCGCCTTCCCACGTAGGCCGGCAGGTCACAATCACGGGGCCGCGGCGACCGGCAAGCGCGCCGGCGACGTCCGGGTCGCTCACCGAATCGAGACGCAACTCGACGATGTCGGCCTCCGCAGCGGCGGCATCTCGCTTCCGCCGCAGCTCCGCTGTCGTGGGCGCCGTGACGGTTACACACAGGAGCGGCATACATAAAAAAAGCCTCTTCAACCGGTCGGGCTGAAGAGGCTTTCGGAAAACCGTTTCGCGCGGTGGCAGGTCAGGCCAAGGCGGATGCCTCTCCAGTCGCAAACCAATACCACCGCCACGCCGCGGATACGGGTGCCCGCTTGGGCGCCGGAATGGTGCTAAAGGAGAATGACATAGGCGCTCGACCAACCACGAAGCCGTGACTGTACCAAACGCACATCCGTGGTGTCAACGTCGGAGGGCTGCACCTTCGCACGGTTGCACTTGTGGCACCTTCGCACCCTGCAAGAGTGCCCATTTCTCCTTGACCCGTAAGCACTTCTCCCCGAATAATGAGAGCTCCAACCCCTGAGTCTCGAGACTGGAGCAAGGAGTCGTATGCCCCTTCGTCGAATCACGATCGCGGTCCTGTTGGCCCTGAGCGGACTCGGCGTTCTCGCTGCGGCGCAGCCTCAGGCTGGCCCGCCGGGATCGATGCCCATTGACGAGATTCGGCCGGGCATGATCGGCGTCGGCCGGACGGTATTCGACGGGACCCGTGTCGAAGAGTTCAAGGTCAACATCCTTGGCGTCCTCGAGAATGTCATCGGCACCCGCCGCAATCTGATTCTCGCGCGGCTCGACGGTGGTCCGCTGGCCTCGACTGGCGTCATTGCCGGCATGAGTGGCAGCCCGGTCTACATCAACGGGCGTCTGATCGGCGCCGTGTCGTACTCGCTCGGCAGCTTCTCCAAAGAGCCCATCGCGGGCATCACACCCATTGCGGAAATGACCGACGCGACTGCCACCGGCGGCGCTCGGCCATCGGGCGCGCGTGCGCAACTCGACTTTCCGTTGACGCGTGAAACCCTGACGTCCGCCTTTCGCCGGGCGCTCAACTGGAACCGTCCGTTCGCCGAGGGCCAGAACGATGCCGACCTGAAGGGCATCGGCGCCGTCGCTGGCATGGTCGGCGGCCAGCTTGGCACACTGCTGCGTCCGATCGCGACGCCACTTGTGCTGTCGGGCTTCGAGCCGGATCTCGGCGATCTGCTCAGCAGCGCCTTCAGTACGCAGGGCTTCATCCCGACTGGCGGCAGCGCTGGCGCGGCACGGATTGGCGAGATGCCATTTGAAGGTCCCCTCAAGCCGGGCGACGCGATTGGCGTGATGCTCGTGAATGGCGATCTGCAAATGGGCGGGACCGGCACGGTGACCCACGTCGACGGCGATCGTGTCTACGCGTTTGGTCATCCGCTCTACAACCTGGGTCCAACCGAATTCCCCATGACTCGGGCGTACGTCTATACCGTTCTTCCCAGCCTCTTTCTGTCGCTCAAGCTCTCGTCAACGAGCGAGGTCATCGGCACGCTGCTGCAGGATCGGGCGACGGCCGTCTCCGGCCGACTGGGCCCTGGCCCGCGGATGATTCCGGTCACGCTGACGCTTGCGACCGACCGCGGTCCGAAGCGGACGTTCCACTTCAGCGTGGTCAACGACCAGTTGTTCACGCCGCTCATGACGTACGTCGCGCTCCTCAACACCCTCGGCTCCTACGAGCGACAGTTCGGGTCGTCGACATTTGGCATCCAGGGAACGGCGACGCTGGTCAAGCACGAGACCCTCACGTTCGACAATCTTTTCTCGACGCCGCAGTCAGCCGTCGACGCCTCAACCTACGTCGTGGCGCCGCTCACGTATCTGATGAACAACGACCGCGAAAAGGTGGAGGTCAACGGGATTGACCTGAATGTTCGGTCGATCGAGGAGCCAAAGACGGCGACGCTCGAGCGCGTCTGGGTCGACGACGCCCGGCCGCGCGCCGGGCGACAGGTGCCGCTCAAGGTGTTGATGCGCACGTATCGGGGCGACGAAGTCGTCCGGACGGTGCTGATCGACATTCCGGCCAATGCGAGTGGCACGCTCTCGGTAGTCGTCCAGGACGGCTCACGTTTGGGCCAGGCCGAACAGCGCGAGGCGAATTCGCCGCAGCGAAGCGTCGACCAAGTCATCAAGGCGCTCAATAAGGGGCGCCGGAACAACGCGCTCTACATCAGATTACAGAGCGCCGATCCTGGCGCGATCGTCAAGGGCGAACTGTTGTCGTCGCTGCCGCCGTCGGTACTGGCCGTGCTCGAGGCCGACCGCAGCACCGGGAACGTCGGCGCGCTCCGGAGTGCCACCCTGGGCGAATGGGAAATCGCCACCGAGGATGCCGTCACCGGCTCCCGCACGCTGTCACTGACGGTCTCGCCAAACTAGTTCGAATTCCGCTGGTATTGCCTATGCTGACATCACGAGCGCGGCTGATGGCGGCTGCCTTCATCGCGCTGATGATCGCGCCCATCCATGCTTCGTCGCCGAAGTTCTTCCAGGCCTCAACGGAAGCGGACTTTCTCAAAGGCGAGTTGGAGAATTTGGCCATCGATACCAGCGGCCAGCTCGTGCTGGGACCAAGCACTGAACTGGTCTATGAGACCTCGGCGCCGTTCCTCTGGTCGATGCTTGCCGTGTCCGATGGTACGTTGTTCGTGGGAACGGGCAACGAGGGCAAGGTTTTTCGCATCGACGCCCAAGGCAAAGGGTCGCTCTTCTTCGACAGCCCGGAACTCGAGGTCCACGCCATGGCGCCGGCGCCAAACGGCGGTCTGTACGTCGGCACTTCGCCAGACGGCAAGATCTATAGAGTCGATCGTAACGGGACCGCCACAACGTTCTTCGATCCCGAGGACAAGTACATTTGGGCGCTCGCCGTGGATGCCAGAGGGAATCTCTACGCAGGCACCGGTGAGAAAGGCGTCGTGTACAAGATCGCGCCAGACGGGAAAGGCGCGCCTTTTTACAAGACCAATGCGACGCACGCGACCTCGCTCGCCTTCAACCGTTCGGGCGATCTCCTTGTCGGTACCGGTTCACCCGGACGCGTGTTGAAGGTCGATCCCGAGGGCAAGGGGTTCCTCCTTCTCGATTCGCCGTTCCAGGAGATTCGCGCGCTCCGCTTCGACGACAAAGGCACACTGTACGTCGGTGGCCTGAGTGGACGCCCGTCAGGCGGTGCCGCGACGGCGCCCGACGATCGGAGTCCCGACCGACCGGCGCCCGATCCTGGGCGCGCGTTGGTTCCGACGGTGACAGTCGAGGTGACGTCGATTTCAATTCCCGACGCGGGAGGCGCGTCTGCCGGAGCCGCACGCGATGATCGCCGCGGCGCAAAGGGCGCCGTGTACCGCATCAGCCCGGATGGCGTGTGGGACCAGATCTGGGAGTCGCGCGATGACGTGCCTTACGACCTGGCGTTCGACCAGGATGGCGCCGTGATCATCGGGACCGGCAACAAGGGCAAGATGTATCGGCTGCAGGGCGATCCTCTTCGGCCAACGCTCGTGGCGCGCGCGAGCGCCCAACAGGTGACGGCGCTCTACAAGGACACGCGAGGCCGCCTGTATTACGCGACGGCCAACCCAGGCAAGCTCTTCCGGCTGACCTCCGACCGCGCCGTCCGAGGCACGTACGAATCCGAACCGCGGGACGCTCAGATGGTCGCCACCTGGGGCACGGTCAGCTGGCGGGCTAAGGCGGCTGGTGGCAGCCGCGTCGAGCTGTTCACCAGAACCGGTAATTCGCAAACGCCAGACGATACCTGGAGCGCGTGGTCCAGTTCGTACTCGAACGCCGACGGCTCTCCGATCACCAGCCCCAAAGCTCGGTATCTGCAGTGGCGCGCGGTGTTGACGGGCAGAGGCGATGGTCCAGTCTTGACCTCGGTGACGGCCGCGTACCTCCAGCGCAACCTCAGGCCGCAGGTTCGCTCCATCACCGTGCACCCACCGGGCATCGTCTTTCAGAAACCGTTTTCGTCGGGCGAGCCGGACCTGGCTGGATTTGAAGATCAGAGCACGCCAGATCGCAAACTCGCTGTCGCCGCCGCCCAGCCGGGCGGCGGGAGCAGTCCCGCTCTTGGCCGGCGCGCGTATCAGAAGGGACTTCAGACGATCGTCTGGCGGGCCGAGGACGAGAACGACGACGAGCTCGTCTACGATGTCTTGTACAGACGTGCGGGCGAGACCACGTGGAAGGTCCTTCGGCAAGCTATTTCCGACCCGATCCTCGTGTGGGATACGACCACCGTGCCCAACGGGACGTACGTCGTCAAAATTGTCGCGTCCGATGCGCCGTCCAATCCCGGCGGCGACGCGCTGAACGGTGAGCTCGAGAGTGTGGCCCTCGACATTGACAATACGCCGCCGGTCATCGTGGTCAGCGGAGTACGGATGGACCGTGGACGGTCGGTCGTGACCTTTGACGTCAAAGACGACCACTCCCCGATCCAGCGAGTGGAAGTCTCCGAGGACGGTCAGCACTGGCGCGGCGTGTCCCCGGTGGACGGAATCGCCGATTCTCGAGAGGAGCGCTACCAGGTGACAACGGAAGGTGTGCTCACCGAGCGTGGACTAGCCATTAGAGCCGTCGACACCATGAACAACGTGGCGACGGCGCACGTCGACCGAAACTAGGAATTACGAATCAGGAACTGAGAGGGAAGCGCCAACGCGCGTTTCTTCTCGGTCGGCGGCTGCAAGTCCACGGCCGGCGGCTTGGTCGCGCGGACGGTGGTGTCGGTGACGAGCCACAAGACGCCCCCGACGCGCGTGGTCTCCAAACGCGCGCGCGACACAGTATCGATCAGATCTTCAATTAGCTTGACTTGTCCGGATGCTTCTTCATGGCGGCTCGCCTTCAGCGTCTCGAGATTCTCCAGGCGACCCTGATTGATGACGGCGGCGTCGAGCGCGAACACTGCGTCCTCTTCAGCCGAGTCGGTTGACCGTTGAAAGCGCTCCGAAAAACGGGCCCGGCATCCTGAGAGGTCCACCACTTCGCCAGGAACCGTTGCGGGCTCGCACTCGAGCCGCATCGCGACCGCGGTGACGATGCCGGCCAGAGAGTCGGGCCGTTCGGCCGCCGAGAGCCGCATGATGCCGACGACGCTGACCAGACAGACGATCGCGGCGACGGTCGCGCCGAAGCCCGCGCACACCAAGTGCATGTCCTCACACATGAGCTGAAGCCACGGGAGCAACGGCAGCGCGCGTTCCGCCTTCAGTCGGCTCACGACGCCGGCCGCACTGACCCCGGCTGCCTCGTTGGCGGCCAGCATCGCACGACCGGGCGCGGCGGACCGGAGCGCGGCGCCAATCATCCGCAGGTCGGCAAATGTTGCCGCGCACCCGTCGCACCAGTCCAGGTGTGCGCTGACTGCAATCTGTTCGCTTACCGGCAGCTCCTGATCATGGAACGCGTCGAGCCGCCGACGGGTAGCCGTGCAGGTAAAGGGCTTCATAGGGTCCTCGCGTCGCGTAGATCGTGACGAAGGGCTTGACGGGCACGGGTCAACCGCGACTTGACCGTGCCGACCGCCACGCCCAGGGAATACGCGATCTCCTCGTAGCTCAGGCCGTCAACCTCGCGCAGCACAATGGCCGTTCGCTGATCGAACGGCAACCGCTCGAGGGCGTCCTGCAGACGGCCGGCGAGTTCTTTTTGCGCCAGCACACGGTCTGGCGCGCATGCTGTACCGGACGGACATTCACCGTGCGCCGCTTCGTGCTGGTCGAGCGACACCTGGTCAGCGCGGTGCCGGCGGCGCCAGAAGCGCTGACGGTTACGGGCTTGATTGATGGTGATCCGGTACAGCCAAGTCCGAAGGCTCGACTGGCCACGAAACCGGCCGATGGTGCGGAAGACCCGCAGGAAGACGTCCTGCGACAAATCCAGCGCTTCGTCGCGATCCCCGAGCAAGTTCATCGCGAGCTGCACGATCGTCCGCTGATGATCCGAGACGAGCTCCGCGTAGGCGACTTCGTCTCCGCTGGCACAGCGCTGCGCCAACGCGGCGTCGCGGCCGCCGCCATCCAGCCATCCAATGGCACGTGCGTTCTTGACTGCAGAGTCGCCGGAAGACGGTGGCACGGAGCAGGTGCCTCCTTAACCTATTACTAAGCTCTCCAACTATAGCAACTTAGACCCCGGAGGATCGCAAAAGTTCCTCCCCACCCCGCTCGGGAGCGAGCGGGGGGCGGGGCCCCTACGAGCGCTAGAATGGTGAGCGATGAAGCGCGTTCTGCTCGCGGCGGTGACCCTTGCCGTCGTCTCGGCTGGTGCGGCAGCCGTCTATCAAGCGGTCGACCGTGCGCGTGAGTATCGTGAGCTTCTTGCCCGCGGCGACCAGGCGCTCCGCGACGAGGACACCTTTGCCGCAATCGAGGCGTTCAGCGGCGCCATCGCCTTGCGTCCCGATTCGATGCTGGCCCACTTTCGGCGGGGCGAGACGTACCAGCGCCGCGGAGAGCTCGAGGAGGCTGTGCGCGACTTCGGGACCGCGGCGGCGCTGGACCCTGCGGCCATCCGCCCACTAGAAGCTCTCGGCGATGTCCTGTATGAATTGGATAGCTTCAGCCAGGCCTCGGCCACGTACGGCCGCGCGCTGGCGCTCGACGATCGATCGGTCCGCCTCAGCTACAAGCTCGCGCTGGCCCGCTACCACAACGAGGATCTCGACGGGACGCTCGCCGCGCTCAAGAACACGCTTCGGTTGAACGCCCGCCTTCCGGACGCCACCCATCTGCTGGGGATGTGCCTGAGAGAGAAGGGCCGCAACGCGGAAGCGATTCAGGCCTTTGAAACGGCGGTGAGCCTGGCGCCCGGTTTGATCGCCGCACGCGAGGAGTTGGCGGACCTCTATGGAGCGGCGGGCCGGCATACCGAAGAGATCGCTCAGCTGCAGACGCTGGCTGGATTGGATGGTGAACGTATCGAGCGGCAGATTGCGTTGGGCCTGGCCCACGCGCGGGCGGGCCACGCCGACCTCGCCGTGCTCACCCTGGGCAGTGCACTTGAACGGTCGCCGGAGAATCCGCTTGTCTACGCGGCGCTCGGGCAAGTCTGGCTGAATCTGGCCGATGAGCGGACTGATGCCCTTCGCAAAGCGCTCGAAGCGCTCCGGCTGGCAGCCTCGAGTCCTGACGCGACGAGCGACATCCTGACGATGTACGGGCGCGCCCTCATTCGGGACGGCCAGTTTGACGCCGCCGAAGGCGTGCTGCAGCGGGCCACCGTACACTATCCTATCGACACCGACGCGTGGATGCTCGGTGCGTCGGCTGCTGAGCATCTGGGCCATCTCGATAGTGCCCGCGGTGCGCTCGTCAAGTACTCGAGCCTCATCCCAGACGGTCCAGCACTCGTGCTTCCCGCCAGGCGCATCGCCGAACTGTCGCTGCGTTTGAACGACCCGCGCACGGCGGTCACCTGGTTCACCCGGGCAGTCGTCCTCGCGCCCAGTGATCCCGACCTGGCGACCCTGCTCGCAGACGCGCAGCGTCGAGTCCGCTGAGAAGAGGGATCGGGAGTCGTTACTGCTGCTTCGGATCTGTCAGATCGCGCAGGCCGTCGCCGACGAAGTTCAGTCCCAGGACGAGGAGCGCGATGGCGACGCCGGGGACGATCGTCAGATGCGGCGCATCCAATAAATGCGCCCGCCCACCGTTCAGCATCGTCCCCCAGCTTGGCGTTGGCGGCTGAACGCCGAGGCCTAGAAAACTCAGGGCGGCCTCGCCAACAATCGCCGCCGCCATGCCGAGCGTCGCCTGCACGACGACGGCCGGCAGCGCCGTCGGCACAACGTGTCGCCACAAGACGCGCGGTGTGCCGGCGCCAAGCGCGCGGGCCGCCTGTACGTATTCGAACTCGCGCGCCCGCAGCACCTGTCCGCGCACGAGCCGTGCGTAGCCAACCCACCCAATCGCCGTGAGGGCGATTAACACGTTCGCCAGGCTCGGTCCGAGTACGGCGACGAGCGCAATCGCGAGCAGCAGTCCAGGAAACGCCAGCAGAATGTCGATGACGCGGCTGACGAGGTCGTCACTTGTGCCGCCGACATAACCGGCAACGGCGCCGACGAGGGTTCCGACCGATGCCGAGACGCCCACAACGGTCAGGCCGACCGCAAAGGAAATGCGCGCGCCGGCCAGTACGCGCGCGAGGATATCGCGGCCGAGCTCGTCCAGACCGAACGGATGCCCGCTCATCGGGCCGGCGAGCCGGAGCGGCAACTGCTGAGCGGCCGGATCGATATTCGTAACCCACGGTCCGGCGAGCGCCGCCAACGCCGCCACACCGACAATGGTGGTGCCAATCGTCAATATCGCGTTTGGGCGCCGTCGAAAATCACTCATACCGGATGCGTGGATCCAGCAAGCCGTACACCAGATCGGTTAGCAGGTTCATCGTGACGTAAGTGAGCGCGATGAGGAGCACGCAGCCCTGCACGAGGGGATAGTCGCGAAAGTTGATCGACTGGATTAGCAGCCGTCCGACGCCGGGCCACGCGAAGATCGTTTCCGTGATAATCGCGCCGGTCAGGACCGCGCCTATTTGCAGGCCGAGGACCGTCACGATGGGAATGAGGCTGTTCCGAAAGGCGTGCCGGAGGATGGCACGGGCTCGGGACACGCCGCGGGATCGCGCCGCCAGCACATACGGCTCCCTCAGTTCCTCAATGACACTGGCCCGCGTCATCCGTGCGAGCAAGGCCGATAGCGGAAGGCCGAGCGTGACCGCCGGCAGGACCAGATGCGCGAGCGTGCCGCTTCCGGAGACGGGAAACCATCCGAGCGTGACCGAGAACACGATGGCCAGCAGCGGGCCGAGCCAGAAGCTTGGCATCGAAATGCCGAGCAGCGATGCGGTCGTCGCCGCGTAATCGACGCCGGTTCCCGCTTTCACCGCAGCCACAATGCCAATCGGAATCGCGAGGACGACGGCCACCGCCATCGCGGCCGCGCCAAGCTCGAAGGTCGCAGGCAGCCGCTCGAGAATCGCGGCCTTGACAGGCTGGTTCGTTCTGAGCGAAGTGCCGAGGTTCCCCTGGGCCAGATCTCTCAAGAAAATCCCGTACTGGGCGACGAGCGGCCGATCGAGGCCCAGCCTTCCGCGGAGCTCCGCGACATCCTGCGGAGACGCGCTGTCGCCAAGCATCGCCTGCACAGGATCGCCCGGCACCAGATGGATCAGCGAGAAGACCAGGGTTGCGACGCCCAGCAGCACGGGAATCGTCAGGAGAAGGCGTCGGAGGAAGAAAGCAGGCACGCGAGTCAGCAGTCAGCGGGCGCCTGGAGCAAAGTGAATGCTGAGATGGTCAGTGAAGGCTCGAAGCGGAGGCTGGACCCTCGCGCTGGATACCGATCCGGCGGACTGGAGAGGTGATGATCCGCTGCCCGCCCGCGTTGATCTCCATGTGCAGACCGGTGCCGATCCACGCCATCTTCAAGAAGCTGCCACCAAACGTGGACCCGGCGAAGTGAGCCTCCGTCGGCTGCGGGAAGAACTGTCCGCCTTCAATCAGCACGCGGCAGTCGCCGCGCTGCAGCGGAATGATGCGATAGAGGGAGTTGTGCGTGCGCACGAGGATCGTCGCCAGCGGCTCCTGCTCGCGGACGTCGATGCCGTCGTTGTCGGCAATCTCCGCCATGAACCCATCGAGCGTGGCACGTCGTGGAACGAGCGTGCTCTTGGCGGCGCCGGAGCGCTTAGCCCCGAATCCCGTGGTGGGTTCCGAGTCGTTGTCCTTATGTTTTGGAGGACGAGACGCCACGTAGGTATTATCGCCTTTCTGCCAAGGAAACTGTTGCAGTCGTTTGCACACGCAATAGCTGGGCCAGATTGTTTCGCTGTTTTTAAAGGAATATCTCAATCCAAGCTGATCGATCAGGATATCTTTTGCTCAGCCGCCCCTGAATAAAGGTCTTCCGGGCCGTCCTTAATGCCCAGACGCGCCATGAGCTTGGTGAGACCCTGCCTGGTGACGCCGAGCTCAGCGGCCGCCCGGGCGCGTCGCCCACCGCTCCTTGCGAGTGCCGCCCTGACGAAGCGTTCCTCGAACGTTCGTCTGGCGTGATCCAGCCGCCATGTTTCGGCCGCGTGCCCGTCGGCAAACGGAGCCGGCAGTGCCGAGAGCGGAATCAGTCCGCGGCGTGGACTCCTTACGGCCAGCGCGGCCAAGACGTTCTGCAGCTCTCGCACGTTGCCGGGCCAGTCGTAGCGCACCAGCGCGCCGATAGTCGGGGCGCCAAGCGTCGCCCGGCTGCCAATCCGCGAAGTCGCTTCGCGCCAGAAGCGATCGACGAGAACAGGGATGTCCTCGCGTCTGTCCCTGAGCGCCGGCACCTTGATCCTGACGACGTCCAGGCGGTAGAGCAAGTCGAGGCGGAACCGTCCCGCTGCGACTTCCGCCCGCAGGTCTCGATTGGTTGCGGCGACCCCGCGGACATCGACGCGCCGGGACACATTCTCGCCGATTCGACGTAATTCCCCCTCCTGGATCACTCGCAGGAGCTTGGCCTGGGCCCGCGGCGACAGCTCGCCGACCTCGTCGAGAAACAGCGTGCCGCCATGCGCCTCCTCGAACACGCCCGCGCGCTCGCCGATCGCGCCGGTGAACGCGCCGCGCGCGTGCCCGAAAAGCTCGGTCTCGACAAGCTCGTCGGGCAAGGCCGCACAGTTCAGTGTGCAGAACGGCCTATCGTGCCTCGGGCCCCCACGGTGCACCGCTCGCGCGACCAACTCTTTGCCGCTGCCGCTCTCCCCTTCAATCAAGACCGAGAACGGGGCCTGGGCCGCCGAGCGGACGGCGCGCCGCAGATCGGCCATGGCGGAACCGACGCCCAGGAGTTCGCCAAGCGCCGCGTCCGGCGCATGGGCGCGGCGGAGAAGCGCGGCCGAAACGGCCGGTGCGGCGGCGGTGGCGCCGGCGGTCAATAGCGTTGGCGCCTGCGAGAGATCGTACGGGGTGCCGAGTGGCCACCGTGCCACGAGCGCTCCCTTCGTCGCGCCGCCATAATGAATCGGAGCGCCCGCTTCGAGTCGCCCGTCGCATAGATGCGGCGCGATCGTGAGGCCCGATGCCACGACGCGCTGGGCCAGTTCAGTGTCGAGGCGTGCGCCGTCCGCCGCAACGGTGCAGTACGACGCACCATCGACCCCGACGAACGCGACCGCCCCGGCGTGCAGCTCCCGCCGGATGCTCGCGCAGACCTCCGTCAAGAGGCGTGTCTCTTCCTCGGCGGTTTGA
>JBGPHH010000014.1:0-31245 GCA_041484265.1 Vicinamibacteria bacterium
CACGTTGTCCAAAGACATCGGCGTTACGCCCCAGGCGGCGCAGGAGATCATCGACGCGTACTTCGCCGGCTTCCCGCGCGTGCGTCAGTTCATCGACCGCACGCTCGAAGAGGCCCGCATCACCGGCGTGGTGAAGACGCTGTACGGCCGGGGGCGGCTCGTGCCGTTGTTGACGAGCCGCTACTTTCAGCGGCGATCATCCGCCGAGCGCGAGGCGGTGAACATGCCGATTCAGGGCACGGCCGCCGACATCATGAAGCGCGCGATGATCGACGTTCATCAGGCGCTCGCCGCGGACGCCGACGCGCGCATGATTCTCACCGTCCACGATGAGCTGTTGTTCGAGGTGCGGCGAGAACGGGCCGAGACCGTCGCCGGTGTGGTTCGCGATCGGATGCAATCAGCGGCCACGCTGAATGTCCCTCTGACCGTCGACATCGGCATCGGCGAGAATTGGAAGGACGCGAAACACTAACGACGGTCAATCACGAGGCCGCGAAGACCACGAAGCACACGAAGGTTAGTTTAGGTTTTCGTGTGCCTTCGTGGGCTTCGTGACTTCGTGATACGCAGGCATGCGAAGCGGCAACGCCGTTGGGCGTTTGGTACAATGCCGCCTGATGACCGAGCCGAGGATCGTGCCGCGCGCCGAGCACTCCATTTCGCGCCGCGACATCGACCCGGACGCGCTCAAGGTCCTGTACCGGCTCCGGCAGTCCAATCACCTCGCCTATCTCGTCGGCGGCAGCGTGCGCGACCTCCTGCTCGGCCGCCGCCCGAAGGATTTCGACATCGGGACGTCGGCGCATCCGCAGCAGGTCAAGAAGCTGTTTCGAAACTGCTGGATCATCGGCCGCCGGTTCCGGCTGGCGCACGTCAAGTTCGGCACCAAGGTCATCGAAGTCGCGACATTCCGGCGCCAGATCGCGCCCGGTGAGGAGATCGTTCAAGACGGCGTGCCGGCACCCAATCCGAGCACTCCAGAAGGCCAGCATCTCATCCATCACGACAACACGTTTGGCACACCCGAAGAGGACGCGTTTCGTCGAGACTTCACGCTCAATGCGCTCTTCTACGACATCGCGACCTTCTCGGTCATCGATTACGTCGGCGGCCTCGACGACCTGCGCGCGCGTGTCGTTCGAGCGATTGGCGATCCCGAAGTTCGGCTGCGCGAGGATCCGGTGCGGATGCTGCGCGCGGTCGCGCTTGCGGCGCGGCTTGATTTCGCGATCGACCCGCCGGTGCTCAACGCCATCAGCACCCACCGACACGACATTGCGAAGAGCGCGCCGCCGCGACTGCTGGAGGAGTACTACAAGATTCTCCGCATTGGATCGGCCGAGAAGACGTTCCGCAGCCTCGCCGATAAGGGCCTCCTCGAACCGATCTCAGCCGAGCTCCACCGCGGGACCGGCGAGCCGCTCTGGCGCTCGCTCTCGGCGCTCGATCGGTATCGCGGCCGATTCGAGTCCACGCCGGAGACGCTCCCGAACCCGATTCTGCTCGGCAGCCTGCTTGTGCCGCTCGGCATCCCGTTGCACACGGTCCGGACTGAAGACGGGCACAGACAGGGCCCGCGCCTTGGCCAGTTGCCGCTCGCGCGCCGCGACGTCGAACGATTGCAGCAGATCCTCGCCCTGCAGCGAAAACTGCGAGACCTGGCGGCCCCTCCGCGTGCGCAGCACGCGCTCCTGCACCGCGGTATCTTCCGCGACGCCCTCACTTGGTTCGAGATTCAGGGGGGATCGGCCGACGTCCTCGAGCACTGGAAGACGCTCCTCGCGGAGGCTCCAGTTCCAGAACCCGCTCTCGCACCTGGAACACCTGACAGCCTGGAGGGCCTCGTCCCCCCTCCCGGCCGAAGGCGCAGGCGGCGACGGCGTCGGCGGCATCGGCCCACACCTTGAAGTTCTAAGAGGTTAAGAGTGCTAGGGGTTCTCTAGAACTTCTAGCGTTGGGGAAGCGGCGGCAAGGACACCGCGTGGTCGATCTTGAGGAATGCCAACGCGTCGCTCAGTATTCGAAACACGCGGACCTCTCTGGTGCTTCCCTTTTGGAGCTCTCGCTGCACCTGAAACATGCGACCAAGTCCGAACGCAAGATCTCCAGGTGCCACAATCGCGAATCGAGACGGTGGGGACACCGCGTCCATCTGTGCAGCGACCGCGGCGAGATCTTGAACGCGCTGCGCCGACGGCGGCTTGATTTCTGAAACATCAGTCATGTCAACCAGTGCGTTGTACCCGCGGGCATCTTCTCGCGACGAGACGTCCCGCTGGTAGCCGAAAATGTCGTCGTCGGTCAGCGTGCCGTATCCCCGTGCGATGACAAGTCTGATTTCGTGATCAATACGATAGGTGATCGGCATGGCAGGCGCACCTCTAGAACTTTTGGCACCCCTAGAACCTCTAGACCCTGTGCTAAGCGGCTATCTCTTCGATGGTCTTGGAGGGTGTCGCCAGGTGCAGCACGATCAGCAGCTTGATGATCGGCCAGGCCGGATCGATCTCGCTGGCGCGCCAGCTGAACTTGGGACTGCGGGGAAAGCCGTGATGGTTGTTGTGGAGACCCTCGCCGCCGGTCAGCAGGGCGAGGAAGCGGAGGTTGGTTGCCGTGTTGTCGAAGTTCTTGTAGCCGACCGCATGACAGAGCCCGTTGATTGAAGACGACAGCACGAACACGTACATCGTCGCGTGAATGCCCGCGGCCAGCAGTCCCCAACCGATGCCCAGGATGGAGCATAAGGCGACGATCCCGATCCCCAGACCGAGCGAACCGTGCTGGAAGAAGGTGCGCTCCCACCAGTCGTCCTTGATGTCTTTCGCGTAGCGCTCGATGACGTCCTGCTTCTTGGCTTCCTTGAGATAGTGGAACACGTTGCCGAGCTGGACCGACCAGAAGCCCATCAGGTAGGGGCTATGGGGATCGCCTTCCTCGTCGGTGAACGCGTGGTGCTTGCGATGCACAGCCACCCATTCCTTGGTCGACAGGCCCGTCGTCAGCCACAGCGAGAATCGAAACATCCAGGCCACGGCGGGATGAAGAACGAGCGCGCGGTGCGTCGCCGCACGATGCAAATAGATGGTGGTGCCGAATACCGCAACCTGGATCAGGATGATGGCCGTGACGAGGCTTATGACGAGCGAAGCAACCACTACGCTACCCTCCAAGGCCTACCGTGTTTCTGGAAAACTCGCGGTGCAATCAGGTGAGAATACTCAAAAAGCGTTCGATATTAGCACAGAAAATGAATCGGCAGTCCTTTTCGTGTGACAACTTGGGCAAAAAAGGACTCCGACGACGCATCTTTCATCCGTGCCGTCGCTCGAAATACTTCATGAACGCGACGAGCGCGTCCACGCCCTCCTCTGGGAAGGCGTCGTAGATCGACGCGCGCATGCCGCCGGCCGCCCTGTGCCCCTTGAGGCCGTCGAGCCCCGCTGCCGTTGATTCCTTGACGAACGCCTTCTCGAGATCCTCGGTCGACAGCCGGAACGTCACGTTCATCATCGAGCGATCTTCCTTACGCGCAAGGCCGCGATAGAACCCCGTGCGATCGACTTCCGCGTAAAGCTTCGCCGCCTTGCGCTCATTGGCCTGCGCGACCGCCGCGAGTCCGCCGCGTCCGATCAGCCATTTCATCACCAGCCCCAGCGCGTAGATGGCGAAGCAGGGCGGCGTGTTATAGAGCGAGTTGCCCTCAACCATCACGGCGTAGTTGAGCAGGCTCCCGAGCGACGCCTTCCGTTCCGCCGAGCGGGCCACCAGATCGTCGCGAATGATGACGAGTGTGACGCCGGCGGGACCAAGATTCTTCTGCGCACCGGCATAGATCAGCGCATGCCGCGCGACGTCGATCGGACGGCTGAACATGTTGGAGGTGGTATCGCTGACGAGCGGCCGATCGCCAACGTCCGGCAACCCCTTGCTCTCCGTGCCCTCGATGGTGTTGTTCGCGGTCATGTGCACGTACACCGCGCCGGGCGTCAGCTTCAACTCGGCCTGTGACGGGACGCGCGAGTACTGCTCGGCCTTCGTGCTCGCCGCCACATTGACGGTTCCGACCTTCTTCGCCTCTTTGATCGCGTTGTCCGCGAAGCGCCCGCTGTCGATGTAGTCGGCTGTCCCGCCTGGCGGGAGCAGGTTCATCGGCACCATCGAGAATTGCAGGCTGGCGCCGCCCTGCAGAAACAGGATGCGATAGTTCGACGGGATGCCGGCGAGCGTCCGGATGTCGGCTTCCGCCTGCGCAAGAATCGACTCGAACACCTTCGAACGATGGCTGACCTCGAGGATCGACATGCCGACGCCGGGAAGAGCGACGAGATCGCGTTGGATCTCTTCGAGCACCGGCAGAGGCATCACCGCTGGTCCGGGCGCGAAATTGAAGATGCGATGTACAGAAGCCATATTGGTTATATGAGATGAATGAGTAAGCCGTCTCTGAGTTTAGGTTCGAACCACGTGCTCTTGGGTGGCATGATCGCGCCGGCGTCGCAGACGGCCATCAGGTCGGCGACGCTCACAGGATACATTGAGAACGCCACCGCCGCCCGGCCTGAATCGACCAGCTTCTCGAGCTCCCCCGTGCCACGGGCGCCACCGACAAAATCGATGCGTTTATCGGTGCGCACGTCGGCAATTTTCAGAATGGGTGCGAGCAGGCGGTCCTGCAAGACGCTGACGTCGAGCGACGCGATGGCATCAGCACGATCGGGCGCGATCCGGAGGCCCAGCGTGTGCCAGCGACCTTGAACGTACATGGAGATCTGTCCGCGGGACGCAGGCGCAGCAGGCCCTGCCTTGATCTCGAAGCGCTCGCCGACCGCCTGCCGAAAGCCTTCAGGCGACAGCCCACCCAAATCTCTCACAATCCTGTTGTACGGCAGGACGTGCATCTGATCGTCGGGGAACGCCACGGCCAGAAACGTCGAAATGTCCGCCCTGTCGCCCAGAGACGTGGCGGGCACCCGGCGCTCTTGCTTCTCGAGGTAGGCTCGCGCGGCACTCGCCGCCCGGTGGTGGCCGTCCGCGATATACAACGTCGGGACCGCTCCCACTGCTGCGACGAGCCGGTCGCGATCAGCGCCGTCGACCTGCCAGATCGTGTGGCGCACACCGTCGGCCGCCTCGAAGTCGAAGAGCGCCTCGCGTTGGCTCGTCCGGGCGGCGATCCGGCCAATATCGGCGCTCGCCCGGTAGGTAAGAAAGACCGGACCGGTCTGAGCGCCAACCGCCAGCATGTGATGCGTCCGATCGTCTTCCTTGTCCCGCCGCGTGCGTTCGTGCTTCTTGATCACACCGCTGTTGTATTCAGCGATCGCAAAACACGCTGCGAGCCCCGTCTGCTCGTGGCCGTCCTGCCGCAGCCTGTAGAAATAGAGCGTCGGCTCGTCCTCGACGACGAGCGCCGCCCTCTTGAGCGCGTCGAAATTCTCGGCCGCGCGCTCGTACACGCGCTCCGAGTGCGGGTCCGTGCCTGGCGGCAGCTCGATCTCGGCTCGCGAGACGCGCAGAAAGCTGAGAGGATTCCCATCCGCCAGGGCGCTCGCCTCATCGGTACTGACGACATCGTAGGGAACCGCAGCGATCTTGGCTGCCACAGACGGCTTCGGGCGGAGCGCACGGAAGGGATAGACGGTCGCCATGGAACCTCAAATTATATTTGACAGGCTCATCGCCGCGAATATATCGTCTGTCGATATAGCGATGACCCCCACGCGCGCGGAGTTTCAGGTGCTGCTCGCCCTTCTCGCCGGGCCTCGTCACGGGTACGGTGTGATGCAGGACGTCGAAGAGCTCTCGGGCGGCCAAGTGCGACTCGGCCCCGGCACGCTGTACACCGCCATCAAGCGCCTGGTGACGACTGGTGTCATCGCCGAGTGCGAGGCCGACGGCGAGCGGCGCCGCTGCTACCGCTTGACCAGAAAAGGCAAAGGCGTCGCGAGTGACGAGGCCCATCGCCTGTCCGAGCTCGTTCGCATCGCGAGAAAACGCGGCCTCCTGCCGTCCGCATCATGATGGCGCCGCCGGTTCCATCGCGACGGTCTGTCTGGCCAATACCACGACCTGGTTGTTTGGCTATCTCTATCACCCGTACCTCGAAGGCATGACGATCGCGCCTTGGATCTACGGCGCGTTTCTCGGGCTGGGACTAGGCATCGCCGAGCGCGCCGCGCTCGGGCAACACGGTCGGCTCGGCGCCCTGACCGCCAGACCCCTTTTCGGCCATGCTCTCGCCACCGAGGTGAAACCATGCTGATCAAAACCCTTCATGAGATCGCTTCGTCGGAAATCACGTCGGAGAGCGTGTACCTGCGACGGCGCGAGTTCCTGAAGACCGCTGGCATCACGGTTGCCGCCGCCCTCACAGGCGTGCTCGACGCCCGCGCGGAACCGCAGACGGCAGCCGTGGGCAACGCCCTCGCAGTCAGCAAGAAGATGGTCACGACCACTGATGCCTTGACGCCGTACAAGGACGTCACGACCTACAACAATTTCTGGGAGTTCGGCGAAGACAAGCCCGATGCCTCCAGGAACGCCGGCGCCTTCAAGACTAAACCATGGACGGTGGCCGTCGAAGGATTCTGCGCCAAGCCCGGCGTCTACACCCTCGAAGACATCCTCAAGCCTCATCCGCTCGAAGAACGCGTGTACCGCATGCGATGCGTCGAGGGATGGTCGATGGTGATTCCGTGGGTCGGCTTTCCGCTCGCGGATCTGCTGAAGCGCTTCCAACCAACCGCCAACGCGAAGTTCGTCGCGTTCACGACGGTCCTCCGCCCACAGGAGATGCCGGCGCAGCGTTTGCGGGTCGGCCCTTCGCTTTCCTGGCCCTACAAGGATGGGCTGCGCATGGACGAAGCCATGCACCCGCTGACCATCATCGCCGTCGGCTTGTACGGCGCCGCCCTTCCCAACCAAAATGGCGCGCCACTCCGGCTTGTCGTGCCCTGGAAGTACGGCTTCAAGGGCATCAAGTCCATCGTCAGGATCAGCTTCGTAGACAAACAACCGCTCACAACGTGGCACCAAGCCAACATGGCCTCATACGGATTCTGGGCCAACGTCAATCCGATGGTCGATCCGTCGCCGCGCGGCGGCCAGGAAAAAGAGCGGCGCATTGGCGAGTTCTTCATGCGGAATACCCTGCTCTTCAATGGCTACGGCGATCAGGTCGCGTCGATGTACTCGGGGATGGATCTCCGGCAGAACTACTGAGAGAGGCCTCGAAGAGGAGGGGCGAGCCGGAAGGAGGATCGACTCACCCCTCGGTGGAGGGCGACCGCTCGGCGGGATCTTGGGAACCTCCTTGCGGCTGCGTTCGCAGGTTTGGCTAAGCGAACACGTGCAATAGTGAGCAAAGAGCAAGCCACGACGATTCATTGCGTATCTGCCCCAAAGACTGCTTCCGACTCGCGCACAACCTGGTCGTCACCGTCGCAAGATTACATAGTCACCGTGGAGGATCTTCGCCTGGCTTGATCAGGGCCGCGGTACGAAGCTTGCTGCCCTATCGGCCGCTTCTTCAAGGAGGTCCTCATGCGACCCACGTGGAACAAGACGCCTCTCATCTACGCATTCCTGGCGATGCTCCTCGTCAGCACACCAGCCTGGGCCAAGCCCAGGCACCAACATCATTCCGGCTTCTGTTATTTCGGTGACAAGGATGTGGAAGTGCTCGGCGCGTACTACGCGCCGCAGGTTCGCAGTCTGCCACCCGGCTTGGCCAAGAAGTACGCGAGAACTGGAAAGCTGCCGCCGGGATGGGAAAAGAAAATGCAGCCGATTCCAGTTGCCGTAGAGCAGCGGCTCGCACCTGTGCCGGCCGGTTATCGGCGCGCGTTCGTCGATGGCTTTGCCGTGGTCTATAACCCGCGCACCGGGATGATGATCGACGTCGTGGCCTTGTTCGGATCGTAGCGGTATTGGCCTTGCAGCCGACCCGCAGCGGGGTGTGCGAGTGCGGACGCTACGAAATCGAACGCTGCTCATTTTTGCCCTGTTTTCCAGCCTGATCGTGAGCGGATCGGCCTCGGCCGGGTCCGATCACTGGCACGAAGACAAGGCTCACTGGAAGCTCCACTGGCAACATCGTAATTTCGATGACGATGATGAGTTTGACCACCAGGCTGCCGGGTGCTACTTCGAGCCACGGGACGTGTGGCTGGTCGGCGATTACTACGCCAAGCGGTATCGCCCTTTGCCACCCGGCGCCGCAACAAAGTACTTCCGGACTGGTCCGTTGCCGGCCGGGTGGAAGGCCCAGTTGGAATCCCTGCCCCCGACGTTAGAGAGCCGTCTCTTCGTCAAGCTGCCTGAGGGTCACCGGTGGGGAGTCGCCGGCGGCTCGCTGATCGTGTACGACCCGCAGGCGCAGATGATCCTCGACACGGTCGTCCTCTTCGGACGATGAGATTGCAATCAACGATCGACTAACTGGCGCGCGATGTGGTACTCACCGACTGGTGTCCATTGCGTGGACGCGTACTTGGCGAACAGTTCGACCTTCGCTTCGGCGAAGTTGGCCACCATGCGATCAGCGCCCCTCCCGACATAGCCGAACGGCGCTTTCAGGGTGAGCGTGTCGGTCACGGCGCCAGGCACCAGCCCGGCCGACCCAGTCACCGTGCGAAAGGCGTAGCCCCACTCGTCCTTCTCGTCGACGCTGCGAAAGCGCACGTTCAACTGCAGCACGACGAGCTTCTGGTCGGAGATGTTCTTCAGCCTGAAGGAAAGAACGGGCACGACCTTGTCGGCGCGGACACTCGCCCAGCCGGTTGCAACGGTCTCTACTTGCAGGCCGTCCTTGAGATCGACGGTGGGACTGCAGGCGGCTTGAAGAACACCCATCGCGAACGCGATCGGCGCCACGAATAATAAACGGCGACGATGCGCGTGGCTCGCCACAGACGCTCGCATGCCAGATTGGACACCGAGTTCGACGGATGGCTCCCCGTAATCCGAGCCTATTTTGCGGCGGACTTGATCCGATCGATCTCTTCGCGTACCAGGCGCTCGGCGATCTCTGACACGATGTCGGGACCGGTCTCCCGCACGATGCGATTCGAGAGACCTTCGACGACGCGGCGCATCACCTCGTTGATGAGGTCGTCGGTGATGGCCGGTCCGACCTTCCTGGCCGAAGGTGGAGGCTCCGGCATAGCCGGCGTGGCTGGCTCGTGCGGTGTCGCCGCCACGAGCGCCGCAAACACGTCGGCGAGTGCCGGCGGCAGCGTCGGCTTGGGCGGCGCGGGCGGTTTGACGGGTGCCTCCGCAACCGGCTGAGGCGCCGGCGGACGTTCGATCGGCGGGGGCGCGACGGGGGCAGCCGCCTTCGGCGGTGCCGGCGCGGGAGCGCCGTGCGCAGGCACGGCAGTCGTCTTGTTGAAGGCCGGCTCGGGGGGATGTACCGGCGGCGCCGACTTCGCCGACGGATAGAACGCCGCCACCAGAGATGGCGACACTGGGATCGGCGGTGCCGGCGGATGGGCAGCTGGCGCGGGGCTCGCCGCCATCGGCTGCGCGCGCCGCGGCTTGCCGATGAGCTCCTTGACGCGCGAGATCACGGCGTGCGGATCGAGGGGCTTCCCCAGCACACCGTCACTGCCAGCCGCCTCCGCTTTGGCTTGGTCCGCCTCGGCGGCGTCGGTGAGCAACAAGATCGGGATGTGCGCCAGGCGCGGCGACTGCCGGACGAACTGGACGACCTCGTACCCGGTCTTGCCGGGCATCTCGACATCGGCCAACACGATGTCAGGAGGGTCCGCCTTGATGGACTCGATCGCCTGGTCGCCGGTGCCAACGCCCGTGACGGCGATGCTCTCGGCGGCAAATGCCAGCTCGATGAAGTGCCGAATCGTAGCGCTGTCGTCGGCGACGAGCAGCGTCCGCGCGGCGCCCATTCTGTCGGTCTGAAGGAGGACCGTCGTCTCGCCCGCCTCGCTCGGAGCGACGTCCTTTTCCAACTCGTATTCCACCGAGCCAAACCGGATGCGGTCCCCCGACGAGAGCGACCCGCGCTTGCGCTGTACGTCGTTGATAAATGTGTGGTTGGTGCTGCCGAGATCTTCGACCGTCACCACGCCCTCTGCCGTCACGTTGATTTGCGCGTGGCGGCGCGACAGGCTCGGCTCGTCGACGATCACGTCTGCCTGATCGGACCGGCCGACGATCTTCGAGTCGCCCCGAGCGAGAGAAATGTCCGGAGTCTTAGCGGAGGGGTGAATGGGCCGGAGCCGGATGCTCGCCATAGGTGTTGGACATTATATATAGGTGCGGGTGTGCGAGGGTGCGGCCGTGCGAGGGTGCGACTTTCATCTGCCGAAGATTCTATTGAGCGGAGAGGCCTGGCTTTGCGCGCCCTTGATTTGATCCTGCACGTCCTTCAACACCTTGCCGAGATCGGCCTTGCCGCCGTCCAGGCTCTTGGTCAGATCGCCGGTGATACCGTCGAGCTCGGTCCTTAGGGCCGCACGCGCGCCGCCAATCCGATCGTCGACGAGCTTACGCACCTGGGCTTTGGCGTCATCCACCTTGGCCTGGATCTGTCGCGCGAAGCCCGCGGCGAGCTGGTCGCCGAGGTTGGAACTGATGTGCACGCTGAAATCGCGGAACGAGCCTTTGACGGCCGCGCTGACGTTCACGCTCGAAATGCCTTTGACCACACTTTCCAGGATCTCGCGCGCCAGGGCATTACTGACCTCGAGGCCGTATTTCATCTCCTGAAATCGCGACGTCAGTTGGAGGGTGACTTCCTCGTCGACCAGCGTCGCGTCCACGGTGCTCGAGCCGCGCGCCTTTTGCAGACTCAAACGGACGGCCGGACTGTCCGCAAGCTTCATGTCGGCTACGGGAAAACTCGCGACCTTCACCGCGATCGATTCGCGCGGTTGCCCTTTGGTGTGATCGACCACGATGCGCGCGTCCACGCCGGCGACGTTCTGCTTGGGGAAGTCGCCCTGAAGGAGCAGCTGCATCGGTCGGCCGAGATGAGCCGGATCGGAGCTGACGTCCATCAGCTCGCCCTTAACATTTCCGCTGTACTCAGCGGCGGCCTTGAGTTGCGAGCTGAGAGCGGCGTGCTTCAACCAGAATTGCGGATAGCTCGTAGTGATGGGGAACCGGTAGGTGCGTCCCTCGCCGCGCCCGGCGGGCCTCCGCGGCTCGGCTGCCCCGGCGTCGGCCTTGACGTCAGTGGAGGTCCCGGCTGCGGTCTTTGCCGCCGGCATATATTGGCGCGCCAGCGCAACATACTTGCGGATGCTGACGAAGCGCTTTTCGACCATGTTCATGAACAACGCTTGCGAGAATGCCTTGGCGTCGATGTCGGGGAGTCCGAGGCGCGACTGCAGGCCTTGGATATCCTCCTGGACCATCTTGTCGAGATCCTCGACGCTCCGCGAGTAGGTTGCAATGTCCCCCTTGACCTCCGTCGCGGTCTGGTCGACCAGCTTCACCTTGTCGTTGATCTCGCTGATGATGCGGTTCGCCTCGGCGATACTCTTGGCGAGCTCGACTGGATTCCTTGGATCGAAGGTGAGCGCTTTGATGCGATTCCGATAAGCATCCGCGTCTGCTGGCTGGGGCAGCGCCTTCACCCGCTGTTCCCACTCGCCTTTCTTTCGCTGCAGTTCGGTCTGGAGCTCCTTGATGCGCGCGTCGGACTTGAGGCTGACCTGGAGACTTTTGATCTGCTCTCTGGGATCCGCGCCGCTCAGGATGCCAGCGACATCGCCCAGCACGTTGCCGTTCGATTGCTTGCGGGTTTGATCCAGAACTTCCTTCTCCACCTTCTCGGCGGGCGAGGGGCCCTGCTGTGGAGGCGACGGCGGCACCACGTACCCAGGACGGCTGCGCGGCGTGAACACCTCGATGCCGAGGACGCTTGCTTCGTCAAGGACGACCTTTTCCCTCAAGAGCGCATCCCACAGCATCCGGGAGCTGATCGAATCGACCTCCACGAGGTTACGGCTCGGCGCGTCTTTGTCGGTAACCTGGATGCGGCGGATCTCGATCGATGGCGCGAGCCAGTTCGTACGGAGAGACTCGATGTCGACCTCGGCGCCATTGGCCTGCGTCCCGGCGTACTCCAGCGCCCGGCGCAGATTGCCGTCGAAGAACACCTGGAAGTACACCGCGAGCAGCGCCACCACAATGAGCGTCGGGACCACGACCCCGGTACGAATCGGGCCCTTGGCTCTCGATCTCTCGGGCGTATCCGAAGAGCGGTACTTCGAGACTACGGTGCGGGTCACGAAGAAGATCGCCGGACAGAGTACCAGGGCCGTTACGCCGGCACCTATCACGATGGAGTTGTTGAACCGGGTCCACGGCACGACCGGCATGTTGTAGAGGGTGGTAAAGAGCGGCTTGAGGCTGGACATCTCAAGGATTGCTCCACCGAGGCGATCGAAGATCGGATCCAGCAGGTACGCGACGAACGAAAAGAAGAACGCGGCCAGAAGCGCGGCGCCGATCTGAATGCGGAAGAGAACGAGACAGACGAGGATCAGCAGACTCTGCAGGCTCAGCATCGGGCTCATGCCGAGGATGAAGCCGACGGCCACGCCGGCCGCAATCTGGTTACGACCGGTCTCCGAGTTCAGGAGCTTGATCAGCCCAAAGAGCGGTCTGAGCAGCAGACCCACGGCGACGATTGTAGCGCCTTGCGTGCGCAGGGGCGGGGTGCGGAGGGGGTGTCCGGTTTTGGCCGAAACCGTCTGTCAGTCGTAGTGTCCGGCTTTAGCCGGACCGTGATACGCGCAAGAATCGGATAGCGGAGCCGATGCGGGGCGCGTCATAGTGCTGACATGATGCCCCTGGCGACCGATCCTTGGATCGACAAGATCACGCACGCGTGCGCGTACCTCGCGCAGGTCGATGGCCATCCTTCCCTCGGGGCGCTGGCGCGCCGCTTTGGCGGCAGCCCCTACCACTTTCAGCGGACGTTCAAGCGAGTGGTGGGCGTGACGCCGCGCCAATACGCCGAGGCTTGCCGTCTTCGACGTGTGAAACGACGCTTGCGCGACACGGGCGCCGTGACCGACGCGGTGTTCGAGGCTGGATACGGCTCGAGCGGTCGGTTCTACGAGCGGGCGGCTCCCAAGCTCGGCATGCCGCCGTCCATCTATCAACACGGCGGCGCCGGCATGCAGATCCGCTACGCGATTGTCGAATCGAGTCTGGGCCGCGTGATCGTGGGAGCGACCTCACGCGGTGTGTGTGCGGTCGCGCTGGGTGCATCGGACAACGCCCTCGAGCGCGCGCTCGGGGATGAGTATCCTCTGGCGACTCTCAGTAGAGATGATGGCGGGCTCGGGAGCTGGACGAACGCCGTGGTCGCACTCCTGGCAGGCCGTCGGCCGCGCCTCGACTTGCCACTCGACATTCAGGCGACGGCATTTCAGTGGCAGGTGTGGAAGACGCTCGCCGAGATTCCGCGCGGCGAGACGCGGACGTATGCGGAGATCGCGCGCGCCATCGGCAAACCGCGCGCGGCGCGTGCCGTCGGTCATGCCTGCGCGACCAATCCCGTCGCCGTCGTCATTCCCTGCCATCGCGCGGTGCCTGCTGCAGGCGGCGTCGGAAATTATCGGTGGGGTTCTGAGCGAAAGAGGAAGCTGCTGGATCGGGAACGTGACGCCTGACCGACGTCGGCGCGTGGGTTCCGTTGTTCGTCGGTGCTTGGGTGCGCCTAAGCACCGAAGCACCAACGCACCTAAGAACCCTATTGGTGTCTGAGCGCCGCCATCGAATCGACGCGAAGCGCGCGGCGCGCCGGCACGTAACTCGCCATCAGGGCGACCAGACCTAGAACCAGCGTGACAGCGATGTACAGGGCCGGTCCGTCAGCGATGACGAAACCAGCAAGCGGCTGAGCGGTCGCGCGAGCCAACGCAACACCGCCGGCCAGCCCGACCGCGCCGCCAACGGCCACCGGCACGGACGATTGGGCCAGCACCATTCTCATCAGCGCTCGCGGCTCGGCGCCAAACGCCATGCGAATCCCGAGCTCGCGCGTGCGTTGGGCGACCGAGTAGGAGATCACGCCGTAGATCCCGGACGCGGCCAGCCCCACGGCAATCAGCGCCACGGCCACCAGGACGCCGACCAACATCGAGGCGCTCGACAAATCGTCTGCGAGCACCCGGTCCATCGTCTTGACGTCGTAGATCGGCTGATCCTTGTCGAGCGCGGCCACTTCGCGGCGAATCGCCGGAGCCAGATCGGCCGGCCGCGGCCCTTCCGTTCGCAACACGACGGCCATCCCCGGCTCTGGAAACTGCGCGGCCGACACATAGACCTGCGACAACGGTGGCAGATTGAGGTTGGCGTTCCGAACGTTTCCCACTACGCCGACGATCTCGATCCACGGTGAGCCGTTAGCATCGAACCGAATGCGCTTGCCGATCGGATTGTCGTCCCGCCAGAGGCGCTTGGCCATGAGCTCATTGATCAAGGCGACCGGCGGGCGATCGGCTGCGTCGGCGACGGAGAAATCTCGCCCTCCAATCAGAGGGATCTCCATCGTTTTCCGGTAGTCGGCGCTGACGGCCACGCGTGCGGCCGACGGCTCGGCGCCTGGCGCGGGAACCGGGCGTCCTTCGATGCCGAACCGTACCACCAGCTCGTCGTCAGAAATCGGCAGACTGCTGATCGCGCCGGCCAACTTCACGCCGGGCACTTGTTTGATGCGCGCAAGCGTCTCGTCGAAGAAGGTTCGGATCTGGCGCGGTTCGGCATACTTCGAGGTCGGCACATCCAGGCGCAAGGTCAAGACGTTGCTCGGGTCGAAGCCGTGTTCGAGGTGACGAAAGAACCAGACCGTCCGCACCAGCAGGCCCACTTCCATGAGCATCACGACCGCAAGGGCGACCTGACAGCCGACGAGCAGCCCGCGGAGACGATGGCCGCGGCGCCCTTCGGTCATCACCCTGCCTTCTTGCATCAGACCCGCACGGACGTCGAGCGCCGACGATCGAACGGCCGGGAGCAATGCAAAGAAACAAGGCGCGACGGAGGCCGCGGCGACCGCGAGCGCCAAGACCCGTCCGTTCATCGTCATCTCACTGAAGATCGGCTGATCGCTACCGGCGACGACGCGGATCGCCGCCACGCCCAACGCGGCCAGGACCACGCCGACCACACAGGCCAGCGAGGACCAGACGAAGCTTTCGACCATCAGCTGTTTGACCAGCCGAAGGCGACCGGCGCCAAGCGCGGCGCGAAGCGACAACTCACGCTCGCGAGAGGTAGCGCGCGCCAGCACGATGCTGGCGACGTTGGCGCAGGCGATGAGCAGCAGGAACGCGCCGACTCCGGCAAACAAACCGAGGATGAATCGCAAGGTCTGCCCGAGGCCGAATGTCTCGATCGCAGGGTGGACCAGCGGGCTGATGCCCGTATTGGTAGCCGGATACTGAATCTCCATACGACGCGCTATGGTCTGTATGTCTGCAGCACTCTGCGCTCGACTCACACCGGGCTTGAGAAGGCCCGTTACGAAAAGAGAGCGGTCGTCGCGTCGTGCGCGCGCGGCATCGAGCGCGAGCGGTATCCAGATATCGGACCGCCCAAGAATCCCCTTGCTCATGCGCTCCGGGAGGACGCCGACCACCGTGTAGGAACGGCGATCTAGCAGGACGGTCCGACCAAGCACCGCCGGATCGCCGGCCACTTGCGTTCGCCAGAACTTGTCGGTCAAGAGCACGACGCGTTCTCCGCCTGCGCGATCTTCTTCGGGCCTGAACATGCGCCCGAGAGCTGCTTTCACACCCCACTGCGGGAGAAGGTTTGCTGAGGCACGAATCACGGACACTCTCGCCGGGATGTCAATCCCGCTCAGATTCATCGAGTCATACGTGAAAGCCGCGAGCTCTTCGAACGTGGTGTTCTGGCTCGACCAGTCGGCAAGATCTGGTGCCGAGACGCCTGATCGGCCAGGACCGGGCCCTCGAGGATCAATAGAAGAGAGATAGACGACACGTGATTGATCCGCGATCGGTACGCTTTGGAGAACGACGTCGATGGCGCTGTACATCACGGCGCTCGCGCCAATGCCGAGCGCGAGCGTCAGCACGACAACGGTCGTCGAGCCGACGTTCTTGGTCAGAATGCGGAGGGCATAGCGAACGTCCTGGACCATCGACTCGACAAATGGCAGGCCGCGCTGATCGCGGTAGCTCTCTTTGATCTGATCGACGCCGCCGAACTCGCGACGAGCGGCCGCGCGTGCGTCAGCACGTGACATCCCTCGGCGCACGTGCTCCTCAATGAGCAGATCCAGGTGCGCTTGAATCTCATCGTGCAGTTCGTCATCAGTTCGGCGTTTCGTGAACACCGCACGCATGCGCGACACGATAATTCGCACCTTCGTCATACACCCCTCGTCCGGCTAAAGCCGGACACTACGTACTGGCACCGTCGCACCCTCGCACCTTTCGCACCGATTGCTATTCGTGTCTGAGCGCCACCGTCGGCGCCACATCCGCCGCGCGTCGCGCGGGAACATAGCCGGCTGTCGCGCCGACCGCCGTCATCACCACGATGGCAGCCGCCATCGTCGCCGGATCGGTCGCCTGCAGGCCAAACAGCAGCCCAGCCACCAGCCGCGACGCGCCCAGCGCAAGCGGCAGGCCGATCGCCAGACCGGCCGCGATGAGGCCGAGACTCCCTCGCAGCACCATCCACAGCACCTCGGACCGTCCAGCACCGAGCGCCATGCGAATCCCGATCTCATTGGTGCGTCGGGCCACCGTATACGACATGACGCCATACAAGCCAATCGCAGCCATCAGGAGCGCCAAGGCCCCGAACACGCCCGCGAGCAGCGCGACGAAGCCCTCCTGACGCGTCGAGGCCTCAACCCGCTCGGCGATGGTCTCGACGTTGAGCATCGGCATGTTGACGTCGATCTCACGCGCGAGCTGCCGCACGGTTGGGACAAGTTGGTGCGGATCGCCGGTCGTCCGGACGACGAGGGTCATCTGGCCGCGGCCTGTCGGTGCATTGGTATATGCCGCGTAATAGATCGGCGAGACCGCGTCACGCAAGCCTCGCTCGTGGGCGTCTTCCACGACGCCAATGATCTGGTACACGAACACGCCCAATGAGTTGAATTCGCGACCGACAGCATTCGACCCGCTGAAGAATCGGTTGGCCATCGTCTTGTTGACGACGACCTTGATCGGATTTCCTGGCGCCGGCGGCCTCGGAGGTTGAGTGATGTTATCGGCCGGATCGAACTCTCGACCGGCCAGAACAGGGATGCCCAGGGTGGAAAAGTAGCCCGGATAGATCTGCATCATGCCGACGCGCATGTCTTCACCCTGGTGCGGGACGTACCCAGGGACCGCAATCGGGCCTCCGACTGGATTTTCGTTTCCGAGCGGAGTCGCGCCCGTGAGGCTGGCGGCCCGGACACCAGGCAGCGCCCGAACGCGCTCGAGCAATCCGGCGTACAGCTCCATAAAATGAACCTGGTTCGACCGCTTCTGATTGCTGCCCTGCGGCTCGAGCCGAAGCGTCAGCACGTGCGCGGTCTCGAATCCGAGATCCAGATTCCGCAGGTTCATCAACGTCCGAACGAAGAGTCCCGCGCCGACGAGAAGCACCAGCGAGACCGCAACCTGGGCGACGACGAGTGGCGCGCCGGCGCTGAACCACCATCGGCGGCCTGATCCTCGATCGCCACGTTCTTTGAGGGCCGTGTTCGGGTCGATCCCGCACGCGCGCCATGCCGGGGCAACGCCAAACACCAGGCCAGTCGCCAGTGAGATGCCGAGCGTGAAGACGAGCACCCGGAGATCGGGATGCGCGTCGAGCGACTGGAACTGGTCGCTCGCAACCAAGGCGCTCAGGGAACCACTCGTCCACCACGCCAGCAACAGGCCGACACCGCCGCTGAGGCACGCAAGCACGAGGTTCTCGGTGAGTAATTGACGGACCAGACGGGCGCGCCCGGCGCCAAGCGCCACGCGCACGGCCATTTCGCGACGGCGCGCCGCCGCACGCGCAAGGAGAAGGTTGGCGACGTTGGCGCATGCGACCAGCAGGACGAGCGCGACAACTGCGGCCAGGACCATCAGCGGGCGCGAGAATCGGCGCCTCAGGTCCGACAGTCCGGTGCTCCCGGCCTCCAGCGCGAGTCGCGGCGAGCCAAGCGCCGCCGCCTTGGGCCCGGCATGCGCTCGGAGGTCCGCCATTTCGCGATCGAAGATCACACGCAATGCGGCCTCCGCGTGCGCCTCGGGCACATCCGATCTGGGACGTCCCATCAACTCGAGCCAGAATTGGTTCGCGCCATCGCCGGCAAGGAGTGAATCAGGACGGTCCGGCATCGCCTGCATCTGCATGGCGAGGGGAACGGTCACGTCGGGAGATTCGCCAACGCGAGTCCCGAAGAACTCCGGCGCCGCCACGCCGACGATGGTGAAGGGATATCCGTTCAACCGGACGAGCTTGCCGACCACGCCTGGATCGCGGCCGAAACGGCGCCGCCAGTATCCGTCGCTCAGCACCGCAACGGCGCGAACGCCTGGCGCACCGTCATCGTCTGGCAGAAGCAGCCGGCCGAGTGCAGGGCGTACGCCGAGCAGCGTGTAGTAGTTTCCCGAAATGAGTTGTCCCGCGATGGTGGGCTCGGCACCGCCACCAACATCAATGCTGACGCGGAAGCGCCCGGATGCCAACACGTCGCGGAGCTGCCCGCTCGCTCGAAATACCTGAAACAGGCGATAGCTGAATGCGTAGTCGGTCTCGCCACCGGTCTGCGCCGCGAACACGACGAGCTCCTGCGGGTTGGAAACCGGCAGGGGTTTGAGCAGGATGGCTTCGAGAAGGTTGAAGACGGCGGCATTCGCACCGATGCCGAGCGCCAGGGTCAGGACCACTGCGGACGTGAAGCCAGGATTCCTTCCGAGCTGACGAACTGCGTAGCGAAAATCCTGGGCAAGGGTGTCGAAGAACGGCAGCCCGCGCTGGTCGCGATAGATCTCTTTCATCTGATCGACGCCTCCGAACTCGCGTCGTGCGGCCGCACGAGCTGCGGCCGGCGGCAGCGAGCCGCGCACGTGCTCTGTCGCGAGCATATCGAGATGCGCCTGAATCTCATCGTTCAGGTCGGCGTCGCCCCGGTTCTTTGTGAAGAGCGCCAGGATTCGCGACAGCAGAGTTCGCAGCTTTGTCATTCGTGCCTCAGCGCCACCATTGGATCGACGCGGCTCGCGCGGCGGGCCGGCACGTACGCGGCCAGGAGCGCGGCGGCCGTCAGAACCGCGCACGCGCCGGCGATCGTCGGGACGTCCCGCGGCGTCACGCCAAAGAGCAGCGCGCGCAGCGAGGAACCGACGACGAGCGCCAGCGGCACGCCGACCGCCAGGCCGGCGCCAACGAGAACGACGGCGTCCTTCAACACCATCCGCCGCACTTCGCCAGGCTCGGCGCCAAGCGCCAGCCGAATGCCGATTTCGTTGGTCCGCTGAACAACCGCGTGCGACAGGACGCCATAGATGCCCAGACCGGCGAGCAACATGGCCGCGGCCGCAAACAGCAGCACGAGGTTCATCTGGAACCGCCGCTCCGCCGTCGACTCGGTCACGACTTCATCCATCGTTCGAATGGCGGGAGCCGGAAGTTCGGGATCCACTTCACGGACCGCCGTTCGTACGGCTGACGAAATCGCGGCTGGATCGGCAGTCGTCTTGATCGCGAGCGATGCGAACTGTGCATCTCGCTGCCAATACGGCACGTATGCCGAGACCGCCGGTGCTTGATCGAGATTGATATTTCGCACGTCGCCGACGACACCGATCACTTCGTAGAGAGGTCCGTTGGGATTGCCGCCGAAGCGGAACCGTTTCCCGAGGGGATCCTCGCCGGGCCACGCGCGTCGGGCGGCAAATTCCGACACCAGAGCCACCGGGCGATCGCCGTCGGCGGGTTCGAAGATGCGTCCGGCCTTGAGCGGAATATCCCACGTGTGGAAATAGTCTGGATTCACCGGACGCACGTCGGCGATCGGTCGATCGAACAGCGGTACCGTCGTACCTTCCAGCGTGAGCGCGCTGTTCTGCCCGACGCCGGTCAGGGGAAGCTTGTTGGACACGCCGACCGACGACACACCGGGAAGGGCCTGCACACGCTCAATCACCGCACGCCGGAACGCCACTCGTGTCTCGGGCGTTCGATATCGAGGTCCTGAGAGGTTGACATTGACCGTGACGAGATGCTCGACGTCGAACCCCCTGTCGACGGTCAGCAGATTGGCAAGGCTGTGGAGCAACAACCCGCCGGCGATCAGGCACATGACGCTCACGGCCACTTCCGCGCGGACGAGCAGCGATCGCATCCGGCCGGCACCACGGCCGGCTGATACTCCGCCTGGGCGTACGTTCATCGCATCCATCAACGGGACGCCCGCCGATCGCCACGCCGGCACGAGACCGATGAACAGGCCAACGGCGGTCGTTGCGACGAACGTGAAGAACAGCATGCGCCCGTCGAGCGCGACCTCGTCGAGACGGGGGACGTCCGCCGGGGCCACGATGAGAATCAGTCGGATGGCGGCGTATGCGACGCCCAGTCCCGCCACGCCACCAATGCCGCAGAGCGTCACACTCTCGACGAGCATCTGGCGGAACAGGCGCCCGCGACCGGCGCCGAGCGCGCGACGGAGCGCGATTTCCCTGCGGCGGCCGATCGTCCGCACCAGCAGGAGGTTCGTGATGTTGACGCATCCGATCAGCAGGACCGCGCCGACCGCACCCAAGAGCAATTGCAGGCCGGCGCGCGACCGCCCCACGATTTGCGCCTGCAGGGGCGTCACCAGGGCGTGGAGGTCGATTCGCTCCGGCAACTGCGACGCGATCGTCACCTGTTCCCGCTCGAGTTCGAGGGAGGCCTGCGACAGGGACACCCCTGGCTTCAACTTGGCGATGCAGATGTTGTTGAAACCGCCAACCGGGTCGCGCTCGGCATCCCGAATCCCGAACGGCTTCCAGAATTGAGGCCGAGGAGCGGTGCTCGGCAGCGAGTAGAGATGCCGAAATGACGGAAACCGGAAGTCTCGCGCCAGAACGCCAATGATCTCGTACGAATCACCGTCGAGCGTCATAGTTCGGCCAATCGCGTTTGGATCCGCGCCAAACCGACGTCGCCACAACTCGTCGTTGAGGACGACGACGTGGTCGCGACCCACGCGATCTTCGTCGTCCCTGAATGCCCGACCCAGCTGCATCCGGACGCCCAGCATGGGAAACAGACTGGGCGAGACGCGGGCGCCGATCAGAAGCTCGGGTTCACCCGAGCCCGTGACATTGACGGCGATGCCGTCGATGAGCGCCATCCGGTCGAACGACTGGCTGTCGGCCTGCCACGAAAGAAAATGCATGGCATTGACTGGAATCGCCGGGCGTGTCGGCGTGGATTCGTCAATCGCCACGAGCCGATCCGGATCCGGATACGCCAGCGGCCGGAGGAGCACGGCGTCGACGACGCTGAAGATCGCGGTATTGGCGCCGATACCAAGCGCCAGCGTGAGGATAGCGGCCGCGGTGAATCCGGGATTCTTTCGGAGCTGACGGAGCGCGTACCGAAAATCCTGCCCCACTGCGTCCACGAGCGGAAGGCCCCGTTGATCGCGATAGGTTTCCTTCAGCTGATCGACGCCGCCAAACTCGCGCCGCGCTGCTCCTCGCGCATCCCCAGGCGTCATGCCGCGATGCACGTGCGCCTCGGCGAGGAGATCGAGATGTCCTTGAATCTCGTCGTGCAACTCGGAGTCCCGCCGGCGCCTCGTGAACAACCCGAGCGCGCGCCAGACGAAGACGCGGAGCCAAGTCACGGCTGATCCTCCAGCAGGCGGCTGACCATCGCGACGGTGCGGGCCCAGCTCTCCGCTTCCGCCGCCAGCTGCTTTTTTCCGGCGCGCGTGATCGAATAGAACCGGGCGCGGCGGTTGTTCTCGCTCGTGCCCCACTCGCTTTCGATCCAGCCCTTCTGCTCGAGCCGCAGGAGCGCCGGATAGATGGTCCCCTGATTGAGCGCCAGCGAGCCTTGCGCCACTTGCTCGATGCGGCGCGCGATGCCGTAACCGTGCAGCGGGCTCATCGCCTCGAGCGTCTTGAGCACCATCAGGTCGAGCGTGCCGTAAGGAACTTCCGCCGCTTGTGAAGAGGCCATCGTTTCCTTCTGTTGAAAGTCGACAGGAGCATAGCCCGTCACATGTTGACTGTCAACAGCACGCACGATCGGGGTGCGACTGGTGCGGGGGTGCGACAGGTGCGAGGGTGCGGGTTTGGGGCAAAATGGCGCGCAGGGAGAAACCTCCATGACCGGACCTGGCACCCTCTCGCGCATTGGGCAGATCTCGATGAACGCGCGCGACCTCGACCGCGCCGTGCGCTTCTATCGCGACTCGCTCGGTCTCACGTTTCTCTTTCAGGCGCCGCCGCAACTGGCGTTCTTCGACTGCAATGGGGTGCGGCTGCTGCTCGACGTCCCCGAGGACAAAGAGTTCGACCACCCGGGCTCCATCCTCTACTTCGCGGTCGATGACATTCGCGAGATGCATCAGGCCCTCGTATCCCGAGGCGTGACGTTCCGCAAAGAGCCGCATCTGATTGCGAAACTGCCCGATCGAGAGGTCTGGATGGCCTTTTTCAACGACACCGAGGGCAACACGCTGGCGCTGATGTCCGAACCGCGGATTTGAGTGTCAGCCCTCGAACATCTGAACGAGCTGGATATGGGGAGCGGTCGTCGGCCACGCGGTCAATGCCGCCGCGAGCCTCTCATCGGCCGTAATCATGCGCGTCTCAAGTCGAGCGGTTAGCGCGAGGTACATCGCGTCGTAGACCGTTCGGCCGGTCGTTCTGGCCAGCTCGTGCGCGTCTGCAGCGAGTGACCGGCATGAGACGGTTTCGACCGCAATCAGGCCGATGTCATCAACGAGCTGCCGACCCTGTTCGGCAGTCAGCTCGCCGCGTCTGATCTTCTTCCAGATAACGTTGGCGGTCTCCGCAAATACCAAATCGGGGGCCAGATACGTGTGGGGAAGCGAGAGGAGACGGCGGGCAGCGTCGCTGTGAATCTCGGGAACGAACCACTTGACGACGACGCTGGCGTCGACGACAAATGCGCTCACCGGCGGTCGCGATCCTCACGAATCAAGGCCGTGCTATCCGTGTGAGCCGACGCCCCCAGGCGCTTCAACCACCGGGCCGAGAGGCGCCGGGTCTCTGCCAGACTCCGGCTGCTGGCGTGGCGGAGCACCTCGTGGATTTCCGCCTGGAGCGACCGCCCATGCTCCTGCGCAGATGCCTTCAGCTGTTTCAACACGTCGTCGTCCAGATCTCGAATCAGCACATTCGCCACGCGTCCTCCTCCCAGACTGGTATCATACTGATACCACATGAGCGCCCGCTCGTCCAGCGCGGTCTCGAGCCGCCGCCTGTTAACCAAACCCCGCCCTCCAACGTTGTTAAGGTCGTGAAGCAGACAGGAGCGATTTCATGAACGGCAATCTCATCCCGATAATCATCCTCCCGGCGCTGTTCATCACAATTGGTTTCGTCATCTGGACGCTGGTGAACGCCTGGCAGCGGCGTCTCCGACTGAGGCTGACCACCGAATTCAACAGCAAGTTGCTCGACCGCATCGGCTCGGTCAAGGATTTCAACGACTTCCTCCAGACGGAAGGAGGCGCCAAGTTCATGGACAGCATGACCGTCGAGCGCAGCTCCTCGCGGCCGCAGGACAGCATCCTCCGCGCGAGCCAGATTGGCATCGTCCTCATCATGCTGGGCGTGGGCGTGCTGACGCTCGGGTGGTACTTCACCACCCGGTATGCCGGATCCGGCGACTTTGAGGTGCTGACGGTCATCGGCGTGATCGCCGCGTCGCTCGGCCTTGGATTTCTGATCTCGGCCGGCGCGTCGTATCGACTGGCTCGAATGCTTGGCGTGCTCGATACGGACGGGCGCCGCGGCGGCATCCATGACGCCGCCGCCCGATGAGAAGCCATGGCCAGTCTCGACGTGTTCGTCAACGACGTGCTCGCCGCCGGCCAGGCCATCTGGAGGCGAGAGCCTAAGGCGTCGGCGGGCGAGTTGTCCGGAACGCCCGAGATCATGATCGACGAGCAGGCGTTCCACGTGTTCTACCGCCGGACGGCTCCCGGACTGCGGGCGTACGCGGCGCGCGTGCTCGGCAACGCGACCTACGCCGACGACATCGTGCAGGAGAGCTACCTTCGGCTGGTGCGGTCACCGCCCGCTACCGACGATCCCCAGCAGCTTCGTGCATTTCTCTTTCGCGTCGCGAGCCGCCTCATCGTCGATCATTGGCGTCGCGGTCGCCACGAGAGCGGGCAACCCGACCAATCGGCCGACACACGTGGCGCGCCCGGACCGGACATTCCCCTGCGTCTCGACATGGCGCGTGTGTTCGAGCAGCTCAACCCGCAGCAGCGCCAGCTGATGTGGCTCGCGTATGTCGAGGGATCCGATCATCGCGAGATTGCCGCGGCCCTCGGCCTTCGAGAGCGAAGCGTTCGCGTCCTTCTGCATCGCACTCGTCGCAAGCTGGCGCAGCTGCTTCGCGAGGGTGGGCGCGCCCCGGAACGGTCCGGCTGAAGCCGGACACTACGACAGACATATGTAGTGTCCGCCTTCAGGCGGACGAAGAACGAGAACGGTGATGCCCATGATGTGGAAACGATTCGATCGCGATACAGAAGCTGAGGACACACAGGCCGTGACGGCGTGGATGAAGGAACTGGCCTCGCTTCCGATCAGCGAACAGCCGTTGCCCGACGCGACGTATCTGTGGTGGAAGGCCGAGCTGCTGCGACGCTGGGATGCACAGCAAAAAGCTACTGAACCGATCGAGGTCGGCGAGCAGGTGCAGGTGGGCCTCGGCCTGGTGGCTGCCGCCGGACTGCTCGTCTGGCTGTGGCGCACGCTGCCGGGTGTCCCGACCGCGTCTCCGACATCAATCGCTGGAGCGTCGCTGACGATGGGCCTGGCCTTCAGTGCGGTCCTGCTCGCGGCCACCGCCGCCGTCATGGTTCGGGAATTGATTCGAGAACACTGAAACTTTCGGCCGACCTCGGGGTTTCTCTCTGCGTGGGAGCCACACGATGAAGAATCTGATACTTGCGGTCTTGATGGCCATCGGCGCGGCGTCGGTCGTGGTTTCGGCGCAGGATCGGGTGGCGCCGCTGCCCCCGTTGCCGCCCTTGCCTCCTATGCCCACTGTCGCCGATGACAGTCGCATTAGCTGGAATATGAGCACGGGCGACGGCTGGACCCGATTGCACGTTAATGCCCGCGGACGCATCGAGCTGACCGAGGATGAGAAAGACGTCAAGAGCGTCCCGCCGAACGGCTCGTTCGAGATGTCATCGAAGGGCTGGCTCAGCTTGTTCGGCCAGCGGTACGTCGTCACAGGCAATGCGGATGGCACGACGAGCCGGCGCTACAGCGTCGGCGGCACGGAACGGCCCATCGATGCCGCGGCGCGCGCGTGGATTTCCGGCACGATCCAGCGTCTCGTCAAGAGCGGGTTTGGTGCGGACGCCCGCGTCGCGCGCATCTTGTCACAGCAGGGACCAAGCGGCGTGCTGGACGCCATCTCGCTCCTGGACAGCGATTTCGTCAAGGCGCGGTACTTCACGCTACTCTTCAAGCAGCGGCTCGATCGCCCGACGGCAGAGCGCGCCCTCAATCAGGCGGGGCGGGGGATCGGCTCGGACTTCGAACTGGCGCGCGTGCTCGTCGCGTTTGCCGCAGCGATCCCGATTGACGAAGCCCTGGCGCCCGCCTATGTCGAAGCGACCGGCGCGATCGGCTCGGACTTCGAGCACGCTCGGGTGCTGGCCGCCCTGATGACGGCAGAGCGTCCAACGCCGGCGGCCGTGAAGGTCGTTCTGATATCGGCCCCGCGCATCCGGTCGGATTTCGAGAAGGCGCGCGTACTCGGCACACTCGCCCAGAAGAAAGGTCTCGGCGCCGACGCGGTGCTCGGCATCGTCCGCGCGGCGACGGCCATCGGCTCGGACTTCGAACAGTCGCGCGTCCTCCTCCAGGTGATCAGCTCGCAGCCCATCGACGCCGCGACCCGGCAGGCCTTGCTCGATACGACGGGCCGCATCGGCTCGGATCACGAGCGGGGCCGCGTCATGTCCGCCATGCTCCGCGAGGGCGCGTTTAAGTAGGCCGGACCCCTATTGGGTCCGGCAGCCATGAACCCACCGGGGCCAATCTCCGTAATAAGAGGGCATCCATGAACCTGTTGCCCGACGTGCGCTTCGCTCTCCGCATGCTGCTCAAAGATCGCTGGTTTACCGCCGTCGCGGCGATCACCCTGGCGCTGGGCATTGGCGCGAACACCACGGTCTTTACGTTGGTCAACGCCGTGCTCATCCGCGGCCTGCCCTTCGAGGACACCGATCGCATCATGGCGATCGGGACGCAGGATCTTCGCAATCGCGATCGCGGCGTGTCCTACCTGGATTACCAGGATTGGCGCGAAGCCACGCCGGGGTTTACGACAACGGCCGCATTTATCGGCGGCACGATGAACATCAGCGACGAAGGGCGCGCGCCCGAACGCTATCAGGGCCAATTTGTCTCGAGCGGCATGTTCCGGCTGATCGGCGTCAAGCCTGTGCTCGGCCGCGATTTCCTGCTTGAGGATGACCGGCCCGGTGCCGCCGTCGTGCTGCTCAGTAACGGCGTGTGGAAGAACCGCTACGGCAGCGATCCGAACATTCTCGGCCGAACGGTTCGCGTCAACAGCGTGCCGTCGACCATCATCGGCGTGATGCCCGAGGGGTTTCAGTTCCCGAACAACGCCGATGCGTGGCAGCCGCTCCAGCTATCGGCCGGCCTGCTCGATCAGAAGCGCGACCAGCGCAACCTCAACGTCATCGGGCGACTCGCACCAGGGGTCAACCTGGAGCAGGCTCGGCAGCAGCTGAGCACGGTGACGACACGCCTGGCCGGCGAGTATCCCGGCACGAACAAGGACATCCGGCCCACTGTGGTTCCCTACTCCACGCGCGTCAACGGCGGTCCGATCAGGCTCATGTTCCTGTCGCTGCTGGGCGCGGTTGGGTTTGTGTTGCTCATCGCCTGCGCCAACGTCGCCAATCTGTTGCTCGCGCGCGCCGCCGACCGCTCGCGCGAGATCTCGGTGCGCATGTCGCTTGGGGCGACCAGGTGGCAAGTGGTCCGTCAGCTCCTGATCGAAAGCCTGATGCTGGCCATCATCGGTGGGGTCCTTGGCTTCGCGATTGCGATTGTCGGCGTGCGCCTGTTCGATGCCGCAGTGGCGGATCCACGACTCGGGAAGCCGTACTGGATTCAATTCACGATGGACGGACGCGTGTTCGCGTACCTGGCCGCCATCTGCCTCGGCACAGCCGTGGCGTTCGGCTTGGCGCCGGCGCTGCACGTCTCGAAGACCAACGTCAATGAAGTGTTGAAGGAAGGCGGCCGAGGCGCCGGCGGCGCATTTCGCGCACGGCGCTGGACGAGCGTCTTGCTGGTGACCGAGCTGGCGCTCACACTCGTGCTGCTGGCGGGCGCCGGCTTCATGATGCGCAGCTTTCTCGCTCTCTATCGGTTCGACGTCGGCGTCGACACGGCGCACGTGACGACGATGCGGCTCAACCTGTCCGGTCAGAAGTACTCGACACCAGAGGCGCGGCTGGCGTTCTATCGGCGTCTCGAAGAGCGGCTCGCCGCGATCTCCTCGTTCCCCTCGGCCACCATCGCGAGTACGTTCCCGATGGCCGGAGGCGCGCCGCGCCTCTTCGCGATCGAGGGACGCCCGGTCGAGGCCGGCCAAACGCCACCGACGGTAGTCACCCTACTGACCGGGCGGACCTACTTCGATCTGTTCAAGCTGCCGATCCGAGGCCGGGCCTTCACCGATGCCGACGGCGCCGCCGGTCAAGAGGTGGCGATCGTCAACGAGCGGATTGTGGCGATGTACTTCCCCAACGAGGATCCCATCGGGCGCCGCATTCGTCTCACGATTCCGGACGACAGCTCGGCCGCGAGCGTAGCGCCTCCGTGGGCGACCATCGTCGGGGTGACGAAGAACGTCCGCCAAACCAACCCGCAGGACAACCCTGACCCTAATCCTGTCGTCTACCGTCCCTACCGCGCCGATCCGATTGGCGCCATGACGTTGCTCGTTCGAGCACCAGGCGATGCAGCGGCGGTGACACCCGTGCTTCGGGAAGAAGTGCGCGCGCTCGACGCCGATCTGCCGCTGTTCTTCATCCAGACGATCGACGAGAACCTCGCCCTGCAGCGATGGCCGTACCGTATCTTCGGCTCGATGTTCGCCATCTTTGCGTTCGTCGCCCTCGTGTTGTCTGCAGTCGGCTTGTATGCCGTGACCGCGTACTCGGTGGCACAGCGCACGCAGGAGATCGGCGTACGGATGGCGCTTGGCGCGCAGGAAGCTCAAGTGTTGTGGCTGTTCCTGCGGCAGGCCGTCGTCAAGCTCGCCATCGGGCTGGCCATCGGGCTGGCGGGCGCATTCGGCGTCGGCATCCTGCTGCGATCGTTTCTCGTGGGAACCGGCAGCCGCGATCCCATCACCTTGGCGTCGATCGCGCTGATGCTGGCGGCGGTGTCGCTCGGCGCGTGCTACTGGCCGGCCCGCCGCGCGACGCGCCTCGACCCGGCAACGGCGCTGAGATACGAGTAAGTCTGAAGGCTCAAGCCTCAAGTCTGAAATGAAACACCGCCTTCACTCTTCACACTTGAGACTTGAGACTTACACGGTTTTGAGCAGTAACCTTCCGATCGCCTGAACGTCTATAGGGTTGCCAATACGTCTGGCCCCTGGAGGGTTGTGTGGAAACGCTCTTGAAAGACCTGCGGCACGCCTTGCGGATGTTTCGCCAGAATGCCGCATTCAGCCTCGCAGCCGTTTCGGCGCTGGCCCTCGGGATTGGCGCGAACACGGCGATCTTCTCGGTCGTCAACGCGGTGCTCCTCAAGCCCATCCCGTTTCCGGAACCGGATCGGCTGGTGCTGTTCATGAACACGTCGCCGCAGGGCTCGGGGCAGGGCGCCTCCCCCGCCAAATTCACCCAGTGGCGGCAGGAGACGAACGTCGTCGAGAACGTGACCGCCTTCAGGAACAACGTCGTGAACCACACGGGCGGCGCGGCACCCGAGCAGTTGCGGGCCACGCAGGCGAGCGCCGACTACTTTCGCCTTTTCGGCGCTCCGATCGTCCTGGGCCGCTCGTTCACAGCCGAGGAAGATCTGCCGAACGCCAACCGCGTCGCGGTCATCAGCGACGGATTCTGGAAGCGACGCTTCGGCGGCGACCCTGCGATCGTCGGGAAGACGTTGTCTCTGAGCGGCGATGCCTACGTCGTGATCGGGGTTGTCGGGCCGAGCTTCGACGTCAGGGAGTTCGGCGCGCCTCCGGAGGTCTGGATCCCGTTCCAACTCGAACCCAACTCGTCGGACCAGGGCAACTACTTCACGGTCGCGGGCCGGCTCAAGCCGGGCGTCGCGCTCGAGCAGGCGGCGGCACGCCTTCAAGTGTCGGCCCAGGAGTTCCGACAGAAGTTTCCCACCGCCCTTCCGCCGAACACGGGATTCAGCGTCGAGCGATTCCAGGACGTCATCGTCAGGAACGTGAGGCCGACGCTCCTCGTCCTGGTCGGCGCTGTCACGTTCGTACTGCTCATCGCCTGTGCGAACGTCGCCAGCCTTCTGCTCGTGCGAGCCACGGGGCGAAGGCGTGAAATCGCGGTTCGCGCGGCCCTCGGCGCAGGCAGAAGCCGCATCGTCCGGCAGCTCCTCACCGAGAGCGTCGTGCTGTCGCTCATCGGCGGCGCGCTCGGTCTGGTTCTCGGCGTGGTCGGCATGCGGGCGCTCCTCTCGATCAATACGGCCGGAATCCCCCGCATCGGGCAGGACGGCTCACTCGTGGGGCTCGACTGGCGCGTGCTCGCCTTTACGCTCGTGATCTCGATCGGCACCGGCATCCTGTTTGGCCTGATCCCGGCACTTCAAGCGTCGCGGGTCGACTTGAACGTGTCGCTCAAGGAAAGCGCGGGGCGATCGGGCACCGGGTTCCGTCAAAACAAGGCGCGGTCGATTCTTGTCGTCACCGAGGTCGCGCTGGCTCTGATCCTGCTCGTCGGCGCCACGCTGCTGATTCGCACCTCGCTCGCGCTCCGCGCCGTCGATCCGGGGTTTGACGCCGAGCACGTCCTGACGATGCGCATGTCTCTGACAGGGCCGCAGTTCCAAAGCGCAACCAGTGTCAGCCAGCTCGTTCGGAGCGGTGTCGAGCGCCTCCAGGCGCTGCCGGGCGTCGAGCTGGCGAGCGCCACATGCTGCATCCCACTCGAGGGCGGGTACGGTCTGCCGTTTCTCATCGTCGGCCGCCCGCCGCAGCAGGGACCGTTCACCGGAGGCGGGGGTTGGCTGACGGTTTCGCCGGGATACTTCGAAGTGTTCAAGATTCCCGTCAAGCGCGGGCGGACGTTCACGATTCGCGACGATCGGCAGGGCCCCCCCGCCGTCGTCATCAACGAGACGATGGCCCGCCAATTCTGGAAGGACGGCGATCCGCTGACCGATCGGCTGGTGATCGGCCGAGGCATCATGCGCGAGTTCGCCGACGAGCCCGAACGGCAGATTATCGGCGTCGTTGGCGACGTGAGGGATGGCGGGCTCAACAACGATCCGGGTCCGCGCATGTACATCCCGCAGGCGCAGGTGCCGGACGGCGCCAATCGGCTGAACGTCAGCATCACGCCGATGGCCTGGGTCGTCCGCACGCGTGTCGCGCCCTACTCGCTCAGCAACGCCATCCAGGAGCAGCTGCGCAACGTGACGGGCCTTCCGGTTTCCGACGTCCGATCGATGACCGACGTGGTGTCGCGATCGATCTCGCGCCAGCGGTTCAACATGCTGCTGATGACCGTTTTTGGCGCGTCGGCGCTGCTGCTCGCGGCCATCGGCATCTACGGACTGATGGCGTACTCGGTCCAGCAGCGCACGCAGGAGATCGGCATCCGTCTGGCGCTTGGCGCCGGGTCCGGCGAGATCAGGAGGATGATCGTCTTCCAGGGCATGCGACTGGCATTGGTCGGCGTGGCCATCGGGTTGGCGTCGGCGTTCGGCCTGACGCGCTTCATCGCCACCTCGTTATTCGGCGTTCGCTCGAGCGATCCGCTGGTCTTCGTCAGTG
>JBGPHH010000015.1:0-30753 GCA_041484265.1 Vicinamibacteria bacterium
ATTCCGATCGATCCGTTCTACCTCGGGTGGAAGGCGCGGATGCACGGTTTCGAGCCGCGCTTCATCGAGCTCGCCGGTCATGTGAATGCGTCGATGCCGCATTATGTCGTCGACAAGATTGCCGATGCGCTGAACGTTCACAAGAAATCCCTGAACGGCTCGCGTGTCCTCGTGGTCGGCATCGCCTACAAACGCGACATCGATGACATCCGCGAGTCGCCGGCGCTCGACGTGATGGGACTGCTCGACGACAAGGGCGCCACGCTTTGCTATTTCGACCCGTTTGTGCCGGTTCTCGCGGGCCACGCGTGGCCAGGCGGCTACGACCTAAAGTCTGTGGCGCTCGATCCGGCAACGCTCGCGGGCGTCGACTGTGTTGCCATCGTGACGGATCATCGTGCCGTTGATTACCAGGCTCTGGTCGAGGTGTCTCCACTCATCGTTGACACCCGCAACGCGATCAAGCAGCCGCACCCCCACGTGTTCAAGCTGGGCGCACCACAGCCAGTCGATGCTGTGGCAAGCATGGCCAACGTCTACGCCGCCGTCTAAGCCTGCGGCAGGCGGTCCAAGACGTCCGCGAGCTGCGGATGGTGCCGGTCGTGTTCCGACAGCAAGGGATGCGTGATGGGCCAAGAAATGGCCAGCGGTGGATCATCCCAGGCGATGCCGATCTCCCCGTCTGGGTCATAGGTGTCGGTCGCCTTGTACTCCACCTGCGCGGTGGGCGTGAGGACGCAGAAGCCATGCGCAAAACCGATCGGGATATAACAGAGCCGGAAATTCTCTGCCGACAAGCGCGTGCCTACGTACTGGCCGAAGGTCAACGATCCTCGGTGTAAGTCAACCGCGACGTCGTAGATCTCGCCTTCGATCACCCGAACAAGTTTCCCCTGAGGCCGTCTCACCTGCAGATGAAGGCCACGCAGTGTGCCTGCGACGGATCGCGAATGGTTGTCCTAGACGCACGGCTGGCTGAGGCCCCCAGCGCGGTACTTAGCGATGTGATACGTTTCGACGAAGAAGTCCCCGCCGTCCCGATGCACGTCCGGTTCCACGCGTACGTGCTCGAACCCATCCCGCGCGCCAGCTGTGCGACGTCGGCCGCATCGATGTAGCCCATGCGGTACGCGATTTCTTCGAGACACGCCACCATCAGTCCTTGCCGTTCTTCGATCGCCTGCACGTAGTTCGCCGCTTGCGCCAGCGACTTGGTTATCGTAGAAATACAGACCGGTGATGGCGTAGGAAGACTTGGGCCTCGCCGGCTTCTCTTCGATACCGATCGCGCTCCCCTCAGCGTCAAACTCGACGACGCCGTCGCTCCAGATCGCGGACCTGGTAGCCGAAGATGGTCGCGCCGCCTTCACGCGCTGCGGCGGTACGCAGGTAGTCGGAAAAGTGCGCGCCGTAAAAGTAAAAGATGTTGTCGCTGAGCGCGAGGGCGACCTGACCGGTGCCGATAAAGGCACGGCCGATGATGAAGGCCTATGGAAGGCCTTCGGGCTTCGGCTGGCCCGCCAGCATTAACGTCGACAGCGGGTAGTACACCATCGGCTTGCTGAAGACGGGCAGGAGCTGCTTGCTGACGGCACGTGTCAGCGGATACAAGCGCGAGCCTGCCGGCGTACGTGAGGCTATCGACGATGACGAGGCGGTCAGCCGTTCGATCGAGGGTGTGTTGAACGAGATTGGACCCGATGAACCCCGCTCCGCCGGTCACTACGAGCGTGGCCATGGCGCAAGGCGCCCGCAACAACCGGCGAACGCATGACGCGTATTCTAGCTTAATCGGTGAAGCGACCGACTGACGATGGGTACGAGCGAAGGGAGCGCTCTCTAGAGCGCAGCGTCCGCCAGTTCACGCGTTCGTGCGGGCCCGATTGAAGCGGTACTGATATCCAAAGGTCCCGGCCATTGCGACCAGTAACAGGAGAACCGTAGCCGGCTCAGGGACGGATGTCTTGCCGATAAATTCCTGCGGCAGGTTCGTCGATGAGCAGCCCACGGTATTGAGGCAGCTGGTCGGCGTATAGATAACAAGGTCCGAGAATTGTCCAGGCGTGTAGGTCTGGCTCTGGGCCGCGATCAACCAGCCTTGGGCGTTGGCAAGGTCGTTTCCAGTGAGATAGGCGAACGCGCCGCCTGTAAGAGCGGGCGCGCCATCAAACACCTGCCAGATCGCGTACTGGATGTCTGCCGCATAGTTAACGCCCGCGCAGGAACTAGTCTGGCACGACGTCGAACCGGCGAACAATGCCTCCGCCAGGTAACCGATTTCGTTGTACAGCTGACTATTAAGGCTCGAAAGGCTGGTGATCGACGCTGTCCAAGACTCGCCGACGTACGTGTCGGCCAGGAATTGGTCGCAGATCACCTGAAACGTGTTGGTTGTGCCATTCACCTGGACCGTGTAAGGCCCAATGTAGGCCCCGCCCATAACCCCGTTACTGCCCAGCCCGATATTCGTCATCGTCAGGTCAATCGAACTAGCCATCGCCGGTGCTGCCGAGAGGGAGGCCACGGTGACAAGACCAACAATCAGTAGTCGCTTCACAGAACGCTCCTATGGTTTCTTTAGCAAACGGCTCGCCGCCCAGCCGCCATGCAGAACATCCAAAGATTCAGGCGCAATATCTTGAAATCATTGGTCGAAACGCCATGAGACCGACGTCACTAAACCACCGAGATGGCGACCTACTTCTCCTTCAGGCCCGACTTCACCCGAAAGGTCTTTTCAACGTCTAAGTGTCTCGTGCACGAATCTTTAGCAAGACCACTGCCCGATGCGTTGGATGAGAAGAGCATCTAATCAAATCGCTTGGGACAAAGGACTTAGAAGATGCCAATCGATCTTGGGCATTCGCAGGAGTCAGCCACCTACGAACCTTAAGCCTGGGCGCACACAGAATGTTCATCAAACGGGATTCGGGTTTGGGCAGGAAAACTTCGGTCCAGAGGAGCGTGCAAGTCTGTTCCAGTGCTTGCATTATTGCGCAATTTAGGACTGTTTAGTGCACTATGGACGCTTGAGGCTTGACCTTTGGACGCGTCCGAGATATAAGTTCAGGTTTCCGCCTTCGTTCAACTATGGAATCTCTTCCGCAGCTCGTCGGCTCAAGTGCTGCTATTCGTGACGTCGAGCAGGAGATTGTTTGCGCGTCGCGCTCTGACGCGAAAGTGCTGATTACAGGCGAGAGCGGTGTCGGCAAGGAAATCGTCGCGCAGCTGATTCATCAGCGCAGCCGGCGTGCCCAAAGTCCGCTCGTGACGATGAACTGCGCTGGTGTGCCCGACTCGCTCCTCGAGTCGGAGCTCTTCGGGCACGTGCGCGGGAGCTTCACCGACGCGTATCGCGACAAGAAGGGCTTGCTCGATCAGTCAAACGGCGGCACTGTCTTCATGGACGAAGTCGGCGAAATGAGCCTCCGGATGCAGGCGCTCTTGCTGAGGTTTCTGGAAAATGGCGAGATTCAGCGCGTGGGCTCGACGCGCATCAACTCGGTCGTCGACGTTCGCGTAATCGCGGCGACCAACCGAAACCTCGTGGCCGGCATCGCCGACAAGAGCTTCCGCGAAGACTTGTATTACCGGTTGAACGTCATTCACGTCTTCATCCCGCCGTTGCGCGACCGTCGGGACGACGTCGGGCCGCTCCTCACCCACTTTTTCCGCGCATACAGCAGCCGGCATCGGACCGAGCCACCGGTCATCTCGGACGAGACGCTGGAACGGCTGAAGGCGTACCACTGGCCGGGTAACGTCCGCGAGCTGAAGAACCTGGCCGAGCGCCTCGTTGTCCGCGCGCGGGCCGGCGTCGTCACACCGGCTGATTTGCCGCGCGAAATCTCGGGTGTATTAGGGGAACCGGCGGCAGGGTCGGCGACACCCGCGCTCAAGCCACGGGCCCACCTCCTGTTCGAGCGCATGAGCGTCGGCGGGGAATCCTTCTGGTCCGTGGTCTACGAGCCATTCATGTCGCGGGATCTCACGCGCGAGGATCTGCGCTCCATCATCAGCCGCGGGCTGGAGCGAACGGGAGGCAGTTACAAAGCCCTCGTGAGGAGCTTCAACCTCGAGCCTGAGGATTACAAACGCTTCCTCAACTTCCTCCGCAAGTACGAATGCCACATGCCGTTTCAGCGGTTTCGCTCGATGCGCGTGAGGCTGAGCGACGACAGCCCGCGAGACGACGATGGGGTTGAAGAGCGCGTGGCAGCGAAGCGCTAACAGCCGATCTCGGACTTACAGCGGCGTTCGACCTGCGACGCTCGACCGTCCAATACAGTGCGAACTTGTGCCAAGAGCCGGTCTGGATCGACCGGCGTCTTCAGGCAGTGTGCGCCCAGCCGCCGGATTTCGACGTCCTGCCCTAGGTCGGGAGGATCGGCAAGGACGATGGCCTTTGTTTCGGGATGCAGCGCTTGGTTATGGATGACGAGATGGAGCCCGTTGTAGGGGAGTAATCTCAGCGTCGTGATCAGCAGATCGTATCGGTTGGTCTTCAGCAGACGCCGCGCCGCTTCAAACGTCCCGGCGCCGGTCACGGTATAGCCAGCGCTGCGCAGCAGTCCCACGACGGAATCGAGCGTGTACTCGGCGCAGTCCACGGCCAGAATTTTTGTCTTGAGCTCCATAATCAAATCACTTCGCGATGAGCGGGTGGGACGAGTTCGAAGAGTTTCGGTCAATCGACACAGACATGGGCTGTGGCGCCAACGACTCTGTCCTCGGACTCGTCCGAAAACCCGCTCTGCAACATCACAGGGGCAACGCTGATGCCAGACGCCAATTCGCCGACATTTTGATTACAAGCCTGTTTCTGACCATTTCTTCCCGGGAATACGCGTGATGATCCGTCTGGTGGCGGACAAAAGGCCTCAATAAGCCAGATTTCCCTGGTGGAGAGGACTCAGGATTGGGATTGGGGATTCGGGACTTGGGATTCGGAGGAGTTCGAGTGAGGCGATCTCAGTGAAGGACCGACGAGCCGGGCATTTTGTCCACGAGCGCGCGCCACGCGAGTGCGGTGTCGATGTCGTTCGGAGAGAGTGTGGCGCCACACCACATGCCGGTGCCTTCTTCACGCGCCGGCGAGGTCCAGACACGCTCGACCCGGCACGAGAAATTAAACATCGGCAGCCGTACGGTGAACGAAGCCGGCAGGGTCTCGCGGCTGCCGATTGCTTCGATCCGCATGCCTTCATGACTGACATCGAGGAGATGCGCGTGCATGTCGTTGACGAGGGCGTCGAGCACGGGCACCCGTTTGCGAGGCGACTTGCGCTTGTGCCCAGCCGTAGTCAAGAGATCTCGCACCAGCCGCAGCACGTGTTCCGGATCGGCGGGCGCCGTCAGGTACACCACTCCCTGATGCTCGGCCTCCACCTGAAGCACCGGATCGCGATCGCCAATCACGATCGCCGGCGTTCCCAGACCGCCAGCCAGGATCGCCAGGTGCAGGCCGTTATATGGCCCAAGCTTGACTTCCGCGATCACGATCTCGGGTCGCGTCCCGAGCGTCGCTCTGGCCTCGGCGAACTCCTTCCGGAGCAACACCTCAAACCCCGCCGACTCCAGCCAGGGACCGACGGTGTGGGCGGTCTGTTCAGAGGGCGCGACCAAGAGAATCCGTTGCGGGGAGGTCATCGGGAGATGTCCTACAGCAAAGATGTTGCCGTCGCCGAAGGCTCGGTTTTCTTCGAGTTACGAGCGTTCAGGAGGTGCTCGCCTTGCAGAATTTACGCATTAACCACATAAATGTGGTTGCTATAGGCGGCAGACTTCCTGTGACAGATCGATGGCAGATGCCGCCAGATTTGCCCGTGGTAGCATGCGATCCGCATGCCTCTGCGCATAGCCGTCGACCTCGACGGGGTCGTTGCCGACATGCACGGCGAGCTGGCGCGCCAAGCAGAGTTGCTCTTCGGGGGGGCCCTGACGGGCAGGCGGAGCGCGCGCGTGGCCCCCTCGTCGCCGAACGCCGAAACGTCAAACGCCGAACTGCCGGCACAACTCGACCTGCCATCGCTCGAAACACTGCAACTCACCTCGCGCGAGCAGCGGCGCCTATGGCGGCACGTCGAGACGATCGAAAACTTCTGGGAGACGCTGAAGGAAAGCGAGCCCGGCATGGTCCGGCGTCTGGCGGCCGTCGCGACCGACCGGCGGTGGGAAATCCTTTTCCTGACGACGCGCCCATCGAGCGCCGGTGCGACCCAGCAGCTGCAAACCCAGCGGTGGCTCGCGTCGAAAGGCTTCGCGCTGCCGAGCGTTTATGTCGTGCGGGGCTCACGCGGACGGATCGCGGCCGCGCTCGATCTGGATTTTGTCATCGACGACCGTCCGGATAACTGTCTCGATGTGGTCGTCGACTCGAAGGCGCGGGCGATCCTTGTCTGGCGGGAGGACGAGAAACAGCTGCCGGTCGCATCTCGCCGAATGGGCATCGGCGTCGTGAAGTCCTTCGAAGAGTGCCTCGACATCCTTGCAGAGGTTGATGCGCCCTCGGACAAACGGGGGGGCTTTGTCGATCGGGTGAGGCGGCTGCTCGGCCTCAAGGAACCTGTTCAGCCCGCGCGGCTTTGAACTTGACCAGGCTATCGGGATCCTGCACGTTCAGCATCTTCACGTCGCGGCTGATATCGCGCATCAGACCGCTCAACACCTTGCCGGGCCCGACTTCTACGAAGAGCCGGCGACCATCTCGAATCAATCTGTTCATCGAGTCGGCCCACCGGACCGGACTCACGATCTGCTCGAGAAGCGTTGCCCGAATCCGGGCGGGTTCGACCGGGTAGACCTCGGCCGTGATGTTCGCGATGACGGGCAGCGCCGGCGGCGCGGGCGTGCAGGCTTCGAGTGCACGCCGCATGGGTTCCTTCGCGTCGGCCATGAACCGGCTGTGCCAGGGTCCGCTGACCTTGAGCGGCTTTGCCAACCGCGCGCCCTTCTTTTTCGCAAGCTCGGCAGCCTTCTCGAGCGCCTCCTTCTGGCCGGTGAGCGCCACCTGCAGCGGCGAATTGTGATTGGCCACTTCGACCGATCCGGTGGCCTTCACTTCTTCGCAGATGGTCAACAGGGCCTCAATGTCGAGGCCCACAATGGCCAGCATCCCGCCGGGATTCCGCTCGGCGGCTTCCTGCATCGCCGTCCCTCGGACCTGGACCAGGCGCATGGTGTCGCCGAACGACAGAACGCCTGCGGCATGCAGGGCCGCGTATTCGCCGAGGCTGTGACCAGCGGTCGCGGACGGCGAGACGCCTTCCTCGCGTAGCACCTGAAGACATGCCAGATTCACCAACGTGATGGCGGGTTGCACGTTGTCGGTCTGAACGAGCGTCGCCTCGGGCCCTTCGAAGCACAAACGCTTGAGATCCTTCTTAATGAGATCGGACGCTTCTTCAAAGAGAGTTCTGACGGACTGATATTCGTCAAAGAAGGCTTTGCCCATTCCGACGGAGTGCGATCCCTGGCCGGGAAACAGGAAGACGATGTCCGGGTGACCACTCACTTCGACTTCCGCTTGCCGGCTGGCCGCTTGCCAAATCGCGCGCGCGGATCTTCGTGCTTGCCCCCAGGCCGCCAGTCGCGACTGCGCGGAGCCGCGGCCGTGGCCGGCCGAGCTGTCTGCCGGGCCTGCCACGCGGCGCGTTCTTCTTCTCGGGATTCCCATAGGTGGCCGCGCGCGAACCACTTCATCAGCACGTCGCTGTTCTTGCGGCGCAGCTGATGAAGTGTGGGGAGAAGCTCTTCGCGCTCACGCGCGCGGAAAGCGGTCGGCTTGTGGTCGATGAGGATTGTCCAGTAGGCGAAGCGTGGGGGCACGTCCCCTATTGTGGCTCCATCGCCCCCTGAAACGGAATAACCTGTCCGGCAATCACGTCGGCGTCAAATGCTATTGCGGCGAATCCCGCCTCGCGGAGTTCCACACGATGCCGGCCTGGCGCGAGTGACAGCGGTTGCATCGTCGCCGAGTAATCTTCAACCAGTCCCACATATTGACCATCAACATAGATGGCAGCGGTCGTCGGCGTGATGTCAAAGCTGAGGCCGCCCGTCGGGCCCGCTACCGGCACTGGAACCGGGTACGCGGACGGGTAGTAGTAATACGGATAGGCGACCGGGTAGCCGATGAAGATCCCGAAGCCGAGAGTGACTCGAGGTCGAAACGCGTAATACGGACGGTAGTACGCGCGATACAAGGGTCGCGGCGTGACGTAAACACGAGGCGCGAAGGGGCGAGAGTACGACCGTGCGAACGCACCGGCGGATGGTGCCAATGTGCGAGGCACCGCACGAGGTGCCGGTGCAAAGGTGCGAGGCTCGAACGCACGAGACGCGGTGGGTGGGGCGGTGCGCGGCCCTTGGCGAGGCACGGCGACGCCTACACTGGGTGAAACACTGCGTTGACGCGCTCCAGCGGCCGGCGGCGCCGCCGGTCGAGCGCCGGATTGGCTCGGCCCGCGGTCCCCTTGACCGCGATCACGCGACTCGCGATTCTGGGAACCTCGGTCGCGCCCGCGTTGGGCAGCGAAGGCGGGCGCCGTAGCAAACGATGCGAATGACAGCGCGACGAGCATCGGCGTAAGCAGGTGAATGCGGTTCATATGACCCCCCAGGTAACAGAATCCTTGCGCAACCAGCTTGCCAACCCTTCTAGAGGGCTTCTGGCCTGTTTTTAGGCGTTTCCGGTAAAGGTCGGCTGTCGATGTCCGAAGACGAGGACATCCGTTTGAGCTTCTCGACCAGTGTCGTCCGCTTGAGATTCAGGAGCTTGGCCGCCTGTCCCCGGTTTCCCCCCGTCCGCTCGAGCGACCGCGCGATCAAGTCGCGCTCGATGTCGGCGACCAGCAGGCCGAGATCGAGACCATCTTCGGGCAACGGAATAGACGAAGGTAACGCGGGCTCCTCCGCCTGCTGAATTTCCGATGGCAGATCCGGTACATCGATCTGCAAACGCCCGGCACTGAGCGCCATGGCGCGCTCGATCGTGTTCTCCAGTTGACGGACATTGCCGGGCCACGAGGAGGCCATCAACCGGCGCATGGCTTCCTGCGACATAGTGACGGGCCCGCGCGCGTTCCCGGCCGCAGCTTCATCCGCGCGGAACTTTTCCAGGAAGTGCTGCACGAGCAGCGGGATATCTTCTTTTCGTGCGCGCAGCGGCGGGATGGCGACGGGAATGACGTTGAGGCGGTAGAACAAGTCTTCTCGGAACTGCCCTTGAGCGACCATGCGGCCCAGGTCGCTGTTGGTCGCGGCGATGACCCGCACGTCGACCTTTGTCGTGTGCGAATCGCCCACCCGCTCGAACTCTCGTTCCTGAAGCACTCGCAGCAACTTCATCTGCAGCGCGGAGCTCATCGTCCCCACTTCGTCGAGAAAAAGCGTCCCTTTATGGGCCTGTTCGAGACGGCCCTGACGATTGCCGATCGCGCCGGTGAACGCACCACGCACGTGGCCGAAGAGCTCCGCTTCGAGCAGCGTCTCGGGGATGGCGCTGCAGTTGATCGCGACGAAGCGGTGCATGCGACGCGGACTGTTGTGATGAATCGCGCGCGCGACAACTTCCTTGCCGGTGCCGGTCTCGCCGGTGATCAGAATGGTGCTGCTCGTTGGCGCGACCGTCTCGAGGAGTTGAAAGAGTCGCGACATTGCGCGCCACTTGCCGACCACAACATCGAAGCGGTATCGCTCCTCGAGCTGCGCGCGCAAGTACGCATTCTCCGACCGCAGTCGCCGCTGCTCGAGCGCCGAGTCGAGAACGTGAAGCAATTCGTCGATCTGAAACGGCTTGTTGACGAAGTCCCACGCGCCGCGCTTGATCGCCTCGACAGCGTGCTTCACCGTTCCATAGCCGGTGACGACGATCGCGATAATGTCCGGATAACGGCCGACGGCAGCGTCGACGACGGCGGAACCGTCGATGCCGGGCAGGCGCAGGTCGGTAACGATGATGTCGAAGGCGAAGTCTGAGAGGCGGGCCAGGGCGGCTTCACCCGACTCGGCCTGCTCAACCTGATAGCCTCTATCAGCCAACTGTTCAGCGATGGCCTGCCGAAGCGGGGCCTCATCGTCAACCAGCAGCAGATGCTTCGATGTGCCAGGCATTTAGGGGGCGCCAATATCTTGACACTGGTGTCAAGAGGGAGGCTAGAGGCTGGTGCCTAGTGGCTGGGGCCTCCTCACGCCGTAGGCTCCAACCTCCTGCCTCTAATCTCGAGTTGAGGTGCCACCGATACAGTCCCTTGGAAGGAGCTCCAGTGGAACGAAAAACTATTTCGATCATGAAGGCCTGCGAAACCGTTGGGGTCAGCCGTCGCACGATCTACAACTGGCTTGCGAGCGGCAAGATTGAATACGTGCGGACGGCGGGCGGGTCTGTCCGAATTTTCGTCGACTCGTTGTGGCGCGATGCGAACGACACCAACCGGCCCGCGGTGCAGTCGATGTGGCAGGTGGAAGGGCCGCACCAGGTCTGATGGCCCGGCCCTTCAGCGTCGAGGATCTCCTGGCGCGGAGACCGATGGACGAATCTTCCGAACTGCACGCACTGTTTCACCGCCTGAACAACCAACTCGGTATCATCCTCGCGCACGCCGAGCTGCTCGAAGCGAAAGTGCCAGATGCGATGAATCGTGCGCGCGCGGGGCAAGTGGTGGCGAGCGCGCTCGATGCCATGAACACCGCCAAAGAAATCCGGCGTGCCACGAACGATCCAACCAACACCTTGTAGTGTCTGGCTTCAGTCGGACCGGTCCTGCCCACCAGTTCTAACTGCCGAAAACTGTAAGAGACTGTCAAATTATTGGCCTGACGGCCGCTGAGATCGCCAATAATTTGACGAAATTCACGTCACTGCACCCCTTCATCGCCCCGTCGCTTTGAATCGAGACGAGACGATAACGATTTTAGAAATAACAGTTTACGCGGAAAAGAAGAAACGCTTGGTCGTGTGTTGGCGCAATGCCCGAGCTGTTGGTATCGCAGTTGCGATGATGCGCAGCCGCAGGCAGCAAGTCGCCGCCTGCCCCTGCGTCCTGAACGAGGAGAAAAGATCATGCGCCTGCAGCCCGTCGCCGCCAGTCAGACCCGTCGGATCATCGCCAGCTTGCCGTTTGTCGAAGCCCTCGCTCGCCGGATGGCAGCGACGATGCCGAATTCGATCGACGTCGGCGATCTCGTCCAGGACGGTGTCATCGGCCTCATCGACGCCGTGCAGCGGTTCGACCAGGACCGAGGCATCAAGTTCGAAACCTTTGCCGAGCGGCGCGTGCGTGGCGCCATGATTGACGCGCTGCGGCGCGATGCGTGGCCCCGCGGCGTCAGACGTCAGCGGCGCGAGCTCGACGCGGCGCGCGAAGCGTTACGCCGCGAACTTGGCTACGAGCCGTCGCTCGCCGATCTCGCCGCCCGAGTGGGCTCCGACGAGAAGCGCTTGAGCCGCACCATCGTCCGCATCAACACCATCGAGTCGACGTCGCCACTGGCGACGGGCGAACACGTGGACGAGAACTCGCTGCCGCGAGCGCTGGTACCGTCCGAGCCGGATTCGCCTCACAAGGCCTACGAAAAGACCGAAACGTGCGATCGCGTGCGCGCAGCCATCCTGTCGTTGCCAGCCCGCGAGCGTAAGGTCATCAGCCTCTACTACTACGGCGAAGTGACGATGAAGGAGATAGGCGCCGAGATTGGCGTCAACGAATCGCGCGTCTCGCAGTTGCACGCGCGCGCGATCCGACGCCTACGCGATGCGCTTGGCGACATGAATCCGCAGCAAGCGGTCGAGGTCCGGCGTCAGCTCGTGGCCTTCGTGTCCAGAAAACCCAAGATGGTCAAAGCGCAGCTGCCGACGGCCGAGACGGTTGCTTCCCCGCATGGTGTCGTGCTGCCGTACAAACCGGCAACGAAGCGTGCGACCATGGCACGCGCCACCATCAAGGTCGGCCGAGATCGCCAGGCGGTCGCCGTCAGAGCTGCTGCAAGATAGGAAAGCGCGACCACGGAGGGCACGGACTACGACGGAGGACACGGCCATCATATGTATGGACCGTCACCTCTGTTTTCAGATTACGGCCTCCGTGACCTCTGTGATAGTGCTTGTTACGCGAGAACTTCCCGCACAGTTCGCAGGAGATCCCCGAGCCTGAACGGCTTGGCGAGCCAGGGGCAGGCGCTCTGCTCGAGCAGTGTTTCGGTGTCGGGGCCCGCCACGTCGCCCGTCACAAAGATCACTCGCCGGGCCAGCACCGGCGCCGCCGCGGAGAGGGCTTTGTAAAAGGCCTTCCCGTCGAGCCGCGGCATCTTCAAGTCACAGATCACGGCGTCAAAGGTCGCCAGCTTCACTTTGGCCAGCGCCTCTTCGCCATCTGACGCGTGCTCGACGCCGTAGCCCGCGTCGCGAAGCGCGTCGGTGACCGCCGTCGCCAAGGCAGCTTCGTCCTCGACGATAAGAATTGATGCGCCGGCCCCGCTGGCTTTCGGTTCCAGCGAGTCGAGGCGATCCGACCACCGCGTCCGCCGGGCCGACGGGGACACCAGCTTACCTCCGCTGATCGGCACCTCCACATAGAACGACGCGCCCGCGTTTGGTAGAGACTCGAGCCTGATCCGTCCGCCATGCTCTTGGATGATCGCATAGGCGACGGTTAACCCGAGTCCAGTGCCTTTGCCGACTTCCTTGGTCGTGAAGAACGGGTCGAAAATCTTCGGCTGGACCTCGTCGGGGATGCCTGGGCCGTCATCATTGATTTCGAGAATGACCGATTCCCGATCTGCGTCGTGCCAGGTACGCAGCACGAGCACGCCCCGCCCGTGGGCGGCCAGCATGGCCTGTTCGGCATTGATGATGAGGTTGAGAAGGACCTGCTGGATCTGGTGGCCGTCAGCGAACACCTGCGGAAGACCCGCCGCGAGCGCATCGATGACGACGATGTTCGACGCGCGCTGGTCGTAGGCGCGCAGGGCGAGGGTCTCTCGGACGACTTGATTCAAGTCCACCATGGCGCGCGTCGTTTGCCGTTTGCGCGCGAAGGTGAGCAGATTGCGCACGATGCGGGCGGCCCGTTCCGATTCGCCGAGGATCGTCTCGAGCCCTTGGCGAATCGGCTCCTCGAGCGTCGGCCGTGACGAGAGACGTTCGGCCCAACTGAGGATGGTAGCGAGCGGATTATTGAGCTCGTGGGCCACGCCGGAAATCGTCTGGCCGAGGGCCGCCATCTTCTCCGCCTGCAGCAGCTGGTGGTAGATGTCGCGGGTCTCGTCGTCGAGCTTCTTGCGCTCGCTGACATCCCGGACGAGAGCCTCGACCCTGACGCTGCCGTCTTCGAGCGGCGCATCGGCAGCCGCCGTGAGCTCGACCCACACGGCGCTCTTGTCCGCTCGACGCAGGCGCAGCAGATAGTCGCTGACCGCGCCGTCGGCGGACAGGCGCGCGACGAGCGCCGCGCGTGCCTGCGAATCCACAAAGCACTCGTGATCAAACGGCCGGACGTCCGCGTCGGGCGCTTCGCTCGCGTAGCCGAAGATGAGCTTCAGATGCGGATTGGCGGCGATCGTGGAGGTGGACTCGGGACCAATCGTCCCGATATAGACGCCCTCATGGACCGCTTCGAACAGCCGCGCGAACGCCGCGGCACGTGGTTCCACGAGCTACTACTGCGGAGGGGGCTCGGGCGTGTGCATATGCGTGGTCGCCTTCGGTCCCCACTCTTTGTCGATCGCGGCCCGAATTTCACGAGCGGAGGCGCCGGCCAGGTACATTTGCCGCGACCGTGTCGCCACGTCGAGACAGACGGCGCACTCCATCCCGTGATCCTCCCACGCCACTACGTCGCCGTTGATGTCGCGCGCCTTGACGAAACAATCCTCGTTCCCGCGGTGGCCGCTCCGCTCGCATCCACAGAAGCAGGGGACGTAGCTCAGAATCTCCGGATGCTCGGCCGCAAATTTGTAGGCCGCGGTCACGACTTCCGTCGAACGGGGCATCTGATAGCCGGGAAACTGGAGCGGTGGCAGATTGGCTTGCGGGTGCGGCTTCAAGCCCGCGGGAATTGGGGCGGGCTGGGACGCAGACTGTGCAGCGTCTGCAAGGTCCGACTGAGACCGGACGCTACGGACGTACGCAAAACCGCCGCCCGCGACGGCCACCGCGACCACCGCAGCGATGATCGGCATCGCCGAGCGCCTCGGGTTTGGCGACGGTGGTGTGGGTGGCGGTGTGTTGGCCTTGGCTGAAGATTTTCTACCCATATCTATTTGTTTGCTCCTAGGCTGTTTTGCATTTTACCCTGTCAGCCGTTTCAGCTACAGTTTCGACCAATCCCGTGAATCCGGTCGTCCTGGCGGCCCTCTTCATCCTCTCGATTCTCTTCGTCTTCCACCAGTGGGGCAAGCGCCAAGAGGCCAGGGCGCAGGTGGCGTCGGCCGAAGCGGAGGTGACCCAGGCCCAAAGCCGGGCCGAGGAGATGGAGCGGCTCGCCATGTTCGGCCAGGCGCTCGGGCGCTCGCTCGACCTTGAGGCGATCAGGGAGGTCGTCGTCCAGCAGCAGCCGGCGCTCGTGGCGACCGACGCCCCGCGGGTCATGATGCGTGTCGACGGCCGCTGGAAATCGTTTATTGGCACGTCACGCGACGATCGACCGGAGCTTATCGCCGATCACGTGTTGGTGCCGAGCGCCGAGTCGTCGGACGGAACCCCGGTCTCGGCCGATGGGCATCTGTGTCTGCCCCTCGTGGCTGCCGGCCATGCGCTCCGCGTGCTCGGCGTGCCCGACGCGGCTGGGCCGTTTACCGAGAGCCGCCAGCGCGTGCTCAGGGCGACGGCCACGTTGCTCGGCATCTCGCTCAGAAACGCGCAACTCTTCCGCGAGGTGAAGGAAAACAGCCTGCGCGACGGGCTCACCGGGTGTTTCAACCGCACGTATGCGCTCGAGGTGATCACGGTCGAGCTCAGGCGCGCGAAGCGCTCGCAGACGCCGGTCTCGCTCGTCATGTTCGACCTCGATCACTTCAAGGCGATTAACGATCGCTTCGGCCATCAGTGCGGGGACGCGGTGCTGGCCGCCGTCGGCGCCAGGATGCGCGAGTGCCTGCGCGCCCCTGACATGAAGGGTCGCTACGGCGGCGAGGAATTCGTGGTGCTCCTCCCTGAAACAAAGATCGACGGAGCCAAGACCGTCGCGGACAACCTTCGGCGGCAGCTGGCAGCCATGCCCATTCGCTGGAAAGAGGAAACCGTCAACATCACGGCCAGCTTCGGCGTCACGGTGGCGCAGCCGTCGGAGGTAGACACCGAAGCGCTCATCAGCCGTGCCGACCAGGCCCTTTACCGCGCCAAGGCCCAAGGGCGTAACTGCGTGCGACTGTCGATCGAGACAGCGGCCGCTTGACCACACAGCGAAAAGCCTACGCCGCCTGGATTGCCATCTGCCTGATCTGGGGCACGACGTATCTGGCGATTCACATTGCGCTCGATGCGATCCCGCCCTTTTTGATGGCCGGCTTCCGATGGATCGCCGGCGGGGCGGTGCTCGTCTCGATTCTCGGCGCGCGCGGCGAAACGATTCCCGGGAGAACATCGTGGCCCGCGCTCGCCATGCTTGGCGTGCTGTTCATTGGACTGGGCAATGGCGGCGTGGTGTGGGCTGAACAGACGGTACCGAGCGGCCTGACCGCTGTGCTCGCCGGGATTAGTCCGTTCTGGCTCGTGGGCCTCGACACTTTCGTGGGAAGCCGCGAGACCTTGAGCGCGCGCCGCGTGGTCGGCCTCGTCGTCGGCTTCGTCGGTGTCGTGGTGTTGGTATGGCCGGAGGTGCGAGCGGGCGCGCGGGGTCCAGGCTTCGTCGTCGGCCTGCTCGCGACGCAGTTGGCGTGCTTGGGCTGGGCGACCGGGTCGACGTACGCTCGACGTCGCAGCCGGGAAGAAAATGTGTTGGCCGCCGCGGCGCTCGAAATGCTCTTTGCCGGGTTCGTGATGATCGGTATCGGGCTTGCCACCCACGAATGGACGAGATTGCGATTTACACCAGCCAGTTCGGGCGCGCTCGCGTACCTCACTGTTGTCGGATCGATTGGCGCGTTCCCTGCCTACATATACGCGCTCAAGCACCTGCCGGTTGCCACGGTCTCCCTCTATGCGTACGTCAATCCAGTGATCGCCATGCTCCTCGGAGCGCTCCTGCTCGGCGAGCCCTTCGGCGCCCGCATCGTGGTGGCCGCCGCGATCATCCTGACCGGAATGGGGCTCGTGCGGAGTGAATGACTTTCATGATTATGGGGGGCCGAGCGCGAACGTCATCCTGCCGTCGATGACGACCTTCCCGTCGACGCGCGCCGCGCCCTCGACCACTCCCATGCGGCTGCGCAATCTGAGGACCCTGGCTTCGATCTCCACGACATCGCCCGGGTGGACCGGCCGGCGGTACCGCACGCGATCGATCCCCATGAAGTAGATCAATCGCCGCTGATTCTCGGGTTTCGCAAGAATCATGATCGCGCCGACCTGCGCCACGGCCTCGGTCAGAATCGTCGGAGGCAAGACCGGCCCGCCCGTCACCGTCTGTGAGAGGTAGTGGTCGCCAAGCGAGACGTTCTTGATGCCGACGATGCGCTTCTCGATCTCGAGCTCGGTGATGCGATCGACGAGCAGGAAGGGATAGCGGTGCCGGAGGATCTGCTCGATCGCGGCATAGTCGAGCGGCAGCGTCAGGTCCATTGGAGAAACTATACTATCTGAAGACTCATCAATGACTGAATCCGCGGCCTCCCACATGACGCCGGCGACGTCAGGCGCGACGTCGGCCGAGCAGCTCACGACGCTCTTTGCGCTCGGGCGCGAGATGACGTCGGTCCTCGACCTCGACGAGCTGCTACAGAAGATTCCGCAGCTGATTGCGCGGCTGACGAGATTTCGGGCCTTTGCGGTGTACCTGCTCGACCCAAAGCGCAACGACCTGCGAATCGCGTATTCGGTGGGGTACGCTGATGACGTGGCGGGCACCCTTCGCCCGAAGGTCGGTGAGGGCCTGGTGGGCGCCGCTGTCGCCGAGGGACAGCCGATTCTCGTCAACGACGTTCGCAAGGATCCCCGATACGTCGAAGCCGTGCCGGGATCGATCGCCGAGCTGGTCGTCCCGCTTCGCCGCAAGGGGCGCGTACTGGGCGCCCTCAACCTGCTCGGCGACACTCCCGGCCAGTTCACCGACGCCGACGAAGCGATCCTCCGACAGTTCGCCGCGTACGTGGCCGTGGCGATCGAAAACGCCAGGCTGTTCGAGCACGAGCGTGAGTACACAAGCACGCTCGAAACGCTCACCGAGATTGCCGGGGAATTTGGCGCCATCCTCAATCTCGACGAGCTCCTGCGGCGGATCGCCAGCCTCACGCGACGGGTGATCGACTACCGCACGTTCGCCATCCTGCTCGTCGACCAGGAGGCCGAGCACCTTGATCTGAAGGTCTCGGTGTCCGACAGCGGCAAGATGCGAATCCCGCGCGTGAAGATGGGCGACGGCCTGGTCGGCTTTGCGGCTCTTCACAAGGAGACGATTCTCGTGCCGGACGTTTTCGCCGACGCTCGCTACCTCAAGGCCGTGGACGATACGCGGTCGGAGCTGGTGATTCCGCTCCTGGTCAAGGAGCGTTGCATCGGTGTGTTCGATCTCGAAAGCCCAGAGGTCGACGCGTTCACCAAGACCCATGTCGAGATCCTCACGCTGCTTGCGAGCCAGGCGGCGGTGGCGATCGAAAACGCGCGGCTCTACGAAACGATTCGGGCCAACGAGATCCGGCTGGAGCGAGAGCTCCGGTTCGCCGAGCGCGTGCAGGCGGCATTTCTGCCCGATGTCCCGACGCGGCTCAAGGGTGTCGATGTTGCGGCGCGCCTGGCGCCGGCCCGCGAGTTGGGCGGCGATCTCTACGACTTCCTGACCCCAGACCCTCACAGCCTGGTGGTTGCCGTCGGCGATGTTTCTGGTAAGGGCGTGCCGGCCGCGCTGTACGGCGCGTTTGCAGGCGAGCTCGTCCGTTCGCGCACGTTCCGCCGCCGTCACGGGACCGAACGCGTGGTGCCGGCGGCCGTGCTCGCCTCGACCAACACCATCCTGCATGAGCGGCAGCTCGAAGAGTACTACTGCACGCTCTGCTATGCGGTGTTCGACTTCAAGCGTCGCACGGTCACGATGGCCAACGCCGGCTTGCCGTATCCAATTCGGTCGAGCGGTGGCGATCTGTCGCCGATCAAGCTGCCGGGTGTCCCCTTAGGCGTGTTCGCCGGGTCGACCTACGACGAAGCGGTCTTCGCGCTCGCGCCCGGCGACGTGTTCGTGTTTTGCACCGACGGCGTGTACGAAGCAACCGACACGCTCGCCGACGAGTTTGGTGTTGAACGGACGCTGAAGGTGATTGACAACGCGAGGGGCGAGCCCGCGCAGCAGATCGTTGACCGAATCTTCGCTGCGGTTCAGCAATTCCGCGGCGACACGGCGCCCAACGACGACATGACCGCGGTGGTGATCAAGATCACCGCTTAAGCTGTCCTGTCCTTTGCCACCGCTGGAGTCGGTGGCGCGATGACGCCCGCCAGCTGCGCTGCGAAGATCGACGCCAGCGCTTGCACGCTCTCCGAGCCTTCGCCACCGTTGCGGATTTCCGCTGAGAACGCCCCGATACATCCGTCGGCCGAAATGATCGGCGCGACGATGGCGCCGCTAGGAGAGTCAGGGCGCGACGCCACGATCTGCAGTTCGCCGGTCCGGTACGCAGCGGCAGCGGCGTTGTCGCTGGACCGGACGACCGGCGACAGGCGTGCCAGCACGGGCTGGCTGTATCCGTGCGCCAGGACGGGCTGAAGGTCGCCGCCGGCCGCGCTGCCGAGCCAGACCACGAGCCCCGTCGCGTCCATCACGTCGGCTCCGCGCGCAAGTAACGTCGTCACATCGTCGAGGTTGCGTGCGCGCCCGAAGTCGGTACACAGTCGCGCGGCCGCGCTCAAGACCGGCGACGCGGCGCGAACCGGCGGTGCGCCTTTCGCGATCCCGAGGATCGATTCGCTGGACGCTGGCCGTGAGCCGGCGAGCGAGACCTGTTCCTCGTCGGCCTTGGAACCGGGTCCCGTCAAGCCGAGCAGCAGAATGACCAATGCGGCGAAGGCTCCGGACCCCGCCAACGTGAGGGCTTGCCGCGATCGCATCGCCGCGTAGGTGCCGTCGAAGGCTTGGTGCTCGGCGGCACGGGCGGCCTCAACCTGCTCGATCGCGGCCTCCACTGTGTGATGACCTTCGGCGAAGATGACGTCGCCGGCCATAAACGTTTGGCCGGACGCCAGGAAATCACGCGCGCGCTTGTCGATCTCGTCGAACTCCGTCAGGGACGCCGCGGCATCGTCGAGCGCGGAGCGCGCGCCGATGCTCGTGGCCGACTGCCGGAGCGCCCCAATCGTCTTGGTTGTGGCGTCCATCGTCTGTGTGACTTTGGGGAGCCAGAAGACGACGCCTTGGCCGACGGCCACATACGCCTGCTCTGCGATACGAAGATTGGAGAACCCGTCGCTTACTTCGCGCGCGTGCAGATCAAAGGCACGCAGGTCGGCACTGCGCGTCGCGATCTGCCGTTCGGAGCGGATGGCGAAGAACGCGCTGGCTGCGAGAGCGATCCAGGCCGCCTCGGCTACCATCAGTCTCACGGTCCGGGATCGCATCGACGGTCAGAGTACCACAGCGGTTCTAAAAGTACCAGAGAGGTGCACCCAAGCACCTCATGGCGCTACTGTTTCGGTCGCAGGATCACGTACGTCGGCAAGCCGACGGCGTCGAAGCGCTGCATGACGGCTTTGGCGGGCTGACGATCTGGATCCTCCGCCTGAAACTTGATCTTCACGTATCCGTCCAGCGCGGCGATGACCGCCGGATCCTTTAGCGTGGTCTGATCCATGGTGAGACAGTTCTTGCACCAGGTCGCCCACATGTCGATGAGCACCGGCTTGTGCTCGCGCGTCGCTGTCGCGAGCCCCTCAGCCATCGACGCGTGCCATCCAGCCTTCACCTGCTCCTGGACGCTCGCGCTCACTTCGGACGCATCGACCCATCGGTCCGCGAAGAGGCCGTACGCTTCGTAACCGTAGTAGGCGGCCGTGGCGAGAATGATGATGCCCATGACCTGCTTGACCCGGACCATCCAGGCGCCAGGCTTGGGCAGCGCCGCGAGGCCGGCGCCCGCGATCGGCCACGGCACCGCCATGCCGACGCCCAGGAAGAAGGGCAAGGCGAGCGCGATGGTTGTGCCCTTCGCGTAGAGGTTGGTCGAGAACAGCACGACCTGAATCACGACGGGCGCGACACACGCTCCCGCGAGGAGTGCGGCGACCGCGCCCATGCTGAAGGCCAGCAGGAACGGGCCGCGGCCGGTGGGCCCGGCGCCGACACCGCTCGAGAAGCGCGTGAAGTCGATCGTGATGACGTCGAACATTGCCAGCGCGAGCGCGACAAACAGGACGGCAATGCCCAGATTGAACCAGGGCGAGGCGTTGATTGTGCCGAACGTGCCGGCCGTCAGGATCACTACGAGGCCGAGGACGCCGTAGACAAGCGCCATCGCGGCGCCGTAAGCGCCGCCGAGCAGGAACCCACGGCCGCGCGATCCGGCCCGTGTACCTGCGCCGATGATCGCGAGGTTAATCGGAATCATCGGGAGCACGCACGGGGTCAGGTTGAGCGCCAGACCGCCGAGGAAGACGATGAGGAGGATGGCGAGAGGGCCGCGGCCTTCAAAGAGACCCCGTTCCTTGATCCCGTTCTCGGCGTTGCGGACGAACGTCAGGAACTCGTCGCGGCCGAGATAGCCGCCGGTCGTGCCGAGCACGGTGAAGGTGTCGAGCGCGGCGTCTTCGGCCGTAGCGCGATCCGGTCCGTTAGGTCCAGACGACGGCGTGCGAGGCCCAATGGAAACGGCCGCCTGCGCGGGTGCTTCGCCACGGCCGAAGGCGATGCGATCGAGGACGTCGCCATGCTGGCGCGAGACAGCCGTACCCGCCGGCACGACGCGCACGCTCCACTGCGCATCGGCCGTCTTCGGAGCAAAACAGGTCGTGTCGTTGCACGCCTGGTAGCGCACATGAGCCGGGACCACGACCTCGCCGCTAGCAACCGTCGAGGCAACGGCGAAGCGGACGCCAATAGAGAACTCCCGCTCGAAGACGGCTAAAGGCTCGTCAGTGCCCGCCAGCTTCACATCGATGGGTGTCGGAAAAACGATCTCGGCGATCGAGACGCCGGCCGGTGGGTCGATGGTCAGGACAGTCGGGATGAGCGATGGATCACGAGGCTTGTTCGATTGGACGTGAAAACCTTCGGGAAGAGCGACCGTGAGGGCACCGCGAAGCGTGCGGCCGGCGGGCACCTCGCCTTCGATAAGAGGCGTGACCGTGGCTGCCACGCTGCGCAACTGCGCACGAGCGCTCGACGCGAGCAGCAACAGTGTGCCCGCGACTATCCAAGAAATTCGAGACTTGGGCCTCACAGGGCGATGATAGAACCTTTAGAACCTCTAGCACCACTAGAACCTCTCGAACCGTCAGATTATTCCCAGCTCCTTGCCCACCTTCTCGAACGTGTCGAGCGCGAACTGCAGCTCGTCGCGCGTGTGCGTCGCCGTGACGATCGTCCGGACGCGCGCCTTGCCTTGGGCCACCGTCGGGAAAGCAATGCCCTGCGCGAACACACCGTCGGCGAACAGGCGATCCGACAGCTTCATGGCCAGCGCGCCATCGCCCACGATGACCGGCGTGATGGGGCTCTGGCTCAGGCCCGTGTTGAAGCCGAGCGACGCGAGGCCGGCCTTGAAGAATCGCGTGTTCTCCCACAGCCGTTCGATAAGCTCCGGCTCTTCCTCGAGCACATCAAGCGCCGCGATGCACGCGGCGGCCACAGCCGGTGGATGGGATGTCGAAAAGAGGAATGGCCGGGCCCGATGGCACAGGAAATCGACGAGTGCCCGGCTGCCAGCGACGTACCCACCGAGCACGCCAACGGCCTTCGACAGCGTGCCGACTTGGATGTCGACGCGACCGTGCAGACCGAAGTGATCGATCGTCCCGCGACCACTGGCCCCGAACACCCCGCTCGCATGCGCATCGTCGACCATCATGACGGCGCCGAACTCTTCGGCGAGCGCGCACAAATCCGGCAACGCCCCGAGATCGCCGTCCATGCTGAACACGCCGTCGGTGATGACGAGCGTGCGCCGATTCGGGGGAAGCGCGCGGAGAATCCTCCGCGCCGCGTCGACGTCCTTGTGCGGGAACACCTTGATGGCTGCGCGGCTCAGCCGGCAGCCATCAATGATGCTTGCGTGATTGAGCTCGTCGGAGACGACGATGTCGTCGCTGGCAAAGATGGCGGCGACGGTGCCGGCGTTAGCGGCGAAACCGCTTTGGAACACGACGGCGGCTTCGGTCTTCTTGAACGCCGCGACACGCCGCTCGAGCTCCATGTGGATGGCCATCGTGCCGGCGATGGTGCGGACCGATCCCGAGCCCACACCAAACTGCCGCGTCGCCTCCAATGCGCGCTCGCGTAGCCTCGGATGGGTGGTCAGACCCAGGTAGTTGTTCGATGAAAGGTTGACGACCTCGCGGTTGTCGAAGGTCGCATGCGCCCGCTGCTCGCTCTGGAGCACGCGCAGGTGCCGATAGAGGCCCTGTTCCTTCAGCGTCTCGAGCTCGGCGGAGAGATACGCGAGAGGATCGCGACGCATGACTGCCGACGGCCGACTGCTGACTATCGCCCCAGGTACTCGGTTGTGAACCTAGCCATGAGGTCGTAGATCTGGCCAAGCTCCTCGGGAGGGGCGAGGTACACGATGCGGAGGTAGCCGTCTTGGGGTGCGGTGCCGAAGCCCGAGCCATAAACGGTCAGCACGCCGGTGGCTCGCAACAGCGCAAGCACGTAGTCTTGGTCGGTGCGGCCCGGCGGCAGCGCCACTCGTGGCATCACGTAGAAGGCCGCGGTCGGGGCCACGCAGGTCACGCCGGGCATGGCGTTCAACCGTTTGGCAGTTAACGTGCCTCGCTCTTTCAACGCCGCGCGAAATGACGATTGATGCGATCGATCGCCGGTGAGCGCGGCGGTCACCGCGTACTGCATCGGCAGGGTGCTGCACAGCCGAGCGTCGGTCAGCTTCCCGACCGCCTTCACGACGTCGTTCAAGCGCGGCGATCGGCCGATGGCCATCCACCCGGTCCGCCAGCCCGGCGCGAGATACGCCTTCGACAGGCTGGAAAACGAGATAATCGCGGCGTCTGGATCGAGGCTGCCGATCGGAGCGATCGGGCCGTCGAATCCGACGTCGCCGTAGACCTCGTCGGCCACGATGGGGAGCCCGTGGTGATCCGCGAAGTCAAGCAACGCGCGCCGGGTCGCGACCGAGTACGTCGCGCCGGTCGGATTGTTCGGGTCGATGACGACAAGCGCCCGTGTGGCTGGAGTGACGATGCTCCGGAGGTGGTCGAGATCCGGCGCCCAGCCCTGAGTTGGGTCGGTTCGGTAGCACAGCGCGCGGGCGCCCAGCCGGGCGATGACCGCTGTATATAAAGGATAGGTCGGCATCGGGACCAGCACGTCGCTGCCTTCGTCGACCAGGGCGCCAAGCGTGAGTTCGATGCCTTCAGATGTGCCGGCTGTCAGGAAGACCCGGTCAGCCGAGACGGGAAACCCGTGGCTGTTGTACTCGGCGGCCACCGCTTCGCGTGCCGGCTCGATGCCCTGCGACGGCCCGTACCCGTTGTGCCCGTCCCGCATGGCACGCTCGACGACCTCGATCAGATGCAGCGGCGTCTTGAACCCGAAGGCTACCGGATCCCCGATGTTGAGATAGCGGACGCGCATGCCGGTCGCTTCAACCTTCTTCGCCTCCACGACGATGTTGCGGATGGCATAGGAGAAGCGGCTGACGCGGGCCGCGGTTGGAATTGCCGCGCCGGAAGCATTCAAAGGGGCCACGTGTGGATCTTACCGCACCGTGTCATTCTTGCATCCTCACAATCCCGTTAAGTCATTGGTAATACGGGCCGATACACATGGCAGCTAACTTGCTATCCTTTCGTTCTGCGATGAGATTCCTTGGGGCGACCACGCTCTTTGTGACCGCCCTCAGCCTCTGGCCGACCGCCGGCGCCACCCAGGACGCGCCGGCGGCGACGTTCCGGTCGAGCGTGAACGTCGTGCAGATTTCCGCCATCGTGCGAGATCGCACGGGCCGGTTCGTCGAGGATCTGTCGGTGGGCGACTTCGAGATCCTCGATTCAGGTCTCCACCGGACGATCACCGAGCTCAGGCGCGATCCGGCGGGTGTGAGCGTGGCGCTGCTCTTCGACACGAGCGGGAGCATGGAAGGCGAGTTTGCCCACGCGCGCGCCGCCGCCGTCGAGGTACTGGGCCGGCTGCAGTCGTCCCGAGACGAGACCGCCGTCTTTACCTTCGATACACGGCTGCGGGAAGTGGCGCCGTTTCGGACGGACTTCGACAAGCTGCCCGCCGTGTTGGCGACGATCAAACCGTTTGGCAAGACGTCCCTCTATGACGCGATTGCGCAAACAGCCGAGCGCCTTCGGACGCGCGAAGAGGGTCGCCGCCGCGCTGTCATTGTCTTTACCGACGGCGACGATAACGCCAGCCGGCTGAGCCCAGGCGAAGTGCAGTCGGCGGCCAGCACGATCGACGTGCCGGTCTACGTCTTCGGTTTGGCGTGGGCGCTCGACAATCTGGCGGCCGAAGGCCCCGTCGTCAATGGCGACGGCGAGAGCCACCCGGCGTTTACCCATCGGCTTCGGGATCTGGCGACCGGAACCGGCGGGCAGGTGTTCGTCAGCAGCACCGCCGCCCAGCGCGAACTGGCGGCGCAGTACCTCGTCGACGAGCTTCGGCATCAATACGTCATCGCATTCGAGTCGAGCGGCAGGCCGGGCTGGCATCCGCTCGTGGTCCGCGCACGCGGCAAGGACTTGGCTGTTCGAACCCGGACTGGTTATTACGCGGGGCAACCCCCGACAAGGGGCTAGGAGGATCCATCATGTGGCAGAAACAACTATTCGTGGCAGTTCCTATCGCGGTTTTGGCAATCGGCGGGTCGACGGCCTGCGCGTCCAAGGGGTTCGTGAAGAAGAGTGTCGGCGATCTGAATACCGAAATGACTTCCAAGGTCGACTCGCTCGGCAGATCGATTGAGGAAACCCAGGAGCGCACACGAAACAACGAAGGACGCATCGCTGAGGTCGATCAGAAGGCCAATGCGGCCGCACAGTCGGCACAGCAGGCCGGCGCAGCCGCCAAGAGCGCCAACGACGAGGCGGTGGCGGCACGCGGCGCGGCAACCGACGTCAACACCAAAGTCGACACGATCGATAAGTCGAACCGTCGACTGGTATACGAAGTGGTGTTGAACTCGGAGAACGGCAACTTCAAGTTTGGCGATGCCAAACTGCCCGATGAGGTCAAGGCGAAGCTCGACGGCATCGTGCAGCAGCTGAAGCAGGACCCGAAGAACGTCTTCATCGAGATCGAAGGGCACACCGACAACGTCGGCCCCAAGGAAGTCAACGAGCGGATCGGTCTCGAACGCGCCGAGGCGACGAAGCGCTATCTCTACGAACAGTTCCAGATCCCGCTTCACAAGATGAACGTCATCAGTTACGCCGACGCCAAGCCGGTCGCGCCCAACACGACGAAGGAAGGCCGCGCACAGAATCGGCGCGTGGTGATCAAGGTACTCACGTAGAAAGTTAGAAGTTAAGAGTCAAAAGTTAAAAGTAGTGGGAGGTAAGAGGCAGAAGGACGCATAGTCCTTTTGCCTTTTACCTTTTTCATTTTCAGTTCTCCTGCTAGTCTTTCGGTATGGCGATCCGTACCGAACTCAATCTGCGGCTTCCGAACAGTCCCAACGCGCTCTCTGCTGTGTGCCAGCTTCTCTCCGACGAGCGGGTGGGCATCCTGGCCCTGTCACTCGACACGGCCGGGCACCTGCGGCTTGTCGTCGACAATCACGTCCACGGCGCAGCAACGTTGCGCGAGCGGCATCATCAGGTGACCGAGCGCGACGTCATCGTCATGACGCTCTCCAATACGCCCGGCTCGCTCGTGCCGGCGCTGCGGCTGGTCGGCGACGCGAACGTCAACGTCGAATACGCGTACGCTGGCACCGTCGAAGGCAGTCCCATGGCCACGGTCGTCCTCGGCGTCGACAATGCGCAAAAGGCGGCGGCGGCGGCCGGGGTCTAGGCCCGTTCATCACGAAGACACGAAACTCACGAAGCACACGAAGATTAATAATGGTTTCATGCCTTTCGTGACTTCGTGATAAGCATGCGTTCGTATGAGACTATACGTGGAACCGATGAACGCAGTGGTGGTGGAGGTGAGCGCAGAGGGGCGGGTACGCCTTGAGAACGAGGACTGGTCGAGTCCGACGCTGCAGGAACGTCGCGCCATTCTCTATGCGGCACAAAACGAAGTCGAGGCGCTCAACGAACTAATTGAGAGACTGAGCGCATGACACGGATCGCTGTGGCGATTGGCGGCGCGCTCGGTTCAGCCGCGCGTCAAGACGCGCTCGCGGGCTCTGGCGCCAAAGACCGCGGCCGGACCGATCTCCTCTTCGATGCGGATCAACTGGTTGTACTTGGCGACTCGTTCCGAACGCGCCATTGAGCCGGTCTTGATGTATGCGGCGCCGGTCGCCACCGCAAGATCCGCGATGAATGTGTCTTCGGTTTCTCCAGAACGGTGGGAAATCACCGTCTGGTACCCAGCCTGATGTGCTGTCCTGATGGCGTCGAGCGTTTCCGTCACCGTTCCGATCTGATTGAGCTTAATCAGCACCGCATTTGCGATGTGCGATTCGATGCCTTTCTTGATGATGGCTGGGTTGGTGACGAAGATGTCGTCGCCGACAAGAAGAATTCGTTGACCGAGCCGGTCCGTCAGGGTCCGCCACCCGTTCCAGTCGTCCTCGGCGAGGCCGTCTTCAATCGAAATGATGGGGAAGTGTTCGACGAGGTTCGCCAATAGGTCGATCATCGCGGCGGTACTCAACTGAGGCAGGCCGCTCTTTCGAAACACGTACGTACCATTGTCGTAGAGCTCACTCGACGCCGGATCCATGGCGAGGGCGATGTCGTGCCCCGGCTTGTACCCCGCGCCCTGAATGGCCTGAACGAGCAGAGCCAGCGCGTCTTCTGGTTGTCTTACCTCCGGCGCGTAGCCGCCCTCGTCTCCGACGGACGTCACGTGACCGGCTGTCTTCAAGATTGACCGGAGGGTATGGAAGGTTTCAGCCAGCATGCGGACCGCCTCCGCCATCGTCGGCGCGCCGCTCGGGACGATCATAAACTCCTGGAAATCGAGCGCGTTGGCGGCGTGTGCACCGCCATTGATCACGTTCGTCATCGGCACCGGCAGCGACGCAATCGGGCCCGCTGCCAGGTGCCGGTAGAGCGGAACGTCTCGTGCCGCAGCTGCCGCGCGTGCGGCGGCCATCGACACGCCCAGTAGCGCGTTCGCCCCAAGCCGAGATTTATCGGGGGTTCCGTCGGCGGCGATGAGCGCACGGTCGACGGCTCCTTGATCCGAAGCATCAAGGCCGAGCATTACGGGTGCCAGAGAGCGATCCACGTTCGCAACAGCCGTGCGAACGCCTTTTCCGCCGTATCGTCGGGCGTCCTTGTCGCGAAGTTCCAGCGCTTCGCGAGTGCCCGTGGAGGCACCGGACGGAACCGCCGCTCGCCCGAAGGCTCCGCCGCTCAGCCGCACATCGACTTCGACCGTTGGGTTGCCTCGCGAATCGAGAATCTCTCGGCCTTTCACCGTGAGAATCGTGGTTGAGTCGTTCATTCGGATCTCCTGCGCAAGGCACAGCCGATCGAATCGGCAATCATGGGAGCCGCGCGTGACGGATCAGTTCGGTGAGCCGGCGACACTGGTCCGGTGCGATCGGCAGCGACGCGATCCGCGCTGCCGCTCGCTCGACGTCGTACGCCGTCCGCCGTAATTCAACCCGCCCTTCCTCGAAAACCGCAACCGCCGCTCGCGGATCGCCATCTTTGGGCAACCGGACGCTCCCGGGATTTACAACGGTCGTCGCGTCGATCTGACGCGTGAACTGATCATCTGGTCGAAGTGATCCTGCCCCTGAAGTACCTCCGCGTCGATTGCCAAGAGTGCGTCGATATTGGCATGGATGTCGGAGAGGATCAGGGCTCTCATCACTTACATGTGCCTCGCTCTTCGGACTTGGCTCGAAAAAAACGAAACTCCTGCCAGGTATCCCCGACAGGAGTCATTGGTCACGCAGCGCGGCACGTGGGCGAACTCCGCCGCCGAACGTGTTCCGATGCTACTGCCGACCCAGATCCGTGTCAACGCGGACCCGCCGAAGACGATATACTCTGGCTGTCGGTACGACGGGCGAAGGAGTTCGCCCGCTCGAACCGCCGCGCCAGGCGGCTGATATCATAGTCTCCCGCACGACGACCTGTGGAGCACGGATGGGATACCGTAAAATTACAGCCATCATCCGCACAACGTCACAGCCCGCCGTTCAACGCGAGCTGGACCAGCTTGGGGTACACATGACCATCACTCAAGTGAAAGGTCATGGCGAACCTGATCTTGCAAATCCTGGGGATCCTCACATTCAGATAGAAGTGTTTGCCGATGCTGATCGGGTTGAGGAGATCGTTCACACGATCATGGAGACCGCGCGGACCGGCAGGCCGGGAGATGGAATTATCGCTGTCCTACCCGTCGAGCGTATGTACCGAATCCGTACCAAGAATGGGTCGTCCTTTTCGAATCGAGCTTGAAGGTCGAATGCCGTAGCCTCAAGCGGACTCTGGGTATCCGTTTTGAGCAACACCGAGCGCATACGTGAGTAAGAACTCGTCAATCCCCATTGAATGTTCTGCACCCACTGCGGCAAGAAGAATCCTGAGAACGCGAACTTCTGCTTTTCTTGCGGCACCGCCGTACCAACCCCTGTTATCGCTCATGCTGTTCCCCCTGAGATCCGTTCGCCGGTTGTGACTCAGGAACCTTCGACTGAAACCGACACAAGAGCGCGTGCCGAGGCCGCAGAGTTCGAGCGCGGTCGCTCTGCTCTTGACGACAAGAACGGCCTTCCTGGGAGAGGAGTTCAAGGTTCCGCCGCAACCCCTGACGGCGTCTTAGAACCGCGAAACCAATGATCGCGCTTTGTCCTCGCGCCCATCGGAGTACCGGATGATCACCACGCATTCAGATGTCTCGTTGTCGTAGCGAGTTTCGAGCTGGAGCGATTCGTCATTGCGTTCGAAGAACCACAGCGTCGTAGGCTCACGAAGAAGCCAGGTGCTTCGTCGTCATTGGGGCACTGCACGTCGAAACATGTGTACCCGCGGTGAACGAACGTGAGCTGTCGGGACCGTGCTGAAAAGGCGACTCCACGGCACATGCCCGGAGGAGTCATTGGCTATCTCTGGCATGAGACAGCGGTTAGGTGGACTCCACCACCAAACGGATCGTCAGTTCAGCCGAAGTGTGTGCGGTGATGGGGCAATCGAGGCCGTGCCACTCAGTACAGCTCGAGGTCGCGCGCGAACGCCACCGGGCCCTTGTACTTGCTTGCCACCACGCGAATGTACTCCGCTGCGGGCTGCGCGCCCACCTGGTGGTACAGCACGACCATCTTTGCCTTGGCGCGAGTCGCAATGTCGCCGATCTCCGCGGGACTGGTGTGGAACTCCTTCATGTATGCACTGCGGGGCTGACCGTCCGGATCTTCCCACACGACCTCATGGAACAGCACGTCGCAGCCGTTGCAGGCGTCCACAATCGCGTCGCTCGGATGTGTGTCGCCCGAGATCACGATCGAACGATTCGCCGAGTCGATCCGATAGCCGAGCGCGTGCTCCCAGCTTCCGTGCGGCACTTCGAACGCCTTCACCGTCACGTTGTCGTCCTTGAACACGACGCCTGACGTGACTTCGTGCACGTCGGTTTCCCAGCGCACGGGATTGGCGCGCTCGAGACCGTTGACGCGCATGTCACGGTCCTCCTGCCACGCGGCGAGGATGTGGGTCATCATGTTCTTGATTCCGGGTGGACCGTACACTTTGAACGGCTGCCCCTGGGGCCTGACGTAATAGAGCATCGCAGGAAGACCCAACGTGTGATCCGAGTGCATGTGGGTGATGAACACCGGCCCGATCGTCTGGATGAGGTTATTAATGTTCGCTCGGGCGCGCGCTTCAAACATGCGGCGTTCCACGCCGGCGCCAGCATCGAACAGGTACACCGTTCCGTTGACGATGACGCCGAGGCAGGTGCCTGAACGCTCGGCATTGATGCCCGGGCTGCCGGCCCCGAGCACGAGCACGGACGTTCTGTTCGCTGCCTGAGGCCCACGTCCAGGCCCGCCAATGGGCCCGGCTCCCCCGCCTTGTCCTGCCTGCCCTCGACCGGTGGGGGCTGGCTGGCCTTGCGGCCCAACAGGCTGCGGCTGTTGTAGGGAAACGGATGCTGACGCACAGAACACCAGCGCGATGGTCACCGTACACAAACGGCGCATGAAAACCTCCTTGAATGCAGAGCGCGTTGTCGCGGTATCACACCCCGGCAGAAGGCTGGGAAGCAATACCCCAATCGAGGTAGAGAGAAGGCCTGGCGGGAAGAAAACGCCGTTTCCCGTTGTCCCTTTGAGCGTTCGAGGACAATCAGCAGCGGGCGA
>JBGPHH010000016.1:0-30357 GCA_041484265.1 Vicinamibacteria bacterium
CTCCTCGCCGCGGCCGAGCAAGAGATGATCGCCAAGGTGCAGCCGCTCGGCCAGCCGGGCCAGGGTCGTCGTCGAGACGAGCGCCGCCTTGGTTTTCGACTTGTAGCCTTCGTCGAACTCCGGAAATTCGGCGAACAGCAGATCGGCGATGACGAATCCCAGCACGGCGTCGCCGAGAAACTCGAGCGACTCGTTGTCGGCGACGCCGCCGCTCACATCTTCGTTCGCCCTCGAGGTGTGCGTCATCGCGTGCTCGTGCCGACCCCGGTCTCGAAGCCGATAGCCGATCGCCCGGTGCAGCGATTCGAACTCGTCGCGCAGCCGCACCACCTGGCTGCCAGCCAGTTCCGTCCGATGGTCGTCAATCATCCGGCGCGCCAGGTCGGCGTCGCTCGAATGGACCGAAATCTGGATCTCCCCGAGCGTGTTGACCGCCATGGGGAACACCGACGGTGGCGACTGGCTGGCGACGACAGACGGCACGCCGTGCGCCTCGAGCAGACCGCGCACGACGCTCGCCTCCACGTCGGACCGCGTACGAAAGATGACGACGAGCTCGGTCACGAGATCATCGCCTGCTTGCCAGGAGCCTGTCGAAGGGCGAGCTCTGCGGCTGCTGCGCCGACGGTTGTCGTCACGGGCAGATGGTCGACCCTCAAGAGAATCATCGTCATATCATCGTGCTGCGGCGCGTCCCCCACAAATGCCTCAACCTCGCGCAGCACCCGCTCGCGCAGCTGGTCAGGCGGAAGGTCCGCGTGCGTCTCGACCAGCCGGCCGAGCCGCGTCTCCCCGAAACAGTCGTCCGCGACATTCATGGCCTCGCTGATGCCATCGGTGAAAAACACGTAGAGATCGCCTTCCCTGAGTGAAATCGTTTCCTCTTCGAGCAGCCGATCGAACATCGGGCCGGCGTCGTCGATCTTCAGCCCCAGCACCAGGCCGTCTGGCGCCAGGATGCGCGCGGTCCGCGACAACGCGCCCGGTCCGGGCACATGAATGAGCGGCGTGTGACCAGCGCGTGCGTAGGTCATGATCCCCTTACGCCGATCGACGATGGCGTAAGTCATCGTGATGAAGCTGCGCGCGTCGAGGTGCGCCGAAATGATCCGGTTTGCACTGATGAGCAGCTCGCGCGGTGACGTGTGGATCTGGCTGAGCGACAGCATCAGGCCCTTGAGTTCCGCCATGTACAACGCCGCCGAGGTGCCCTTGCCCGACACGTCGGCGACGAGCATACCGACGCGGTCGTCGTCGAGCGGAAAGAAATCATAGTAATCGCCGCCGACCTCGCGCGCAGGCACGCAGAGAGCGTTGACCGACAGGCCGGGCATCACGAGCGGCCCCTGCGGCAAGAGCGACATCTGGATTTCGTGCGCGATGCGCAGCTCCTCTTCCAGACGCTTCTTCTCCGCCGCCTGCCGCAGCAGGTCCTCGATGCTCGTGGTCATCGAGTTGAACGACGTGGCCAGCTCGCCGAGCTGGTCTTCGGCCGTCACGGCGATCTTGTGCTTGAAGTCGCCCTGCCGCACCCGCTCGGTGCCGACAAACAACTCGTGCACCGATCCCGTGATCGATTTCGCGAGCGCGAGCCCCACGACGAGCGCGACCACTTCGATGATGAGAAACAGACCGCCTACAATCACCAGCAGCACCAGCAGCAGGACCTGCCCGATGCTGCGGCCGCCGACCAGCCCTTGCGCCGACACGATTCGGGCGTAGGTACCTGGCAGGCTGACTTGGGTCGACACGAGCAGCCGTCGAATCTCGCCGGTGTCCCAGTCGCGATAGTCGAGAAACGTCACCCACCGGAATTGCCCGTTCGCCGTCACGACCGGACCATCCGCGAGCGGCGGCGCGCCGTTCGCGGCTGGATCGACCGGGCTCACACGTCTGAGCGTCACGCCCGTCTGACGCCGCAGCTGCTCGATCGCGTCGCTCTCGACCGGTACGTCGACGATGACACCAAGGCCGGGCGTCAGTGAATCCGGAAACGCCACGGCCCTCACCCATACGTGTGTGTCGCTGCCTGCGGAATACGCAAACACCGCACTCACACCGTCGCAGCCGATCCAGCGCGGCACGCCGGCAGGAGGCACGACGTGGGTCCACGGCCCAGCTCTGGCAGACAATGTCGACGACGTGGCGGTCGGCCCGGTCGAGGAAGCACCCGTGACGGCGCACGGTCGATCGATCGGCACGACGGCCATCGACGCGCCTGACAACTCGGGCGCGACCGTCTTCAGTTTCCGATCCAACACGGCCGTGACGTCTCCCCCGACCCGGCCTTGGACCTCAAGTGCGGCGCTGGTCGCCAGCAGTCGCGCGCGGTCGCCGAGTGCCGTGAGCTCGACCTGCACGAGATATGAGCTGACGTTGAAGAACAGCAGCAAGCCGGACAGCGCGAAAAATGCAACGATGAGGAGCGCCGGCACGACGCCGATGAGGACGTACGACAGGATCAGCTTGCGCCGCACGCGCCAGAGCAGCCGGCGCCTGGCAATCAAGAAGAACCGAACGAACAGATAGACCGCGCCGACCGCGATGGCGATGCCGGCCACGGTGTCAACCGTCGCCACCAGTCCCGAAAGGCTCAGGACGTCACGCGCGCTGGCGAAATCCGGATTGGACGGCACGCTCGTGGCGAACCGAGCGAGAGAGACAAGCGCCTTCAGCCCGAGGCCGACGACAATCGCGCGGGCTGGCCACGTGCCGAGGAGCGTGTGCAGGAAGGCCGCGGCTTGCGACCGGGGGCGTGGTGCGGCCATCGGCGTGGACTTCGCGATATTAACAGAGTATCGTAGCGGGCTCGTGAAGCTTCCACGGCACGCCCGGTTCAGTACCGTCTGCCTCCACGCCGGTCAGGAACCTGATCCCTCAACGGGCGCCATCATCACGCCGATCTATCAGACCTCCACGTACGTGCAGGAGGAGCTCGGCAAGCACAAAGGCTACGAATACGCCCGCACGCAGAATCCGACACGGATGGCGCTCGAGCGCAACATTGCGGCCATCGAGGGCGGTCCGGCCGCGTTCGCATTCGCCTCGGGTATGGCGGCCATCGGCGCCGTCGCGACGCTCCTCAAGGCGGGCGATCACGTCGTCCTCTCGGACGACGTCTACGGCGGCACCTACCGGTACTTCGACAAGGTGCTGACGCGGTACGATCTCTCGTTCTCCTGCGTCGACACGGCGAACATGGAGAACGTCGAGCGCGCGATCGGGCCGTCCACGCGGATGCTCTTTGTCGAGACCCCAACCAACCCGATGATGCGTCTGACCGATCTGCGCGAAGCCGCCACGGTCGCCCATCGCCACAATCTCCGCCTCGTCGTCGACAACACGTTTGCCAGCCCGTACGTGCAGCAGCCGATCGCGTCTGGCGCCGACCTGGTCGTCCACAGCACGACGAAGTACCTCAACGGCCACAGCGACAGCGTCGGCGGGGTTGTTGTCGCAACCCGCGCGGACGACCTCGAATGGCTGGCCTTCGTCCAGAACTCCGGAGGGGCGATCCTCGGGCCGTTTGATGCGTGGCTCGTCCTGCGTGGCACCAAGACGCTGCCGATCAGAATGGAGCGGCACAATGCGAACGGCCTGGCGCTCGCCAAGTACCTGGCGGCGCATGCCAAGGTCCGGCACGTGTACTATCCAGGATTGCCGTCTCACCCGCAGCACAACCTGGCCACGCGGCAGATGCGCGGCTTCGGCGGCATGATCGCCTTCGATCTCGGATCGCTCGACGCCGCCCGCCGACTGCTCAACGCGGTGCGCCTGTGTGCGCTCGCCGAAAGCCTGGGGGGCGTCGAAACGCTCATCTCTCACCCGGCGACGATGACGCATGCGTCGGTGCCGTCGGAACGCCGCAAGGCCCTGGGGATTACCGACGGCTTGGTGCGCATTTCCGTCGGGATCGAGGACATCGAGGACCTCACCGAGGACCTTGAGCAGGCGCTTCACCTCGTTTGAGCCGGTGCTCGACATCCTCCTCCACAGCGATCGATACCTGCTCGAGCTGGTCCGTGATTACGGCTCGTGGGTCTACGGGATCCTGTTCGGCATCGTGTTTGCGGAAACGGGCTTCGTCGTCACCCCGTTTCTGCCCGGCGATTCTCTGCTCTTTGCCACGGGGGCTCTCTGCGCCACGGGCGCGCTCAGCACGCCTGCGGCGGTTGGGCTGCTGGCGCTTGCCGCCTTTACCGGCAACGCCGTCAACTACACGGTCGGGCGGCTCGTCGGCCCGCGCGTGTTCAGCGCGACCGATCGCGCCGGGATCTCCCATCGGCTTCTCAATCGGGAGCATCTCGATAGGGCGCACGCGTTCTTCGAGCAGTACGGCGGCAAAGCCGTCATCCTGGGCCGCTTCGTGCCCATCGTGCGCACGTTCGTGCCGTTTGTAGCCGGCGCGGCGGCCATGCCGTCGCCCGCCTTTGGCTTCTATAACCTGGTCGGCGCGACCGCGTGGGTGTGTCTGTGCATCGGCGCGGGTTGGGTATTCGGCAACGTGCCCATCGTGCGCGACAACTTCTCGCTGGCAACGCTCGGCATCGTGTTCGTATCGATTCTGCCGATCCTCGTCGAGTACGTCGCCCGCAGACGACGGTCGTCGCCACGGTCCGGCTAACGCCAGATACTACGTACATTCAGAGCGCAATCGTGATTTCCGTGGGCCTTGGTTCTCGTGTGAGTCGTAGTGTCCGGCTTCAGCCGGACCGTGTCTGCTCGCGAACCCAGGCAAGATAGGCCGCGCCTCCCTCGTCAACCTCGAGGACGAGGAACTCGGGCAGCTCGTAGCCGTGGAGCTCCCGCACCCGCGCTTCGATAGCCAGCACGCGCTCGCGCGTCGTCTTGATGACCACTTGGCGCTCGCGGTTGGACTCGATGGTGCCCTTCCATCGGTACACCGACGTCATCGGGGCGTGCAGGTTGACGCACGCGGCCAGGCGTTCCTCAACCAACGTTTGCGCCAGGGACTCGGCGCGTTCGTCGTCGGGCACGGTAGTCAGGATGAGGACGATGTCAGTCACCAGTCACCAGTCGGCAGTCGGCAGTCGGCAGTCACCAGTCACCAGTCGGCAGTCACGAGCCACCAGTCACTAGCCGCCGGCCTCTTGTACTTGGCCGCGATCTGTTGTACCGTGTTCATCGCTGTGTCACCGAAGCGGCCCACACCAAGACCGAAGCAACCGGGGCGGAGCCGCCGGCTCGTTCAGGTGCTGCTCCTCTTCGTCGCTCTCGTGATCGTCGTCGATGGTCTGGTCGGTGAGCGGGGGTTGCTGGCCATGATCCGGGCACGCCGCGAATACGATCAGGCCGCCGCGGCCACCGCCCGCCAGCGCGCCGACAATGCGCGTCTACGCGAAGAGGCGCGTCGCCTTCGCGAAGATCCGGCCGCCATCGAAGAGATCGCGCGCCGCGATCTTGGGCTCATCAGACCAGGCGAAAAAGTCTTTATCATCAAGGACGTCCCGTCCCCGAAGAAATAAGGACGGCCCGGCAGCCTACCGCGCAAACACGTCGGCAATAGGCGTTACCTTCACGTTCTCGGCCGGGATGTTCAGCTTGAGCGCGCCGATCAACTGATCCTCAGCCAACAACGCCTGCGGCTTTTGGCCGTCGTAGCGAATCGGCGAGAGCGCGTCGGCGACAAGCGCCTGCTTCAGGCCTGCCGCGTCCTTTGTCACGAACACGATCGACAGATTGCGGGCGTTGAGGTGCCTTCTAATAGCCTGGTTGACTTGCTCCACGGTGAGGTTCTGCAAGGCCTGACGCATGAAACTCGTAAACTCACCGGTCTTGTACCACGTCGAGTCCATCGCGTAGCCGAGCTGCTGGTCCTGCCGCGCCGTCATCACGTAGACGTTGTTCATCAAGTAGTCGCGGGTCGCCTCGAAGTCGGCCTTCGCCAGGCCGTCACGAACGAGCTTGTCCAGCTCGTAGATTGCGATTCTCAGCGTCATATGCGCCTGGGCCGGCACCACCGGGCGAATCCAGATCTCGAAGATCTGCCGCTGGCGCGCCACGTTGGGGTCCGGGAAAAACTGGAACATCCCTCGCGGAAACGCCTCGATGTACGCGTAGTCTCCGTAGTTGATGCCGCGCACTTCTCGGATGCGCTGGTACAACTGCCCGGACGAGATGCGGTGTTCCCCGAGCCACGCGCGGGCCACTGAGAGCGGCACGAAGTCCGGGTGCGCACGGGTCACGTCAATCGGGAACCCGAACGACATTGCGGTCGCTCGCGTGTCTTTCTCCAGAATCTCGATCTCGATGCCCGAGGGACGAACACCTTCGACCGCCACACGCGGAGCCGGCGGACCAGCCGGCAGCGCCGCGAGGCCCGTCTGCAGGGCCCGCACCATCTCTTCAGGCGCATCACCACTCAGGCCCAGCGTCAGATTCGCTCTCGTGTACATCGTCCGCGCGAACTGTTTCACATCATCGAGTGTGATGGCGTTGAGCCCGGCGACGGTGCCAAGTGCCACGTGTCCGTACGGAGTGCCTCGAAAGATGTTGGTTTGCAGCCGCTCCTTCCCGAGCTCTTCTTCGTTGCTCGAGCGCAGATCCTGCACGAGCGCGTTCTGCTGCGCGGCCTTCAGCCGCCGGAAATCATCCTCTCGATATCCTGGTTCGAGAAGTTGAGGCAGCACCGTGCCAAGGAATCTCGACCAGTGATCGCGGTGGATACCGGCCGTGAAGGTGGTCATCTCCTTGTCGGCGCGCCCGACAAACAATCCGGCCATCGGATAGAGCACCGCGTCGATCTGATCGATGGTCAACGCGCGCGAACCGGCTTTGGCGATCATGGCGGCCGTGAGCGCGGCCAATCCCTCCTTCCCTACCGGATCGTGAGCGGAGCCGACCGTAAAGAGCAGCTTGACGTCGAGTTGCGGCAGCACCGATTTCTGAAGGATGACGCGCAGGTCGGATGCCGGCGCCGATGACGTGGACGAAGCGGCCCGAGGCGGTGGAGCGCCCGGCGCTGCCCCGCCTGGCGAGAATGCCGCCGCCGGCTTGACCGAGTCGAGCGATGGCGCGCTGGAGATCGCCGCCGGCAGCGGATCTTTCGACAGCGTCGTGACGATCAGACCGGCATCGGTGAAGTACGTCCTCGCCGTGGATCGAAGGTCGGCCGGCGTCAGCGAGTCGAGGGTCCGATAGAAGTTGTTGACGGTGGCGTACGAACGCTGATACGAGGCGTAGCTCGACACCACGGATGCGATGCGTTCCGTGCTGTCGAGCGTGCGTGCGAACGAGTATCGATTGAACGACTTGGCGTCCGCCAGGTGAGTCGCGGGCACGAGCGACGCTCGCGCGGCTGCGACAGTGGCAAGTATCTCGTTGCGCACGTACACCGAATCGGTCGGGTTCTTCACTCGGGCCAGAACGGTGAACAGCGACGGATCGACGTTGGTCGGCACATCCGTCTCGAGCAGGTCGACTTTCTGCTCGTTGACGACAAGCTTCTTGTACAGCTCGGACGTCGGACCGAAGTACAGCGCGCTCAGGATCTCCACGGCGGCCGTGTCCTTGCTCGATTCGACGAACGCCGGCCCCGGAAATCCGACCGTCACCCACGCGAGGGTGTCGCTCGTCCAGGGCACATGCACATACAGAGGACCCTTGGGCGCCGGTTCCTTCGGAATGCTGGCCTCATAGGGCGCCCCTGAGTTCCACGGGCCGAAATATTTCTCAACGAGCGGCAGCACCTGCTCGGGCGTCACGTCGCCGGCCACGATGACGGTCGTGTATTGCGGCCGATACCAGCGCGCGAAGAACTGCTTCGAGTACTCGTACTCGTTCGGCATGTTCTCGATGTCCGCGATAAAGCCCATCGTCGTGTGCTTGTAGGTGTGGGCCTGATAGAAGCGGTCGCGCTGTACTTCGAAGAGCTTCTGGAGCGGGTCCGCGCTGTTCTTGTTGTACTCGCCGAGAATCGCGCGTGCTTCGGTCTTGAAGTCGGCCTCCGAATAGGAGAGGTGCTGGAACATGTCCGCGTACACGGCGACGATCCGTTCGAGATGCTCTTTAGCGAACGTTGAGTAGTAGTGCGTCCGGTCATCGCCCGTGCTCGCATTGTCGCGTGCGCCCGCCTTGCCCATGATCTCCCGGTACTTCTCCGGTGGTGTGTCAGGCGTCCCGCGGAACATCAGGTGCTCGAAGAAGTGCGCGAAACCCGACTTCCCCGGCTCCATCTCGTTGCGCGATCCTGCCTGAACCGGGATGTCGATGCTGACGAGGTTCGGGAAGCCCGTCGGAATGACGATGACCTTCAGACCGTTGGGAAGGGTGCGCTCCGTCGCTCGAAACGGAAGGACATCACGTTGAGGCCCGCCGGCCTGGGCCTGCACGTGCGAGGGCGCCTGCATCGCCAAAGCAGAGATGAGAGCGGCAGAAACGATCACGGTGCGGAATCGCACTGAACGCATACGAACCCTCCGCTAATCCCTAGCCCCTAGTCCCTAGTCCCTGCAAACTATACCCAAGAAGACCAGCGCGCTCCACGGTAGACTAGCGCTCTGTGCGTGCGCCGATTGCCGCCCTCACGGTCTCTTGCGCGATCTTCTGCAGCCTCGCGGTTGTCTCTCGCGTCGGAGCGGCTGAGAGGCCTTGGCAGACCGGCCAATGGACCGATGTCAGCATCAAGCGTCAGATGTTCGACTTTGGCCCGGGATCGAGCCCCTTCGGCCAGCCGGGCAGCGCACCCACCATGCGGGCCATGGCCGACGTGCGCGTCTTTGTGATCGAAACAGACAGTCTTCGAATCGAGATTCAGGACGTCGTACCCGTCGGCCGGCGGTCGGTCGACGCAGAAGTTGGCGAGGCCGTGACGTTCGCGCTCGACAAGAACACGATCTACATCAAGGGCGACAATGGGATCGAGCACAAGCTGCGCGTGACGAAGAAGACTTCTAAGCCGAAGCCCGGGCACTAGACCAACGCCACACGACTCGGCTCCAGTATGGTGGGCTAGGGGCCGCTCCGACACACAGTGCCGAAGGCGAAGCCCCGCGCGCGCAGCGCGGGGATGAGCCGCGCCGTTGCGTCCACGGTCTGGCGTTGATCCTTGCGGGGCGCCGACTCGTCGCCATCGTGCATGACAACGATGTCGCCGGCCGAGACACGGTCGGCGAGCCGTTTGACGATGCTGTCCGCGGTGCGGGCGCGAAACCAGTTCCAGTCCCACAGCATCCAGCCCCAGCCGACCAACTGGTAGTCGATCTGTTGGAGGCCCTCGTACATCTGACCACCGCGCCATCCGGCGTGCGGCCGAAACGCGCGGCACGGCCGCGTGCCCGCCAGGCGCTCGATGCGGTCGGCCGCACCTGTGAGCGTCCGCGCCAGTTCAGGCGGAGATAGCAGCATGTAGCGGCGGCTCGCCGAGTGCAATGCGACCGCGTGGCCCTCCGCGAACATCCGCTGAATGAGTGGCGCGGTTTCCTCAGTGACGTGGGCGTCAATCAGGAAGAACGTCGCATGCGCCCCTTGACGCGCCAGCACGTCCAGCAAATCTGGCGTCGTCGCCGGATTGGGTCCATCGTCGTAGGTGAGGTAGATAGTGGGAGGATCGCCGCGCGGCATGTGCCACACGGCGCGATCCCCAGCCATGGCATCAAGGATGAACGGCGCGGGGGCGGTGTGAGCCAGTGCGACGATGCCCATGCCCAGCAGTACGACAATCCACATGTGTGCCATCCTCTTATAAAGAGACGTTCAGTCGCGGTCAATCATGCTCGCTACTTCCTTCCGCGCGATGGCCGACCTCGTGGTGGTCGTCCATGTCACGTTCGTGGTCTTCGTGTTGCTGGGCGGCCTGCTGGCGCTTCGATGGCGGTGGCTGATGTGGCTGCACGTGCCCGCGGTCGTTTGGGGCATCGCCATCGAGTTTGGCGGCTGGGTCTGCCCCCTGACGCCACTCGAAATCTATCTCCGACACTACGCTGGGACCTCGGCCTATCGAGGTGACTTCATCGAGCACTACATCGTGCCGCTGCTGTACCCGATTGGCTTGACCCGCGGAGTTCAGATCTTCTTGGGAACGATTGCTTTGGCGGTCAATGCTCCTGTCTACTGGTCCGTGCTCAGGAAGTGGTTCTGGCACGCCACAACCAGCCCGATGCAAGCCGGCCCGCGCACTCAATTGCCGCCTCGAGTGTTGCCGGTGCTGTATTTCGGCGTGGCTCATCTGGCGCTCCTGCTCGCGTTCGCTGCCGTCGCTGCCAATCCCCGCGCGGCGTCCGGATTTTTCTATCACTCGCGCATGCTCGCCGTCGTCCATTTGGTGACGCTCGGCTGGATCACCGCGTCCATCCTTGGCTCCCTCTACATCGTCGGGCCCATCGCGCTGCGGTTATGGCTGCCTGCCAATTTGGTGGACTACACCGGCTTCGGTCTTGTCCTGGTCGGCATCATCGGCATGGTGGCGCACTTCTGGATCGAAGAGTACCCCGGCATGGCGTGGTCGGCCGCCACGGTCGGCACCGGCATCATGGTCGTGGGCGGACGCGTGACCTGGCGGCTTCGCGACTCGCAACTCCCGGCAGCCGTCATCGCGCACATCGTCCTCGCCTTTCTCAACGTACTCGGCGCCGCAACGATGGGCACGCTCATCGGATTCGACAAGGTCTATCACTTCCTGCCAGGGTTCGTCATGACGAATGTCTTCGCGCACGCGCATCTTGCCGCGATAGGCTGGGCGTCGATGATGGTCGTCGGCGTCGCGTATCGGCTGCTGCCCATGGTGCTGCCGGCGGAAATGCCGAGCGGGGCGCGCCTCTGGATCAGCGCGGCGTGCCTCCAGATAGGCGTCTCAGGACTCTTCGTAACGCTGCTACTCCGACATCCGCTCGTCTGGGCGTTTGCGCTGATCGTCGTCGCAGGATTTGGCGCATTTCTGTCTCAAGTTCTCTGGATGCTGCGACACCGCCGGACGAAGCCACCCGGCTTGCGCACGCCAGACCCGGCCGTCCTGCACGCAGCGGCTTCATTTGCCTCCTTGGCCATCGCTCTCGTTCTTGGCGTGTGGCTGAGTATCGCGGCCGCGTCTGCGTTAACCCTCCGCATCGCAATGGCGTACGGTGTGTTCGGCCTCGTCGGATTTCTTGCGCAGCTGGTCGTCGGCATGGAGGGTCGTCTGCTCCCGCTCTTCGCGTGGTATTGGGCATCCGCCAACACGGGCTACAAGGGACCGGTCCCGTCACCGCATGACATGGCGTGGCGCGGTGGACAGCAGATCGTGTTCGTGCTGTGGCTGGTTGGTGTGCCCGCGCTCGCCGGCGGACTGGCCTTCGACGCGGTACCGGTTGTCGCCGCCGCCGCGTGGTGCCTGCTGGCGGCCACGTTGCTCGACAGCGTCAACGCCGCCAGGATTCTGCAGCACGCGTTTCGAGCGCCAGGAACGATCTGAGGGTCAACACCCGTGCAGGATGCACACCGGCGACTTTTGGGATGCCGGGATCTCCACCAACTCGAAGTTGCGGCTCTCGTAAGTCTTCTCGTCGAGAATCCAGATCACATGATCGTCAACGCGGAGCACGCCGAGCGCGTGAGTCTCGAGGGTAACCGGGTCGGCAATATCCCCGACACTCACGTGAACCCTCACCAGAGACGCGCTAGAACCTGACGCAGCCGCCACAATCCAGCCTTTCACCAACGTATTTCCCGTGCCGTCATCGGTGCTGTAGTCCTTCTCGGCCTCGAAGTAGTACCAGTCGTTGCCCGCGTGACGGTACCGCCACATATTGTCGAGGTCAACAGGAGTGCGCGATCGTTGATTTGCGGTAGGCATCGGCTTACCGGCCGCCGACGCCTCAACGCGGTCGGCCTCGAGCGCCTGAACCAATAGGGTAATCAGATTCCCGATGCGACGGCTTGGCGGATCTGGCAGGTGTTGAACGGTTTCAACGCGCTCGACCGTCACACTACCCATGACGGCGATCCCGACGAAGTCGGTCGGCCGCCGAGATCGCGCGTTGTTTGGCGCGTCAGTACGGAATCCTTCCTGGTCGGTGCAGACAGAGGTGTCGTCGAGGAGAGCTGAGCCCGAGAGCGTCAGGGTTCGCGACGCGACGTTGGCATCGAACGGGACGATGGTCCATCCCGTCCGCGGCAGGCTCGTGGCCTCGCGGGTCAGTGGCAGTGGCGCGCCGGCGTCGGCCTTTTCGGTCAACGATCTCCAGACGTCTTGGCTGCGTACGGCGATCGGCATCAGCAGGCCGCCTTCGCAGACGACACCAACGGCTACCCGACCTGGTGCCTGAGCGGCTGCGGGCGCCGCACCGCTCCCCTGCTCGCGGGCGAGCGCAACCATTGTGGTTACGGCAATCACGAGCGCGGCAGCGGAGATTCTCCGAGCGGTGGCCACGCGCGAATTATAGCCGTAGGGGGTTCTGACTATGAATGGTCGGCATGGGTGTCGGCCTCTGGCCCTGTGCTCACGCGTGCCGAGTCGCTGCTCAGTGTGACGGCCGTCTCCGATCGCATCGTGTAACGCCACATCTGCAGGAGACCGCGATGGATACAGGTGTGCAGACGCCAAATCAATACGAGCACTACCAGGCCGCTCAGATACCCCAGTTCGTCTTTGATCGACCATGCGTCGCCAAGGAACGGAGCGGACAGATTTCGCAGGAGGAACACCCCCACAACAATGATGAGCGCGCGGACGAACACGTGCGCGCTCCACACCATCGGCCAATGGAACGGCGCCCACCAGCGGTCGCCTGGCGTCGTGTCCTTTCTGGTCGTGCCCAGGCCCATCACTCGGTCGATGACGTGTTCGAGCAGCCGATAGTCACGCCAGTACCCAACGTGCGCGAGTCCGGGGATGAGATAGCGGGCAAAGCCGCGATCGAAGCGCAGCTCGAACAGACGTTCGGCGTCGGTAGGGCTGGTCGCATCGCCTGGAAAGAGCACCCGCAGGCCGTAGCCCACGGGATCGTTGCGATCCCAGTAATTGAACCAGGCGATCTTTGTCGCCAGCCGTCCGGGTTGTGACAGCGTGCGATTCCGAAACCGGTGCTGCCAGATGGTGTAGTGCTTGTCGAGAGGCGAGCCCAGCGTGACCAGGCCGCGGACAAGCGGCAGCCAATCCAATGGCTGCCGTTTGCCCACGGCTTCAACGATGCTGTTGAAGGTCACGACCGTCCCTTCGCTGTGCGCCACGAGGTAAATCTCACGACTTTGAAATTCACTCGCGCGCCCGCGCTCGGTTGCGATCTTCACCTGCAGCTCGTCGATGAAGTGGGGCACCCGCGCCATTACATCGAGAAACCGGTTATTGATCTCGGTGCGGATGACGTCGCTTTCCGTGTACATCTCGACGTCGCCCAAGAACTGCGTCGTGATGCGATAGAACTGCTCGGACTTCGCGTACATGGACGCGAGGGTCTTTGTCAGCTTCAGCAGCCGCTCCAAGTTGTCGATGGCCTGGCTCGCGAGCCGAAACGCTTTCTGTGGACGCAATAACCGCGCGTTGATCGATCGGGCCCACGTGAAGATGGGAATGGGGAGACGTCCGTCGTTCGCGTCGAGATATCGCTTCGGAATGTGCTGCCAGTAGACCTCGGAAAATCCGATGACGTGCTGCTCGCCCTTTCGCTCGTCGGTGAACGTCAGATAGGCGGGCTGGAACGACCGAGCGGGCTTGCTCGCTGCGCGAGGACCGGTCAGGCTGACGTCATCGACCGTCTCAATCAGGTTGTACAGCTCGACCGAGTACCGGCCGGCTTGCCTCGGAAGCGCGCGCACGAATTCGTTCATGAATCCGAGCACAGTCTCATTCGGCGCCTGATCGCCAATCCCATGCACCACCACCACGTGCTTGTAGTGAAAGGCCGTTATGGGACCGAGGTGCTCGGCAGTTCCTGATTCGTCAAACGACTTCGTCATGAAATGACCTGCGTACCAAAGAGCCGTAGCGTCCAGTGTCCCTGACTTCGTCGAGATGAGTCCCGTGATGGTGGCTACAACGATCGAACGTCTCCATGCGAACACTTCTCGCTATGCGATGGGCCCGTGTTCGGTTTCCCACGAGAGAGCGTTAATACCAGATATCGTCCTCCCGTCACGTGCGGGCTTCGTTTGGTCCTTCCCGGGCTGCACCGGGTGGAGGTGTCTGGTGATGACGCCCAACAGCAAGTCGTCTGAGAGCCAATCCGCCAGCGGCTCCGGGTCCAATAGCCCCAGCCCCCACGCGAGGCTGAAACTGCGCGCGGGCCGGTTCACGTTGACACTTCCATTGCCGGCGCTCGGCCGCACGAGGGTGATGGTCTTCGCGGCGATGCTGTTCGCTGCTTCTTCGCTGACCGTGTGGCAGCAGATGGGTGCCTACCTGCCTGGTGCCTGGCATTACGAAAGTCCGCCGAACGGTCCGCGCTGGTGGGCCGTGCCGCTCGAGTTCCATCGCGCTGCGGCGCTCCCGGAGATCACCGGCACCATCAATGCGGTCGCTGTGCAGTCGGGCACGCCGTCCCGCATCTGGATTGCCGGGAACGCGGGGCTGCTCTTCTCCTCAGACGACGAGGGTCGCCACTGGACGAAGTTCGACTATGACGTCACGAGAGCTGAGTTTCGCAGGCACGACCCCTCCGCCACGCCAGCTTCGTCTCAGCAACAGGCGCCGGGCAGCACGGCCGCGCCCAAGGGCGCGGCCGCAGCTGCGCAGGAAGCACCGGCGCTCCGGTTGCACGCGCCCGAAATCGTAGCGACGCTGTACGCCGCGCAACAACAGCAGGGTCCGCCTCGGGGAATCAGGCCGGCGGACCAAAAGGCGGACCTATCGCTGGATCCCGGCCTGTTGATGCCTAGCCCGTCCGCCGTGACGTTTGGGGAGATGCTGGTCGGCGCGTCGTCGCTCCAGAGTGTCCAGGTGTACAACTCCGCGAAAGCGAGCAACGTCACGGTGCTGGCGGTCTCGATCGAGCCGGATTCGCGGGACTTCGATGCAAAGTCCGACTGTGACAAGAGGACGCTGGGCCCCGGAGAACGGTGTGCCCTCAGCGTTTTCTTTCATCCCCCGTCCGGAGGACAGCGCACAGGCGCGCTCGTCGTCAGAAGCGACGCGTTGAACAGTCCGACCCGGATCCCGCTGACCGGTATCGCGCTGGCGCCTTCGGACAAGGCCGGCACCGTAGGACGGCCAACACCGTCCACGCCACCGGACACGACACCCACGGTACCTGCACCTGCAAAGAAGCCGACCGCGCCTCCAGATCTGCACGGTGTCGGGTTCACGAGCGCGGCCGCTGGCTGGGTCTCGGCGGCGTCGGATTTCGCGTATGTGACGGTCGATGCCGGGGCGACCTGGCAGTTCCGCAGCCCGACAGGTGAAAGCCGGATCGGGCAAAGCAAGATCACCGACGGTGCCGACCAATGGCAGGTTCGACAGAACGGTGCGGTCAGCCGCAGCCGGGACGCCGGCGAGTCGTGGGAGCCGGTGACGCGTAGCGCCGTCGACCCTGCCGAGTTCGACGGCGTCGGTGCGCACTGGGTGCTGCTGCCCCCCTGGTACCTGCTGCTATCGATGCCGGTATGCCTGCTCCTCGGGCTGGTCGCGCGGCTGATCGTCGAAGAAGCTCCGGCGATCATGGACGACGGCGTTTCCGAGATCCTCACATCGGACAAGCCACTCGAACCCGGTGACGTTGACGTCTTGAATCTGCGCGAGATTGCTTCTGGGCTCTCACGGTTCCTGCGCCACGAGAAAACGATGCCGCCGTTGACCGTGGCTGTGATCGGCGAGTGGGGATCGGGCAAGAGCTCGCTGATGAATCTTCTGAAGAAGGATCTGCAGAGCTACGGCTACCGGCCGGTCTGGTTCAACGCCTGGCACCACCAAACGGAGGAACATCTGTTGGCGGCACTGCTTCAGACTGTGCGTCTGGAAGCGGTACCGCCGGCCATGGCGCCTTCGTGGATGCTTTTCCGCTGGAGGCTCCTGCAAAAGCGGCTGGCGCGCAACTGGATCGCGATGACGCTCCTGACGTCCGTCTTTGCGCTGATCTATGCGGTCGAGGCCACGCTCGAAGGCCCGCCCTACAATCAAAGCCTGCTTTCGTTCCTCCAAACCATCACCGGCACCACCACACTCAACATCGCGCTGGCACTCGAGAACTTGCCCCTGCCGCACTTCGTGACCGTCACCGGTGCGCTCACGGGACTGTCGCTGCTCGGGCGAGGGCTCAAGGCCTTCGGGGTGAACCCCGCAGCGCTCCTCACGACGGCCTCGTCGGGAAGCAGCATCAAGGACCTCGATGCCCAGACGGGATTTCGTCAGCGGTTCGCCGTGCAGTTTCGTGACGTGACGGAAGCACTCGGCTCGCGGCAGCTCGTGATCTTCATCGACGACCTGGATCGCTGCAAGCCCGAGAACGTGCGCGAGGTGTTGGAGGCGGTGAACTTCCTCGTGAGCTCTGGCGAGTGTTTCGTGATTCTCGGCATGGCGCGGGCTCAAGTCGAGCGCAGCGTAGGGCTCAGCTTCAAGGAGGTCGTTCTCCCGGCCGCGGATGAGGCGCCGGCCATCGCCCTGGCGCAGTACGCCCGAAAGTATCTGGACAAGCTCATCAACATCGAAGTACCCGTGCCGATCCCAACCACAGAGCAGCAGCGCCGGCTGTTCGTCGACGATACGATCGCAAATGCCAGGGCGGATCGCGGCTCCGGGGAGGCGGCGCTCGTCGCGGGCCAGGAGTGGCGCGGACGGCTGGCAGCGACGGCCGCGCAGTACGCGCTTCCGGTGATTTTTGCGGCGCTCGTCGGCACCAGCGCGTACCAGATCGGAGCGGAGTGCGCGCCCTGGCTCGCCCAGCAGATCTCGCAGGTGAAACTCAACATCAATGCACAGACGAACTCAGGTACGAGGGCGGCTGACGGCGCGGCGCAGGCCTCACCCGGAACCGTTCCGGGCACGCCGGCATCGGGCCGGTCCCCGGCCGGCTCCAGCCCTGCGACAGACAACGCGTCGGCCGGCGGCCGGCCCGCGGCATCGACGCCGCCGGCCGGCAGCGCCTCCGCATCGAACCGTGGCGACCAGTTACCGGATGTTCGTAGCGCTTCGATGACTGTCCCGTCGGCCTGGATGTTGACGTGGCCCTTTGCGTTGGTGCTCGCGGGTCTGCTACTGGCCGGACGCGGGGCGCTCCTGGTCGTCAACGGGGGCGTCGAACGGGACTCACAATCCTTTGTGACCGCGCTCCGCATCTGGCATCCGCTCGTGACCGCCAAGACCAACAGCCCGCGTGCAGCCAAGCGCTTCCTCAACCGCGTGCGGTATATCGCGATGCGACAACGTCGCCAAAGCCAGACATCGCCCTTTCTGCGCGGCTTCTTGCCCGGTCGCATCACAGCCCAGCCCGCCGGTGAAGTGGAGCAGCCGATTCACGACTCCCTGCTGGTGGTGTTGGCGGCCTTGGAGCAATTTGACTCCACCTGGCTTGCGAGCGGCACGAGCCTCGCCAACGCACTGAACGGGCAACACGCGACGCCAGCCGACGGGTCGAGCCTGCAGATCCTCAAGAACGCCCGCGCGGCTCACGAAGACGCCGCGGGGCGCAACCAGGTCAAGCCGCTTGTCGATCTGGAATCCTGCCGCGAGCGTTTCCTGCGCTTGTGGCCGTCGGTCACCGTCCGGTAACAGGAGGAATTCTGTCAGGCCCGTGACACTCACTGCCCGGCTGCTCGCTGTGGCGGCACTGGTCGCTGGCTCGCCGGCGCTCGCTCATGCACAGCCGCCTGCTCCGTCGCTTCCGGCGACCATCAAGGGCACGCCAACTGCAGAGTCGCCCAGCAGGCCCACCACAAGGGCAGTCGCGCACCTCTTGACAGCGTGGTTAGCATATGCTAACCTCACGACAGAATGAAGACCACGCCCCCCTTCTACATTCCTGACGACGACCCTCCGGCCAAGCAACAGATCCTTCGTGCGGCGATGAAGCTGTTCAGTGAGCGTGGATTCGCCGCCACGAGCATTCGCGATATCGCTCGGGAGAGCGGCTACACGAATCCGGCACTCTACAAACACTTTGCGACCAAGGAGGAATTGGCATTGCATCTTTTCGACACCTGTCATCGCCGCATGTGGGCGACGTGCAACGCGGCAGTCGTCTCTGCGAATGGGTTCAATGACAAGCTGGAGGGATACATCGGCCAATGGCTCGCGCTCGCTGATGAGCACCCGGACGTCGTCGCGTTCCTCTCCGATAGCGCGCGCGTGCTCTGGCCGAAGGCGAGCCCGACCGTCCGGCGGCACACCATGATTGGACTCGCTCGGTCTCTCATGGTCAAGGCGCCTCAACTCCGCCGGGGAAAGTCAGCGGTGAGCCCCGACGTCGCAGCCGCCAGCTTGCAGGGAACGCTCGCCGAACTAGCCCGCATGCTTCAGGTGGGCGTGGTGCCAGGGCCGGCGGTGCGATGGAAGGGCGAGATGGTCACGCTGTTTCTTAGGCTTGCCGGGTAATTTTTTTGGCCCCGTAGTTAGCGTTCGCTCACCCTGCCGCAACCGCGCACAACTCAAGTCTCGTATGTTTGCCGTCGACCACGCCGCAACCGCATTGCTCATCAAGCGCCGGTACCCGTCCGTATCTCTGACGCCAATTCTCGTCTCCGTCCAGGCCATGGAGCTGGCCTGGCTCGGGCTCAACTACCTCGGCATCGAGCGAACGACCACGGAAGCGACCGTTCACAGCGTCGCGGATATCCACCTGGCGTACATGCCCTATTCGCACTCGGTCGGCATCGCCGTGTCCGTGGCGGTCCTCGCGTGGCTGATCATCGAAAAGGGATTCGGCAGGGCCGCCCTGGGACGTGCGGTCGCCCTTGGCATCGTGTCGCATCTGATTCTCGACCTCGCGACGCACGCCCACGACATCGTGCTCTGGCCTGGGTGGTCGACGCCGAAACTGGGATTGGGCCTCTACGAGGCCGCGCCGTTGGCCGCGTTCTTCATCGAATTCCTCTACGGCATCTTCTGTTGGTACGTCTATCGAGGCGGGCCCGGCCTCTTCGCGCTCATCAGCCTCGGCAACCTCGCGAACCTCTCGTTCCTTTCACCCGCCATTCCCGGTCCGGAGGAGTACTTGGCCGGTCGCCCGATACTCCTCGTGACGGTGATCCTGATGCAGATCGTGGTGAGCTTGGTGCTCGTCGGCGTACTGGCCCGGCGAGATACCACCGTGTCGAGTGCGACGCGGGATGTTGGACGCCGGGTCGCACCCGGAATCGCGTCGTGAAGATCGTGACAGGAGGGAGTCTGTCCGCGTATGCACTCGCTCATGTCCGTGACACCGACCGCCAGTCGGAAATACTGGAGTACATGGAGAAGATCCAGGCCACGCTCGATCCATTCTTCGGGCGGCGGTTGTAGCCATGACAACCTCGTGTCTCCGACACGAAAGCGCGCCGGCGCGATCTGCCTCGACACTCTCCATGTCCATCCCGGCCCGACGATCGTCGTGGCGGAACACCGTGCCCGCATGGAGCGGCTGGAAGCAGGCGTAAATACTGAGGGAAGGGGCTTAGCGCAGTTCGACTCCTGCTCCTGTCGAGCCCCTGCGCACCTCACGTGCGCTGAAACTGAACGACACGTAGTAGACACGCGAGCCTTCGGCCCGCGTGATTCGATCAATGTTTATCGGGAAAAAGAGTTGGTTGCGGGGGCGGGATTTGAATTCTAAGACGGGCGATTTTTCAACTTGGTAATGGCGTGGGACTTCTGGCACGAAGACCTTACGCCTCAGTCACTTCTCCTGGTATCGCGCGTCCGGTGGCGTCCTCGGGAATCTTCTGGAATCCGCCTCCGTCGTGGCAACATCGTGGCAACGTTTTGGGTCGACGATTCACGTCCTGATCATCAGGCCAGTCATGCTTTCCGCCAAGCGCGTGGGTCCGACCGGCAGGGTATATGGCCTCGACATGACCGATGAGATGTTAGCGCTCGCCCGTGAGAATCAGCGGAAGGGTCAGTCGGTCGATGTGATCATCTCCAACTGCGTCATCAATCTGTCGCCCGACTGGCCTGCGGGACAGAGACCCACAATCCCGTTGTGGGCTTGCGTCATTGCGGCGAGGGCGACGCGGCCGGCGTCGTAACGAAATCAAGGCACGAGACTTGCAGCAGTCAGCGCTCCTGAGACCGCCAGTCTACGTCGTCCGCGACGCGGCCGGAATATTCATCACCACGCGGAGTCCCGGATGGGCGTTCTCGACGGACCAGGTGCCATGATGGAGCTGAACGGCCCGGCGTGCGATCGCTAGGCCCAGGCCCAGCCCGCCGGTCGACGTGTCTCTCGACGCATCGACCCGGTAAAACGGACTGCCCAGGTGCGGGAGGGCTTCGTCCGGCACGCCTGGGCCGAAGTCGCGGATCGAGACCAGCACGTCAGCGCCCTTCTGCTCGCAGCGTAGTTCGATCGCCGTGCCGGGTGGCGCGTACCGAATCGCATTGCGCAGCACGTTCTCGAACGCACGCCGCAGCAACTCGGCGCTGCCGGTGGCCTTCGTGTCGCCTCCCCCCTCCACCGCGATGTGACAGTCGCGGGAATGCGCTTCGAGTTCACAAGCGGCCGCCACCGTACGAACGACGGCTGGCACGTCGACCATGTCGGCCGGCGCCAAGGCGGGATCGCCTTCGAGGCGCGTGACCTCCAGCAGCGTCCCGACGAGATGCGACAGACGATCCGCCTCGCGCTGCAGCCGATCGACCGCGCCCTCACGATCGGTGGCCGTGCGGGACAACTCAATCGCCATGTTCAGGCGGGTCAGGGGCGACCGCAGCTCGTGCGACACGTCCGAGATCAGCCGCCGCTCGGCGGTCACGAGCGTCTCGATGCGATCGGCCATCTGGTTGAACGACCGCGCCAGCTCGCCGATGTCGTCTCGCCGCGTCATGCTGGCGCGCGCGCTGAGCTGGCCGCGGCCGAACTGATTGACCACCGTGACCATCTCGCGAACCGGCGATGCGATGCCGATGGCCAGCAGCCAGCAGACAAACGCCACGGCGCCCAGGATCAGCGCGAAATAGGGTGCGAACTCTGGAACGCTCACCGGCGGCACCGCCAGAATCACGAGCGTGTAGCGGCCGTCCGTCGAGTGGTGCACGAAGACGTCCCGGCCTTGACTGTCCTGCGCCTGGCCAAGCAGCGCCGAGCGATCGGCGCCAGTCACCACATCGCGCCCGGCACTGTCGAGGAGATACCGTGTCATCGGCGGCGCCGCGGCATCAACGCGCGCGAGGTAGCCGGCGACGGCCGATGGCCCCTCGCGCGCGTAGAGCGCAGCCGCATCGTCAGTGAGCACATCCTCGAAGGCATGAATCAGTCGCTGCCTCGCAGGCATCGAGATCCGGAAGTAGATGACGAGAAACGCCGCGAGCGACAGGAGGACCGTGCCGATCGACGCGAGCAGGATCCTGGCGTAAAACGATCGCATACGGCTCACTCCTGCACCGAAAGCTGGTAGCCGACGCCACGCACCGTCCGCAGCAGCTCATCGCCGTCCGGCGCGAGCTTCTTCCGGAGATGGCTGACGTGCACGTCGATCGAGCGTTCGAACGGCGACGTTTCGCGCTGATGCAGGACGGCGGCAATCTCGTCGCGCGAGACGACCCGGCCCGCGGCCCGCATCAGCAGTGCCAGCAGCTCGAACTCCATCGACGTCAGATCCAGTTCAACATCGCCATGCCATGCCCGCCGCGTGGCCGAATCGAGGCGGATGGCGCCGGTGCGGAGGCCGGCCGGCGGCGCGAACCGCCCGCCGTGCGCCCGGCGGAGCACGGCTCGGATGCGGGCCAGCAGCTCGCCGGCGGCGAACGGCTTGGACAGATAGTCGTCGGCTCCGGCGTCGAAGCCAGCCAGCCGATCCTCCTGACCGCCCCGCGCCGTCAGCAGAATCACCGGCACCGTCGAGCGCCGGCGCAACTGGCGCAGGACCTCGAAGCCGTCGAGGCGCGGCAGCATGACGTCAAGCACGACCATGTCGTACGCGTGCTGGTACACGCGCGCGAGTCCCGACGGTCCGTCATGCGCGCAGTCGACGCGGAACCCCTGGGCGGAGAGGTACTCCGTCGTTAACCCGCACAACTCGACATCATCGTCGATGAGCAAGATGTGCGCGCTCGTCAGCGTCGCCGCCGCAGCGGAGGTTCCTCCCACGGTCACCTCATATTCTTGACAATTTTGTGGTGAGGGAACGGGACTTTACAAATCTTAAGAACGTGCGCGTTCGGGACCATCGTCTACTGAAGAACATGCAAACTGCGTCGGAGCAGGACGTCCGCAAGACGCTCGGTGTGGGAGGCGGCCGGCGGCGGTGGAGGCGATGGATCGGGGCCGCCGCGGTGCTGGCGCTGGCGTCGGTGGCCGCCGGCACCGCGCTGCGAACCCGGCAGCGTGAGCCGTTGGTCCGGTACCAGACCGCGCCGGTGTCGCGCGAGACGTTGACCATCACCGTCACCGCGACGGGAAATCTGGGATCACTCACGCAGGTCAACCTCGGAACCGAAATCTCCGGCGTTGTCGACAAGGTGTACGTCGACTACAACGCGCCGGTCACCGTGGGCCAGCTGCTCGCCACGATCAATACGGACAAGCTGAAGGCCCAGGCCGCCCAGGCACAGGCAGCGCTCGACAGCGTGCGAGCCAAGCGGATGCAGACCCAAGCCACGCTTGAGGAAGGCCGGACCAGGCTGGAGCGCATGCGCCGCATGCGCGACCTGACGCCCCAGCAGGATCTGGACACACAGGAGGCGACCGTCAAGCGCGCCGCGGCCGACGATGCGAGCGCGGCCGCCCAGGTGGTGCAGGCGGAGGCGACCCTGTCGGCGATCGACACCGACGTGCGCAAGGCGGAGGTCCGGTCGCCGATCAAGGGCATCGTGCTCGATCGGGCTGTGGACCCTGGCCAGACAGTCGCCGCGTCGTTCCAGACGCCGACCCTCTTCACGCTGGCGGAGGATCTCGCCCGCATGAAGCTCATTGTCGACGTCGACGAAGCGGACGTGGGCAACGTGAAGGCCGGCCAGACCGCGACGTTTCGCGTGGACGCGTACCCGGACAAGCGTTTCGCTTCGCGTGTGGTCGAGGTCCGCAACACCCCCAAGACCGCAAACGGCGTCGTCACCTATCAGGCGGTCCTGGCTGTCGACAACGCGGCACTGTCCCTCAAGCCGGGGATGACGGCGACCGCCGAGGTCACGGTGACGCGAATCGCGAACGCGCTGGTCGTGCCGAACGCCGCCCTCCGGTTCACGCCGCCTCAGGCGCCCCCGGCCGACACCCGCGGCTTCTCACTGCTGCCGCGCCCGCCGGTGCAGGCCCGCTACGCGCCGGACGCTTCGGAAGCAGGCGCGCATCAGGTCTGGGTGCTCCGAGACGGCCAGCCGTCGCCGGTTGAAGTGGCGACAGGGCCGTCCGACGGACGGCTGACGCAGATCACCGGCGGCCCGCTGGACGTTGGTGCGACGGTGGTGGTCGACACCGTCAGTCCGGCTCGGTGATCGACGCGATGGCACTCCTTGAATTTGAACAGGTGACCAAGGTGTACGGCGCCCACGAGGCGGAAGTGCGGGCGCTCGCCGGCGTGAATCTGCAGGTGGAGGCCGGCGAGTTCGTCACGATCATGGGGCCGAGCGGATCGGGCAAGTCCACCGCGATGAACATCCTGGGCTGCCTGGACGTACCGTCGTCGGGCGCCTATCACTACAACTCGGTCGATGTCGGCGCGCTCACCCGCAATCAGCGGGCCCTGGTGCGGCGGCATTATCTCGGCTTCGTGTTCCAGGGGTTCAACCTGCTCAATCGCACGTCGGCGCTCGAGAACGTCGAGCTGCCGCTCATCTACCGCGGCGTCAGCCGCCGCCGGCGCCACGCAGCGGCTCACGAGGCGCTCGTCGCCGTCGGCCTTGAGGGACGCGAACATCACACGCCGGGTGAGTTGTCGGGAGGCCAGCTGCAGCGGGTGGCCATCGCGCGCGCCATCGTCGCCAGCCCGTCGCTCCTGTTCGCCGACGAGCCGACCGGCAATCTCGACACGGCGCGGAGCAAGGAGATCATGGAGCTGCTCGTGCGGCTCAATCAGGACCGCGGGCTGACGATCGTCATGGTCACGCACGAACCGGACATCGCGGCCTACGGCCGGCGCACTATCCGCTTTCGAGACGGTCATATCGAGAGCGACGAGCGAAACAGGACTCACTAGTGACGATGCTGCTCAATGCGATGCTCTTGGCAGTTCGAGAGCTGCGGCGAAACGTCCTGCGCTCGTCCCTGACGACGCTCGGCATCGTCATCGGCGTGGCGGCGGTCATCATCATGGTCACGCTCGGTAACGGCGCCACCGAGATGGTCGCCGCCGACATCGCGAGCCTCGGCAGCAACCTCCTGACGTTGATGCCCGGCCAGCGCATGGGGCCCGGCGGCAATTCGGGAAACGCCCGGCCATTCCGGCTGAAGGACGCCGACGCGATCGAGCGGGACATCCCGGGCCTCGCCTCGGTGGCGCCGATGGCCTCGCAGTCCATGAGCGCGATCGTCGGGAACCGGAACTGGTCCACGAATGTGTCCGGGACGACCAATGCGTACTTCGAGAGCGGCAACTGGGCGCTCGAAACCGGCCGCTTCTTCAACGAGGCGGAAGAGCGCGGCGGCCGCGCGGTGTGCGTCATCGGTCAGACGGTTCAAAAGGAGCTGTTCGCCTCCCAGGATCCGGTCGGCCAACGCGTGCGCCTGCGCGGAGTGTCCTGCGAAGTCATCGGCGTCCTGCGGCCCAAGGGGAAGAGCAACTTCGGGCAGGACCGCGACGACACCGTCGTGATGCCGCTGCGCGCGTTTCAGCGGCGGATTGCCGGCGACGAGGACGTCCGGCAGATCCAGATGTCGGTCGGCGAGGCCTCGGCCACGACGCGGACGCAGCGCGAGGTCGAGCGCCTCATGCGCCAGCGCCGCCGCCTCGGGCCGACCGACGACAACGACTTCAACGTGATGGATCAGCAGGATATCGCGGCGACGCTGACGGGCACGACGCCTACGCTGACGCTGCTCCTCGTGGCCGTGGCCGCCGTGAGTCTGGTCGTGGGCGGCATCGGCATCATGAACATCATGGTCGTGTCGGTGACGGAACGGACGCGGGAGATCGGCATCCGCATGGCCATCGGCGCGCTCGAGCGCGAGGTTCTGCTGCAGTTTCTGATCGAGGCGGTCGTCCTCTCCGCATTCGGCGGGCTGGTGGGCGTCGTCTTCGCGATCGGCGTCTCGGCGCTCCTCGCCTACGCCCTCGGGCTGCCCTTCGCGCTCGACTTCTCCGTCATGCTGCTGGCGTTCTCGTCATCCGCCATCGTGGGGGTGATCTTCGGCTTTGTCCCCGCCAGGCGCGCGGCCTCGCTCAACCCGATCGACGCGCTTCGACATGAATGACGGTGAACGGCGTGAACAGATCGCGAACAAGTTCCCAGGGGGAGAACCTCCCGGCTGGCTGTGGAGCTCCACCTCTCCGCGTCGCTGAGGGGAACTCCCCCTCGGGTTCCCCAGAAGGTCTGAGGTCTGAAGCCTGAAGTTGGAGTATCCTTACGCGTCGTTTCAGAGGAGGCTGCCATGAAGATAGGTTGGAAGGCCGGGTGGCTGCTCGTCGTTGTCCTGGGGCTCGTCGGGGTTCCTTTGCTCGGTCAGAACGCCGCACCGCCCCAGGCGGGCGTTCGCGTCGACATCTCCGGAGATTGGATGGTCACGACGCATGAGGATCAGCCCAACTACGCGCCGGGGCCGGAACTCGGCGACTACGCCGGCCTGCCGATCAATGCCGCGGTGCGCCAGAAGGCCGAGGCGTGGGATGCCTCCGTTCTGTCACAGCCGGAACGGCAGACGCAGGCGCATCCGATCATCTACATCGGCAACAACCGGGGTCCGCAGCGAATCCTGAAGATCCTCAATCCCGTCACGCAAGTGCAGGTGGCGTACGCGTTTGCCGGCAGCTTCGGCCGCGCCGATCGCATCATCTGGATCGACGGACGCAACCATCCATCCGATTACTCGGAGCACACGTGGGATGGCTACTCGACGGCGGAGTGGAACGACAGCGGCCAGTTCGTCATCACCACGACGCACAACAAGTCGGGTGTGACGCGCCGTAACGGCGCGGCCACTAGTCCGTACGCCGTCATGAGGGAGTATTTCATCCGCCACGGCTTGTACATGACGGTCAACATCGTCGTCACCGATCCGATTTATTACGAAGAGCCGTTCATGCGCAACTACACCGAGACGTGGAACCCCGGCGGACAGCTCGAGTTTGGCAATGTCTTCCAGTCGGTGGACGAGCTCGGCGACAGGCCGCTTGGCTGGGTCCCGTTCTGGGCGCTCGGCACGAAGCAGACCGAGTTCGGGATCAACCACGACATTCCCTTCGAGGCCACGCAGGGCGGCGCGGCCGTGACGTACCCGGAGTATCAAGATCGGATCGCGGAGCTGCGGCGCCAGGAGGCGGCGGCCAAAGCGGCCGCGGCGGCCAAAGAAGCGGCAACCAAAGCGCCGCCTACGAGTCGGCGATAACGGCGAAGCAGGCGCCGGTGTAAGTCCACGCGATTACACCGGCGCGCTGTCCCGTTCGCGATCATCCCCCACATGTCGATCGTCCTTTCATAGCGCGCGCGTCGTGGGATCTAGGGCGCTTGGAGCAGCCTCGTCCAGTTCGCGACCATCCCGACCGTCGAGGGTCCGCGAAACAGCATGACGAGTTGCTTTCCGTCGGGCATCATGTCGAAGGTGCGTCGCAATCCTGTGGGGACGAAGCCCGAAATCGGCAGCTGGCGCTGTTGTCCGAACGGCTGCGTACCGCCGAGGAACTTCACCGCGTACATCTTCCCGTTCGCATCGTAATAGAGCTCGCTGCCATCGAGGGACCAGAGCGGGGCGCGGCCGCCCTGCTGGCTTACCCTGTAGCGCTGGGTCGTCGCCGGATAGGGCTCGGCCCACACCTCGAAGTCCCCTGTCTCATTCGACATGTACGCGACCCACTTTCCATCCGGCGAGAAGCGGCTGCTCAATTGCGCGCTCACGGGAATGTGCACCAGCGGGGCGAACGTCTGCGTGGCGAGATCGAATGTCCACAGATCGTAGTCCATCACCCCCCGGCGGGTGATGTACGAGAACGTCTGCGTTCCAGGCTTCCAGCTTTCGGGCGCCCGCGCCGGCCGCGCCAGCAGCTCGAGTTCCGAGCCATCCGGTCGTATGGACCACACCGTTTCCACACCGTCCGGCAGATTGGTGCCGAGGATGATTCGCGTGCCGTCCTCGCTGAACACGGGGAAGTTGTAGTACGAACCCTTCAGCAGCTTGTGCAGGCCGAGTGGATTGTCGAGATCGGTGATCCACAGATTGCCGTCGCCGACCCCTGACATCGCAACTTTCTTCCCGTCTGGTGACAAACGCGGCGCGTTGGCGAAATTCACCGCCGGCCCCAGAATCTTCTTGGCGCCGGTCTCCAGGCTGACCAGACCGAACTGCGTCTCGCCGGACTTCTCCGGCCAGTAGAGCAGCGTCCCGGAATCTGACACCGTGAAGTGCGCCGTCCCCACGTTCGCGGCCATGTGCACGTCGTCGACGATCGTGACCGGGCGACCTGATACCGCGCGCGACTTCGGATCGAACTTCACGGCAAGCACTCGGTTGTCGAGTGCGTAGAGCAGATATCCGTTCGCCATGTAGCGCGCGTCGCGCCCCTGATCGACCACGACCTTCCGCTCGCCTCCGCTAATCGGCTGGGCGACGATGCGCGCGCGGTCCCATCCGTCGGTATTCGCCGTCTTGACGTCGATGAGCGTGTAGAGAATCGTGTCGCCGCCGGGAAGAAGCTGCGGGCCAAAGGCCAGTTCGCCCGCGTTCATGCGAACGACCGGCTCGGGCGTGCCGCCGCCGGCCGGAACCTTGAGGATGCCCTTCGCTCCCTGGCCCTCGAGCAGCGTGCCACCTGTTCCCCACGTAAGCCCGTACGGATTGTCAGCCGCGCAGATCTGGGCCGGCGTGCCGCCGCTGACGGGAATCCGCTTGAGCGCCCCGCCATCCTCTGCGCTCCAGAAGACGACCGCCTGGCCGTCCGGGGTGAAGAGCGGATTCGAGAGGCCCTGCCGCCCCGCTGTGCCGGCGATCTCGGTCGCCTCGCCTTGTCCCACCGGCTTCACGTAGAGGCGATTGTTCGCTACGTACACGAAGCGGCTGCCGTCGGGCGCGATGGTGAGCGAGTTTCGATCCCCGGTTGGGCGAAGCAATTGGTTTGGCGGCAGCGTTATCCGTGGCGCGCGTCCGGCTTGCGCGACCAGCTCTCGACGCTGCGCCCCGGCGATCAGAAGCACGAGGAGAAGGATCGGAAGGCGGCGCATGTCAGTTCACCCTTACTGCGGCCAGGTCGCGTTCGGGTCCATATTGACGATGGCCTGCACTTCCCCCGTCGGGATTTGCGGACGAATGTAGGGACGTCCCACGGCCTTATGGCACGAGTAGCAGCTTTCGAGCATCACTTTGTAGTTCTTCTCGAAATCGGCGCTGTCCTTCTTCATGATCGCGTCGCGGACCATCTGGAAGCTGCTGGTGTCGATGCCGTCGAAGATTCCCTGGAGCTCGACGTCGGTGCCGTCCACCTGATTGCGAATCGTCGGGTTCTTCCGAACGAGCTGCTGAACGTGATTCCGCGCTTCGTTAAAGTAGTACTGCGCGAGGGGCCAGTTCTTCTTCTGGCCGGCCCACCAGAGGTTGGTCCAGTGCCACTGCACATCCATCATGATCGTCGAGTTGGTCGGTACTTGCTGGCGCAGCGTGAGGATTTCCTGAGGCACCTGTTCGAGTGTCGGCGGCTGCGGGCCGCGTCCGCCGCCTCGCTGCTGTGCTGACAGCGCCGGCAGGGTGAGTCCAAACACAACCCCGGCCACAAACAATCCGATTCCCGTCAGTGTGTCTCTGTTCAACATGGCGTCCTCTCTTGTGTGTGTGACGACTAGCGCCTTAATAGTCACTATCCGGGAGGACATGTCAAGTTAAGTTTCTGCAGCGGCGGGCGCTCCGGCCGCTACTACAGATGCCGTTCAATGTTGATACGATGGACGAGGTTCCGGCCAAAACGAGATGACATCGGAGTGTTCAGCTCTCCAGGCGGGCGCGTCTCTCCATTACGTTTATGTCACGAGTCCTGCGCCAGACACACTTGCCAGGTTCTACGCAGACGTAATCGATATGACCATCGAGCATGCCGACGCTGGCACGTGGATCTTGCACGGGCCGGGGCGGCTTCTGCAGTTCGGCAGAGGTCCCGCGAAGCAGCTGAAGGGCGCGGGGTTCGCCGTGCGCGACGAGCAATTCTTGCACGGCCTACGCGCGCGGGCGGAACGACAGGGGCTTCAGCCGCTCGACGCCAACGTCGCCTTCTTCCGCCCCGGCAGCTTCTCCACCACCGATCCCGACGGCAACGCCATCATCTTCGGGATCGCGACGACGGCCGGAGCCGAGACGGCGCAGAGTCCACAGGGTGTCCTTCAACACCTGACGCTCGCCACCGAGAACACGCACGCGCTCGAACGCTTCTATGTGGACGGCCTTGGATTCGCGGTATCGGACCGCGTCGTGAATACCGACGGCCGCCTCATGAGCTCGTTCATGCGCAGCAATCCTCAACACCACACGCTCGCCTGCTTCTTCCAGCAGAGACGCGGCATCGATCATCACGCGTACGAAGTGGGAGACTGGAACGGCATTCGCGACTGGGCCGATCGATTTGCCGCCCGGGGGATCCCGCTCATGTGGGGCCCGGGCAGACACGGGCCCGGCAACAACCTATTCATCTTCATCGTCGATCCCGATGGCAACTGGATCGAGATGTCGACGGAGCTGGAAGTCGTCGACGACCGTCCACTCAAGGAATGGCCCCACGCCGAACGGACGTTGAATCTGTGGGGAAAAGGCCTCCTGCGCGCGTGAACGCCGGACCTCGACGGCCCGGCGTTCCCCTCGTCTACCCCTTGCCGCTGATGAAACGCTTCAATTCGGCCAAAGGAACGGCGCCGCGCCCATGAATCGGGGCGATCGTGGCGACACTCAGCTTCAGCCGCTCGATCTCCGCATTCAGCTTCACCGCATTCGGCGGCGGCATGGGCGGGATGGGTGCGTCGGCCGCAGCCGGACTGAATGCATCCGCTTCGACGAGGATGCGCTGCCTGGGCAAGTAGATAAGCAGGTACTCACTGGTATGCGTGTCGCCGTCATTGGGATACAGCTCGATCGTCTGCTTGCCGTCCGTCATGACGCGCTTCTCGGAGACGCCTTCGATTTTGGGCATCTTCGGATTCTTGGCCTGCATGTCGGGCGCGACCGTTGCGGGCGCGGCCAG
>JBGPHH010000017.1:0-29747 GCA_041484265.1 Vicinamibacteria bacterium
CACGTCACCGTCGTGTTGTGCTGCGACCCGAAGGCCTTCACCCACACCAACCCGCTCGACGGGATGGCCGAGGGCGGCTGCCTGATCTGGGAGTCCGACGAGACGGGCAAGAACGCCTGGGAGCGGCTGCCGCTCTGGGCTCGCAAGCAGATCATCGACAAGAAGATCCGCGTCTACACGCTGCCGGGGTTCGAGATCGCGCGCAAGGCAACCGATCGCGGCGACCTGCAGCTGCGCATGCAGGGCAATGCCTTCCTCGGCGCGTTCTTCGCCGTGTCGCCGCTGCTCAAGGAATTCCGCATCACCCCCGAGCAGTTCCGGGAGGTGGTGAAAAACCAGTACGTGAAGAAGTTCGGACGGCTGGGCGACTCGGTCGTGAATTCCAACATGGAGGTCATGACGCAGGGCTTCGAGCGCGTGCATGAGATCCCCATCGGCGAGCTCAGCGCGGCCGATCGATCCACCATGCGCGGCCAGGCGCTCCTGCCGATGGCCGCCGCGCACGGGAACGGAAACGGGGATGGAGAGGGCTGCGGGTCGGCGTGTCGATCGCACGAGATCCCCGAGGGGCAGCTCGAACGCACGCCGGTCACGCGCGTCAAGAACTTCGACGACATGTTCCGCGCGGGCCTGGGCTACAACCAGCCGGCCAACGCCTATGCGGCCATGGGGGTGATGGCGGCCGGCAGCGGCGACACGGCGTCGAAGTACGTCGCCCGGCGCGAGACGCCGCTCTACATTGCCGAAAACTGCACGCAGTGCATGGAGTGCATCGCCGTCTGTCCGGATACGGCGCTCCCCAACTGCTCGCAGGACCTCGATACCGTGTTGCGGACGGCCGTGACCAACTACGTCACCGACGCGAGCGAGCGGCAGAAGATGCTCCATCTGATGCCCGAGATCGAGAAGCGCACCCGGGAGATGATGCGGGCAGGCCTCGCGAAGGATCCGCCCTCGCTTCAACACATCGTCCAGAAGGTGACCAACGAGGTCAACGGATTCTCGCCCGAGGCCAAGCGGCAGTTCTTCGACGTCCTCGACAAGGTGCCGATGGCCTACCAGAAGACCAACGCCATCTTCGCGACGCCGGAAAAGAAGACGCCCGGCGCCGGCGGCGTGTTCTCCATCTTCGTGTCGGATCTCTGTAAGGGGTGCGCGGCCTGCGTCACGGCCTGCGGCGAGCATCAAGCCCTGCGGATGGTGCAGGAGACCGAGGAGGTGAACGCCGAGCACGAAACCGGGACCGCTTTCCTCGACCTGCTGCCGGACACGGCGCAGAAGTACCTTGGCCTCTACAACGACGCGCGGCCGCAGGATTCAAAGACCGCCACACTGCGCAACATGCTGATGGTGCGCCGCAACTATGATGCGCTGGTGTCGGGCGACGGCGCGTGCGCTGGATGCGGCGAAAAGAGCATCCTCCGCGCGGCGGCCGCCGTCACCGAGGCCTACATGCGCCCGGTGTTCCACGCCAAGGCGGACCGGCTGCGCGCCACCGCCGACCGGCTGGACCAGGTCGGCGTCCAGAAGTTCGCCGAGCTGAAGGCGCGCAACGTCGAGGAGTACACGCTGCTTCGCCAGGCCGTGGCCCATCTGCTGATGGGGCTCGGCGGCGAGGACGACAAAGACACGAAGGCGCGGATCGCCGCGCACGAGAAGGCGAACGGACCGATTGCCGATATGGAGCTCGTCAACGCGCTGACAGTGGTCATGCGGCAGGAGGCGTTCAACCACAAGAACCTGCAGGCCATCGACGGGCGGCTCCCCAACGGCATGTCCGTGATGGCCATGGCCGCGCATACCGGCTGCAACACGGTGTACGGATCCACGCCGCCGAACAACCCGCACCCCTATCCCTGGATGAACTCACTCTTCCAGGACGGCATCACGGTGGGCTGGCTCCTTGGCGAGAGCTTCATCGTCGACCACGGCCGCCGGTCGGTCGTCCCTGAGCGGCTCGCCGCAGCGCTGATGGATCGCGACAAGGACGTGATCAACCCGCGCGAGTATTACGAGTACTTGCACTTCAGCGACGCGGTGATGACCGATCAGGAAATCATCGAGATGCCGAAAGTGTGGGTCGTCGGCGGCGACGGCGGCATGGGCGACATCGGGTACCAGAACATGTCGAAGGTGATGCTGCAGAACCGCCCGAACGTCAAAGCGGTGATGCTCGACACGCAGGTGTATTCCAACACCGGTGGCCAGAACTCCGACTCGACGCCGATGCTTGGCGGCAACGACATGAACGTGTTTGGCGCCGCTACGCAGGGCAAGAACGTCGAGAAGAAGACCGTCGCCGAGACGTTCCTGGCGGGGCATGGGTCGCCGTTTGTGGCCCAGGTGTCGATTGCCAACGCGCCGAAGCTCTACAAGGCCATCCTCGACGGCATCGAATACCGCGGGACGGCGTTCCTGCAGTGCTTCACCACCTGTCAGCCCGAGCACGGCGTGGCCGACGACATGGCGCTCACGCAGGCCCAGCGCGTGCGAGACTCGCGCGGGGCGCCCGAGTTCGTGTTCAACCCGAGGCTCGGCGAGACGTATCCGGAAGCCCTCGACATCAAGGGCAATCCTTACTCCGACCTGGACTGGTACGAGGCGAAGTTCAAGAGCACCAACGAGCCCTACCGGTACACCGTGGCCCACTGGTGCGACACCGAAGCGCGGTTCCGCAACCACTTGAAGAAGATCAAGAAGGAAGTGGCGGCCACGCTTATCCCGCTCGAGAACATGCTGGTCCGCATCACGCAGCAGGACGTCGTGTATCGCCGGTATCTCGTGGCCGGTCACCGCTCGTACGTGCCAGATTTCGGCGTGTACATCAAGGTCCAGGGGAGCAACGGTGACGTCGAGTACCGGTCGATCTCGCGCCAGCTCGTGCTCTTCTGTGTGGAGCGCCGCAAGGCGTGGCGGATGTTGCAGAGCAAGGCCGGCATCGAGAACCGGGAATACAAGGCCCAGCGCTCGATCCTGGCCGACGTGGACGCTGGCAGGATTTCCAAAGATGATCTCTTCGCGCGCGCAGAAGACCTGATGAAGGAGCGGATGCCCAAGGCCGCCGCGGCCCACAAACCCGCGGAACCCAAGGTCCGTCCGCCCGAGGGAGGTCAGGCGGGTGCGCCGCGTGTGCCTCTGTCGGGCAGCTCTGCAGACCTCCCCGCGCCAACTAGCGCGTGAACGTCTGATTGCGCCCAAATGCAGAACCTGATGTAGTGTCCGGCTTCAGCCGGGCCTCAGAAAGCGAGAGTGTATGAAGCGAAGCGCGAGTGCTGTGTGGTCGGGCGGGCTCCAGGATGGGAAGGGCACTGTGTCGGCCGAAAGTGGCGTCCTCTCGAACGTGCCCTACAACTTCAAGAAGCGGTTCGAAAACGAGAAGGGCACGAACCCTGAAGAACTCGTCGCGGCCGCCCACGCGGCCTGCTTCTCGATGGCGCTCTCGTTGTTCATGGCCAATGAAGGGTTGAAGCCTGAAAGCATCAACACGACGGCGACCGTGAGCTTCGACAACGTCAACGGCGCCTGGACCATCACATCGAGCCACCTGCAGACGACTGTCAAGAGCGCCGGGGCTAACCCAGCGGCGTTCCAGAAGGCCGCGGAGGGTGCGAAGGCGGGCTGTCCGATTTCGCGACTGCTCAATACAAAAATTACACTGGAGGCCCGGCTCGTCTGACCGGTTTCATCATCTGCAGCGTCGGCCTCTGAGCAGACTTCAGAGGCCGGCGAGTCTGCACAGACTCGGTCGCAGCAGGGTGTGCGAACACCCCGACGACTGGGCGCGCCACGTCCGCGAAATCTCCCCAGTGCATCCGGAAGGCCTCGGTGTGCGTGCCGGCGTTGAACACCATTTCGGGCTCGCCCACCAGGCTCCGATCCGCAAAGACGCGCTGCAGGTATAGGCTGCCAAACGGCGGCATCGCTCCGGTCTCGCAGTCCGGGTAGAGCTCGGCAAGCTCCTCCTCGCGAGCCAGCCGCAGAGTACTAGTGCCGGCCAATGCGCGCAGCTCTTCTAGGTCTATCTTGAGGTGGGCCGGCAGCACGGCCAGGATAGGTTGGCGATCGGCGAAGCACACGACGACCTTGGCCCATGACCGCCCCGGCACGTGGGAGACCTGCGCTTCTTCCTGGGCCGTGAATGCGGACCGATGATGAAACATCGTGTACGGGATACGGGCGTGCCTGAGGAAATCGACGAGCGAGCGTGGCGTCACGGCGCCCTCCCGGCCGGCATGCCGGCCAACAACCACATAACCGAGGGTCCGACACTGAGGCCGATTGCGCGGATTATATGCCGGTCTCCCGGCCTTGGAAATGGAAATTCGTCCTACAGCAGCGCAAGCGAGCGGAGGTTGGTGGACCAGGCCGGGATCGAACCGGCGACCTCATGAATGCCATTCATGCGCGCTCCCAACTGCGCTACTGGCCCAATCGTAGTCTGACGCGGATCTGAATTGTAGTGGTCGAGCTCGATTGGGGTCAACGCGCGGTCGGGATAGGAGATAGCGCGCTGCAAAATCCCACCCCCCCTCCCCACAACGATCGACCTTGGCACTCGTGACCGATCGCGTTTGAGGTCGGTCGACGGCGGCAACAATCACCGCTCAGCATCTGCAGTTCGTACCCTAATCCGGTGTCGGCCGATCCACGCTGTCGATCACGAGCACCTCGACGGGCCCTCTTGTGGCGTCAAGCTTTAGCCCGAGCTGTTCCTGCACGACCGTGAAGATGGAGGGGAGGTTCGCTCTGTTGAGATCCGGTCTGTCCGGAGGAGCTGGCGGACCCATCTCAGCTGTGAAGTCGAATTCACCATCGAAATAGCCGCTCAATCCGGTTCGATTGAAGACATATCGACCACCGGCACCCTGGAGGAATTGCGAGAGAGCCTCCATACTTGTGCCCCGCACCGCAAATCTCGAGCGACCCGACGAAATGGGGATCTCAGGATCCGGCCCAATGAAGCCGCACTGAGGTGGTGCACTACCGAGAAGTGCGTTCGGCCAATCCTTGCCGGTGCAATCGACATCACTTCGTCGGAGATTGGCGCCGAGTCTTCCATCGCGTCTCGCCGTCACTAGCTCAAACGCAGGCTGCTCTTGGGTCTCAGCGTGGATCTTCATTTTGAATCGCTCAGCCAGCAAAGTCTGCATCATTAACCGCATTTCGCTGAAGGTCGCGTTATATCCGGCTGTCGCAACGACGTCGAAGCGCTCCGACTCGACCCAGTCCGGTCCACCAACGAGCCGAAACATCGGTATGCCGTAAGCACTGCGGAGTAACTGACCCACGCTCATGTTCGTCGCCATGAAGCGCCCTCCGGGTTGAGGAGTGATACCCAAGACAGGTGAACCCGACTTGTTCGGTTTGACCGAAGCAGCCGCGAATGCGGGATGGTCCTTTGCCGGCGCTGTGGGCAATTGTGCTTGTGTTGACGACCGCGTCGAAGGAACCGCGGGATCGGTCTGATTGTCTGTGGGTTGCTCGACATGATCAATGACGAGAACGTCAACTGGACCTCTAGTTGATTCCAATTTGAGCCCGAGTTGCTCCTGCACAGCTGTAAAAATCGATGGATTGTTGTCACTGACTGGTCGGTCGATCCCTGGTGGTGGTACGAGTGGACCAATCCCTTCGGGGTTGAACTGGAGGTCCAGATCAAAGGCGCCCGCCAATCCCGTCTGATCTAACACCACACGGTTCAACAGCTCCGAGAAGAAGTGCGCCACTGCCGACAGCGTCTGTCCGCTGACGATCATGTTTCCCGGCGGTCCGGTTTGTATCAAACACGGCTGCCGCTGGCCCGCCGGGAGCGGCGGTGGGGGGCCAGTGTTGCCACGGCGGGTGGCGGTGAGGGCCACGCAGTCGACGTCCGACCGGCGAATCTTCGGACCTAATGTTCCATCACTCCTAGCCAGTACGAGAGCATAGATGGGACCCTCTCTCGTCTCATGGTGTACCACCAGCTTGAATCGTTCTGCTAGGAGAGCGCGGAGCATCAAGATCTTCTGCTGGGCGCCCTCCGGATACGGCGGTAGATTGCTCCCCGCCTTAGCCACGATGTCGAACCGATCGGAGTCGATCCAATTGGGTCCGCCGGAGATCTGGTATTCCGGAAGCATCTCAGGTGGAGGGCCTAGCTCGCCGTACGCCAGCTGGATCAGAACCCGCAACGGAACACTCGTAGCCTCAAATCGGTCGGCCGGCATCCCGAACTGACGACCGACGGCGCCTGACTTGTTCTTCTTGACGGACGCCACGTCGAACGTGGGACCACTTGCATTCACTGCCTGGGTTTGGCCGTACAGTCGCGGCGCACTCAGCAGCCCGACAACCATCGGCCCGGCGATCACCGCGAGGCCGACTGTCGCAAGAAGGACTCTTCTCCAGACGTTCAGCGTTTCTTTCGTCTGGCCTCGCATGATCGCCTCGATTCGCTGCTTGAGGTCTGAACCCGAGACACCGGCCACGCACGTCAGCGGCGACTCGACGCAGAACTCGCAGGTCTTCAGCAGACTCTCGGCATACGCCTGCGGCTCGCTGCCCAATCGAATGACGTCTTCGTCGCAGGCGCGCTCGCGTTCGTCGATGAGCCGCGTGCCGAGCCACCACACGAGTGGATGGAACCAGAAGACCGCCTGCACCACCGTGTGCAGGGCCGCGCTCAGATTGTCGTAACGCCTGACGTGCGAGAGTTCATGTGCGAGAATGGCCTCGACCTCGGCATCAGTCAGACGCCCGCCGATCGTTCGCGGCCATAACAGGACCGGCTTGAAGATCCCGAAGACGCCCGGTTCGAGCGAGGTATGGGACGAGACCACGTCGATGGGTCTCTTGATTCCACGATCCTTCTCCAGACGCCGAAGCAGGCCCAGTTCGCGGCCGGCCTCGACACGTGACGCGGTTCGAACGGCTGCCGCTACGCGCCGCCACCCGAGCGCCCAGATCACCAGCATCGCCGCACAGCCGCAGAGCCACGTCCCCAGGAGCAGAAATGGCGCGACAGTGGCGACGCGGGACGACGCAGCGGCGGGCAACGCCTGAGCGGGGACCGACAACTCGGGCCGGGAGAACGGCTGGCTGATCGCCTCCATCACGAATGTAAGTTGAGGCTGCGGCACCGCAGAAGGCGAATGCCAGCCCACCTGGCTGCCGATGGCCACCAGTGCCGCAAACGGGATAAGAAACTTCACCGACGCGGCGAGCCACAGCCCGTAACGCACCTGTGCATGGTTCTTTCGGAACATTAACGTCAGGAGTCCCGCCACCGCGGCGAACAGCGTGGACTGCCACACGTGATTGCCGACGAGTTCAATCGCTGACCACGCCGAAGAGACGAGTGGTGAGGTCATGACGAGGTGTCCTTTCTGGCAAGCTTGCGGAGTGTCCGTTCCGCTTCTTTGACGTCCTCAAGGGTCAGTTTGCCGGATTCCACGAGGTGGGCCATGACGGGCTGTGTTCGACCACCAAACAGGTTCAGCAGCTCATCGATCAATCGCCGCTGTGCGACCGTGCGGGAGACGAGCGCCTCGAACAGATGGGCATTGCCGACCTTCTTGACGCGGCGGAGCGCCTTCTTCGTTTCCAGACGGTAGACCACCGTCTGCACCGTCGTATACGCCGGCCTGTTCTTCTCCGGGAACCGTTCCTGAATCTCGCGCACGGTCGAGGCCCCGTGACTCCAGACCGCTTCCATCACCTGCAGCTCCAGTTTGGTCAGTTTGGGTAACGCCACTCTGGCTCCTTACTTGCGTAGTAAAGGTATGATCTACTACAAGCATAGGTGATAGGGCAAGCGCTTTCTTCGTGGTTCCACGCGGGCGGGGCGTCGCCTTACCAACCGCGTGAAAGACGGTGGCCCCAATCAATCCTGAGGTGTATCAATCGTATGTGGGTGAATATGACGTGAGCGGCGTTCACGCCTCAATCAGCAGCGAGAAAGGACAACTGTTTGCGCTCGCACCGCCTCTCGGGCCACAACGTGTCTTGGTGGCGCAGCAGGGGCTTACGGATTCTGGCTGGCTGAGCGGGGTTACCTTGTTCATCTTGTCGATGCCGTGCCACGTCTGGTGAATGAGGCGCTACGACGTAATGCGGTCGCTGCACATCCCCTTGCGTCCTGCCGCGTGGGCGACGCCCGAGCCCTTCCCTTCACCGATGACGTCGCGTCGCTCGTATTGCTGCTCGGTCCGCTGTATCACTTGGTGGAAGCAGCGGACCGGCACAGGGCTCTCTCAGAGGCCTCTCGCGTTCTTGTTCCTGGAGGCGTGTTGATGGCGGCAGGGATCTCCCGTTGGGCGTCTGCGCTCGACGGTCTCGTCAGCGATCTCTTCGCAGACCGTCAGTATATGAGCATCGTCGAGCGGGATGTCCGCGACGGACAGCATCGGAATCCGACCGACAAAGACTACTTCACAACTGCCTACTTCCACCGGCCCGAGGAGTTGCGCGGCGAGGTTGAACAGGCAGGTCTTCGAGTCGAAGGAGTCTACGGCGTAGAAGGACCCGGCTTGAATCGGAACCGGCTCTTCTTGGATGCAGTGCGCACCTGCTGCTTGTGGCTCATAAGGTTGCAGGGCAGCCAGCCTGACTGATGCGGGCGGTCTTATCACCTATCCCGTCAACGCGCGGTCAGTGTCCCGTCGAGGCCCGTTCGTGCGCGCGGGTCAGCCACTCGCTCAAGCTGCGGGCAGCCTCGTCGGGCGTCGTCCCGTAGAACGGCATGAGCGCCGTGGGCACACCGGGCCGGCGGACGATGCAGGCCCGCCAGCGGTCCTTCGAAACAGCCGCCACCTCGATGAGGTACGCGCGGCCGGCAATGGATTCTTCGAACCGATGGACGACTGGCACAATTCAATAGATGAAAATTGAAGCTGGGGTGGTCGGATTCTACTCGCTCGCGCACACCGATCAAGCGAAACGGGTGACGAAGGCCCGTGCACAACTCTTCGCGAGTCGATTCTTCGAGTGCACTGGCGGCAAAACAATATTTTCGTGTCGCTTCATCAACAGGAATTCCACTGTGTGTAAACAGGTTTTCAACAGCCGCGCAACTTGACGGTCTTTTGCCCGCCGACTACGCTTGAAACTTCATGCGCAGTCGCACGTGGCTGGGAACGTTGACCATGCTTGGCGTGGTGGCGTGCTCGGCGGGCGTGCTCGCCGAAGATGAAATCGCGCTCCTCCGAGTCTTTCTGAAGAACGGGGCCTCGCTCGTCAGTTACGGCGAGCCGACGCGTGTGGGCGATCGGGTCGTGTTCTCGATGCCGACGGCCTCGACACCGAATCCGCCGCTTCACCTGGTCGATCTTCCCGCCAGTCGTGTGGACTGGGACCGCACCGACCGCTACGGGGCAGCCGTCCGTGCCACGCGCTACGTGCAAACGCAGGCCGAAGGCGACTACGCAGCGCTCGCGGCCGACTTGTCGCAGTCCCTTCGAGACATCGCGATGACGACGGACGCGTCGAGGCGTCTGGCGATCGCCGAAAGGTCTCGGAAGGAGCTCGCGGCATGGCCCGGCAGCCACTATAACTATCGGGAAGAGGACGTCAGGCACATGGTTTCGCTGCTCGACGAAGCCATCGCAGACCTTCGTGTTGCGGCAGGCGTTCAACAGTTCAGTTTGACCTTCGCAACCTTTGCCAGCCCACTCGTGGTCGCCGAGCCCTTTCTTCCGCCGCCGACCCTCAAAGAGTCGATCGAACAGGTCCTGATGGCCTCCCGCGTGGTCGATTCGGCGACCGAGCGGACGGTGCTGCTCCGACTGGCACTGGCGGATCTGGAACGCGATGCGACGGCGTTACCCGCCGCGTGGGTGGCCAGGACGCGCAACGAGACGACGGCGGCTATCCGGGTTGAAGAGCGAATTGATCGTTCATATCGGGATCTGGCGAACTGGATGTTGGGGATGGCCAAGTGGCGCGCGCGCCGGGCCGATGTCGGTGGTGTCGAACGCCTGCCGGACCGCATTCGGCAGCTGGATCGAGAGCTCGGTCGACGACGACCGGAGATCGTGCAGGCGCTTCTCGCAACGGTCGAAGCCGAGTTGGACTCGGCGAGACGTCTCCGCCAAGACCGCGCTCGATTCGCAGAGCGGGCGCCCGCCCTCAGGACTTATCGATTGGCAATCGCAGGACCGCTCGATCGGTTCATACGATTGCGACCCCTGCTCGAGGCGATCAAATCGTCGGCGATTTCTCCGGAATTGCTGATTGGCCTCAGCAGGTCCATTACCGAGGCGGCCGAGCAAGCCTCCACCGTCAGGCCGCCCGACGAACTTGCCGCGCCCCATGCGACGCTCGTGAGCGCACTGCAGATGGCCAGTGCGGCAGCCAAAATCAGCGTCGAAGCCGTGGGGACGGGGAACGCGGCAAGAGGTCGGGACGCATCGTCTGCCGCCGCCGGCGCGCTGATGCTGGGCGTCCGGGCCACTGACGATATCCAGGCCGCGCTTCGTCCGCCTCAACTCCGGTGATTACTCCGCGTCGGACGCGGCTCGTTCGCGTCGCCGATCTGCACGCCTTTCGTCAGACCGTCGTTCGCCTCGCGCTCGGCGGCGACCCTGGTCGCCTCGCCTCGCGCCTCGTGATCGTGCCGACCCGAGGCGCGGCCAGACAGCTCCGGCGGACGATGTCGACAGGGGGCGACGCGCCCAACACGCCGGATCTCGTCACCCGCGAGCAGCTCTACGAGCGGTTGCACGCGCGGCTCGCGAGCCCTTCCCGCGTTTTCACCGCTTACGAGCGCGACGTGATGATTCGCGCGGCGGCGAGATCTGCGTCGTCGGAGCCGAGGGCGCTGAGGCCTGGCCTCGTTGCCGAAATCCTTCGCTTTTACGACCAACTGCGCCGCCAATCACGAACGGTTCGCCGCTTCGAAGAGCTCCTCGAAGAGACGTTGCTCGCCGACGCGGAAGTCGATCGCGGTGCGGCAAAGATGCTCGCGCAAACGCGGTTTCTCGCCGAGACCTTCCGGGGCTACGAGCGGCGCGTGATGGACTCGGGAGCGTGTGACGAGCATGCGCTGCGCGACCGGCTGCTGGCTGAGCCGTCGCCCAATCCGATTCGCGACGTCATCGTCTCTGTCGGAGACTGGATCGCCGATCCGAACGGCCTCTATCTCGCCGATTTCGACCTCCTGACGCGGCTGCCCGGCGCCGAAACCATCGACCTCGTTGTGACCGACGGGTTGCTGGCATCGGGGTTCCACCAGCGCGTTCATGAGTGGCTGCCGGGGATCGAGGAGATGCCGGCCGTCGAGTCGGACGCGGCGGCCCGGCGGCCGATGCTGGCGGTTCCCGGCGGCGTCTCGACCCGCCTTGCGTTCGCGCATCGCGATCGCGAGGAGGAGCTCATCGCCCTGGCCCGACACGTGGCGGCGGAAACACGCGGGCCCGATTCTCTCGATCGCGTCGCGGTTGTCTACAAGCGGCCCCTGCCGTATCTGTATCTGGCTCCCGCCGTGTTCGGCGGTGCGCGTATCCCCTATCAGACCTCCGACGGCTTCCCGCTGGCCGCAGAACCGTTTGCGGCGGCCCTCGATGTGGTGTTCGAGTTCGTCGAATCGGGCTTCACGCGTCGGTCGATCGTGGCCCTTCTTCGATCGCCGCACTTTGTTTTCGAAGACGATGGCCAGGCCGTCGGGGCCGAAGCGGTCGCAGCCCTCGATCGCGGCCTGAGCGAGCGCCGTTATCTGGGAGGGCGCGATCGGCTGGTCGAGCTTGCCAGCACCTGGCGTACCGGGGAACTCGCACGTCCGGCGCTGGCCGCCGCGTGTGCGGCTGCCGAACGGCTGTCACCGCTCCTTTCGCCGGGCCCTGCCTCGGCCGCCCTGCGGCTCTTGCTGGCGTTCATTGATGCGTACGGCAGACCGATCGACGAGTCCCGTCTGATACTCGCGCGGACGGCCATCCGGGCGTCGATCGAGTCGCTGGCCGATGCGCATGCCGCCCACGACGACCCGGTGCTCTCCATCGCCGACCTGACCGCGAGCGTGCGGCGCTTTCTGGAGGAACAGACCCTCCTGCCGGAATCGGGCGAGGCCGGCGTGCAGCTGGTCGACGATCAGGCGGCTCGCTACGGCGACTTCGACGAGATCGCCGTGGTCGGGTTGATCGAGGGCGAGTGGCCCGAGCGCGCGCGACGCAACATCTTCTATCCGCCTTCGCTGCTGACGTCGCTCGGGTGGCCGTCTGAAAAAGACCGGCGGGCGGCTGCGGAGTGGAGGTTCGTCGAGCTGCTCGCGTCGCCGTCGCACCGCGTGACGGTCTCAACCGTCACGCTCGAAGACGACGCGCTCACTGAGCCGTCAACATTCCTGGATTCGGTCACACGGGCGGAGTTGCCGCAGTCGTCTGATTTCGTTCGGCCGACTTCCTCGGTGTTCACCGAGGAGATCCTGGCGGTCGATCCGGTCAGCACCATCAATCACGAAGCGCTCGATCCCGACGCTCGCGAGTGGCTGGCGATGCGGTTGGCGCGCGCATCGCGAGATGATCCGGCGTTTCACGGTCAGACCGGCCCGCTCGAGCCTCGGGCGTGGTCGGTCAGCGCGCTCGAGACGTATCTCGGGTGTCCGTTCAAGTTCTTCGCTCAGCACGTCCTTCGTCTAGAAGAGGAACCAGAGGACGAGGAGGTGATGGATCCCCGCGCACGAGGTCAGTTCGTGCACGAGGTGTTTCAGGTCTTCTTCGAGAGGTGGCAGGCCTCAGGGCACCTGGCGATCACACCAGACAACCTCGAGGAGGCACGTCGGATCTTTGCCGAGGTCGTCGACGAGCAACTGACGGCGCTGCCGGACGCCGAAGCCTCACTCGAGCGCACACGGCTGCTCGGCGGCCCGGCGGCGACGGGCCTCGGCGAGACGATGCTGCGGATGGAGGCCGAACGCCCGACGGCCGTGATCGGCCGGCTGCTCGAGTACCGGCTCGAAGGTGGGTTCCTGTTCCAGACGGACCACGGACCACGACGACTGGCCCTCCGGGGGAAAGCGGATCGCGTCGATCTGCTCGAAGACGGCACGTTCCGGCTGATCGACTACAAGCTCGGATGGCCGCCGAAAGGGGCCGCCCTGCAACTACCTGTGTACGGCCTCTGTCTTGAACAGCGTCTTGACGGCCATCTGGGCCGCACGTGGACGCTCGGCGAGGCGGCCTATCTCGCCTTCAAAGGCCCGAAGCGCATTGTGCCGCTCGCAGCCGATCCCGGCGAACGTGAGAAGGCGCTCGCCGCTGCTCAGGATCGGCTGGTGGCTGCCGTCGATGGGATCTCGCGCGGAGAATTTCCGCCGACACCAGACGATGTGTTCCGCTGCGAAACATGTAGCTACGCGGCCGTGTGCCGGAAGGACTACGTCGGTGATGTCTGACGTGGACGCGCGTCGCCACGCCGTCGATCCCGCGCAGAACGTCGTCCTCGAGGCCTCGGCGGGTACGGGCAAGACGCAGGTGCTCGTCGATCGGTACGTCAACCTCCTGCTCGCCGGCGTCGATCCGGACAACATCCTGGCCATCACGTTCACGCGAAAGGCCGCCGCCGAGATGCGCCAGCGCGTCATCGATCGTTTGAAGCAGGTGGGTTGGCGGAATCTGAACGAACGGATGAGTGACATCGAGATCTCGACGATCGACGCCTTCTGCCTGTCGCTGCTCCGCGAGTTTCCCCTCGAAGCCGACGTCGATCCGGGTTTCGACCTGGCCGACGACACCGAGGTGCCGCGGCTTATCGACGAGGCGCTCGACAGCGCCCTGCGGATCTGCCGGGCCAGGGCCCGCGAAGACGAGGACGTGGCGCTCGTGTTCGCCGAGCTCGGCGAGCGACGGTTGCGGACCGGGCTGGCGGCGCTCGTCGATCGTCGCGGCGTGGCGCCGGACCTGCTGCGCCGCTATCTGGCGAAGGGCCCGAAGGATCTCACGGCCTCACGCGCCTGTCAGGACGCGGCCCGCCGGTTACGGAGCGCCTTTGACGCCATCCCGGACGGTCTGGACCGGTTTCTTGACGAAGGTCCGGTGCAGCGCCCGGCGTTTGCGATGCTGGCCGCAGACCTGCGAGCGCTGTGCAGGCGTGGCACGGCCGACGCGTTCGGCGATCGCGCCGCGCAGGCGGCGTTTCGGGCGTTCGTCGATCGGCTGCGTGCGTACTTTCTCACGCAACAGGGACGTCCACGCCGGCGGGGCTTCGCCGGCACGGGCTTTACCGGCGACGATTGTGCCTCAGTGGAGTCGTGGAAGCGCCATCGCGGCCGCGCGGTCGAGATCGCGCCGGCCATTGCGGAGGCGGTCCATGCCCTCGGCCGCGATCTCAACGTCGTGATGGCGCGCGGCGCATGGCGCATCTACGCGGTCGCGCTGGACATGTATCGGCGCGAGCTCGAGGCGCACGGACGGCTCGATTTCTCGGGGGTCCTCGAACGGGCGCTCGATCTGCTGAGGCAGATGGACGAGTTTGCGCAAAGCCGTTATCGCCTCGAGGCCCGCTACCACCATGTGCTGGTCGACGAGTTCCAGGACACGAACCGCCCGCAATGGGCGCTCGTTGCCCAACTGGTCCGGAGCTGGAGCGAAGGCCTTGGCGCGGCCGGCGGCGCACTCGCGCCATCGATCTTCATCGTCGGCGACCGCAAACAGTCGATCTATGGCTTTCGCGATGCCGAGGTGGCCGTGCTCGAGGAGGCGGCCGCTTTCATCGACGCACTGCGCCCAGAGGGTCGGACGCGCCGGGTGATCTCGACGAGCTTCCGCGCGCCTGCGGCGCTGCTCGCCTTTGTCAACGATGTCTTCGGCGAAGTCGACCGCGAGGAAGGTGCCACGACCATCGGGCGACGGGACCGCTTCCGGTACGATGAGCAGGATCGGTTTCCAATCGGCGACGCAGTCAGCAGTCAACAGTCGGCAGTCGGCAGTCGGCCCACTGAGCCGTTGGGACTGGTGATAGGTGAAACCGTGCGCGAAACGGCCGATGCGGTGGCCGACGAAGTGGTTCGGCTTTTGTCCTCGGCGACGGTGCGCGATCGCCAGACAGGCGTCGTGCGCCAGGTCGGAGCAGCAGATGTCGCGATCCTCTTCCGCTCGCGCGAGAGCCATCGCGAGTTCGAGGCGGCACTCGAGCGACGCGGCGTGCCGACCTACGTGTACAAGGGCCTCGGGTTCTTCGAAGCCGACGAGATCCAGGATGTCGTGGCGCTCATGCGCTACCTGGCGGATCCGACATCAAATCTGCGGGCCGCCGCATTCTTGAGGTCGCGGATCGTGCGCCTGTCCGACGCCGGCGTGCAGCGGCTTGGGCCGGCGCTCGCCAACGCCGTCGCCGACGAGCGCGCGCCGGACGCGCAGCCGCTGCTTTCGGTCGAGGACCAGGACGTGTTAGGGCGCGTGCGGGGCGCCGTCAGGCGGTGGCTCATGTGGGTCGACCGGATGACGCCCGCCGATCTCGTCGACAGCATTCTGCGGGAAACCGCCTATCACTACGAGCTTCGCGGAACTCGACGGCTGCAAGCGAGGGAGAACCTGAAGAAGCTGCGCGGCCTGATTCGCCGCGTGCAGAGCCACGGCTACGCGACGCTCGCGCGTATCGCCGAGCATCTCGACCGGCTGGCGGTCGGCGACGAATCGAACGCCGCGGTGGATGCCGTCGATGCGGTCAGCCTGATGACCGTGCACGCGGCCAAGGGGCTGGAGTTCCCTGTCGTGTTTGTCGTCAACATCGGACGAGGCACGGGCGGCGCGCGCCGGCCCATCCGTGTGACGCTCGACGCGGCGAGCGAGCCTTCGGTGGCAATTGCGAATTATCAATCCGAGGCCGACGAGGACGAGCAGGCGCGCGAGCGCGAAGAAACGAAACGTCTGCTGTATGTCGCGCTCACGCGCGCGCGCGATCGTCTGTATCTGTCGGCGACCGTGCAGAAGGGCGCCTGTCGCACCGGTGTCGGCAGCCTCGGCAGCGTGCTGCCGCGCTCGCTCGTGGCCCTCATCGGACAGGCGGGCGAAGGCGAGCGGCTTGTCAGCTGGACTCTGCCCACTTCCGCGCATTCGCTTCGGCTTCTTCGCGGGTTTCGCCGATCAGAATGATCGACCCGTGCGGCTTGCCGCTGCCGTCGCGGCTGACCCACGCCGTCCAGTGCGGCCCACGCGCCTCGCTGTGGATCTGATAGGAACCGTCTTTTGTGGCCATTTCAGTAGAGATTTTACATTGCGCCCGGGCCACCCCTCCCACTAGAATCGAAATTCAAGGAGTTATACGTGACGTTAACCTGTCCGAATTGCGGCAACGACCGGAACTTTCTGGTCAAAACGCTGCAGGTCCATGTGGTCGGTGTCGAGGGCGGCCGCGTGGAGGTGACCGAGGAGAGCCGCCCGGCCGTGCTCGAAGTGCTGTGCGACGAGTGCGAGTCGGCGCTCAATTTCGAGGAATTCGAGGATACCCTCCGCCGGGAAGTCCTGCTGACGATCGGCGCGCGTTAACCCGCGGGCGCCGCTTCTTACTTTTTTTCCCCGTCGTCTTCCTCAAAGTAGTCGCAGTCCGGGCAGATCCATTCCCGCGAGGGGGCGCGTGTGGGTTTCGGATTGCCGGGAATCTGCACGATGGTTTCGATCAGCTTCAGATGCATCGTGGCGCCGCAGAGCGGACAGTCTCTGGCATCAGCCATGATCGACGTTCACGGTACCATCGGGCGCCTGCCTTGACAAGGCGCTGGTCGGCCCCTATCGTACCGGGACCGTGATCCCGCACGACTGCTTTGCCGACGAGGTCGCCATCGACTTCCCCAGCGTGAGACGCCTCGTCGAGCGCATGCGGACCGCGTTCTTTGCGGAGAATCCTGATGGCGATGTCGCCGAGGATGCCGTGGTGTTGCCGTTCGAAGCGCCATCGTCGCGTCGCCGTCCACCCGCCGGCGGGCCTCCAAGGTCGAAGCCGGCGTCCTGACGCCAGCGTGCCAGTCATGAGCCGGGTGCCGCTTGTCGCGACGTTGGTCGCAGGAGCGCTCGCCGCCGTGATGGCGGTCCCTGCTTCCGCGCAGACAAGTAGCCAGGACCATCCCGGACAGTACGACCGAGCGGACATCGAAGCAGGATCCCGACTGTACGGAGCGCAGTGCGCCGGATGTCACGGCGCAAACGGCGACATGGTGAGCGGCGTCGATCTCCGTCGCGGTCAGTTTCGTTCGGCGGTGTCCGACGAAGACCTTGCGCGCGCCTTGGCGATGGGACGGCCCGCCTCCGGCATGCCCGCATTTGCGACGCTCCAGCCACGCGAGGTCACTGGCATCATCGCGTTCATTCGCGCGGGCTTCGATGCGTCCGGAACGGCAGTGAAGGTTGGCGACCCCGGTCGGGGCCGAGTCCTGTTTTCCGGGAAGGGCGCGTGCGCCACCTGCCACCGTGTCAACGGCAGCGGCTCGCTCGTGGCGGCAGACCTGAGCGACATCGGCGCGGTGTGGTCGGCCGGTTCGCTCCAGCGCGCCCTCCTCGACCCGGCCGGCGCACTGCTTCCGGCCAATCGCCGCGTCCGCGCGGTGACGCGAGACGGACGAACGATCAATGGTCGCCGGCTGAACGAGGACACGTTCACGATTCAAATCATCGACGACCAGGCGCGCCTCGTGTCGCTGACCAAAGCCGACCTGCGCACGCTCGAGATCCTCCCCACGTCGTCGATGCCTTCGTTTGCGGCCACCTTCACCCCGGACGAATCCGCCGACGTCATCGCGTACTTGCTGTCGCTGAAAGGACTGTGAGATATGCGCCGCGCGCTATCCGCGATCGCTCTGCTGGCGTTCGTATCCCTGCCGCTCCTCGCGCAGGTCACCTCCGATCGCATCGCTCGCGCGTCGAGCGAGCCGCAGAACTGGCTGACCTACTCTGGCGGCTACACGAGTCAGCGATACAGCCTGCTTCGGCAGATCGATACGAACAACGTGAAGAACCTGGAGCTCAAATGGGTGCTCCAGAACCAGGTGGCCGGCGCCTGGCAGTCGTCGCCGCTCGTCGTCGACGGCATCATGTATCTCACCGAGCGGCCGAACGACGTCATGGCCGTCGACGCCCGCACGGGCCGGATGTTCTGGTTGTATCGGTACGCCAACTCCGGAAAGCAGCAGGTGTGTTGCGGCGCGAATAATCGCGGCGTGGCCATGCTCGGCGATCGCGTGTTCATGGGCACGCTTGACGCGCATCTGGTGGCCATCGACGCAAAGAACGGCAAGCCGCTGTGGAACATCGCCGTGGCCGACGACAAGCTCGCGTACTCGATCACGCTGGCGCCTCTCATCGTCAAGGACAAGGTGATCGTGGGTGTCGGCGGCGGCGAGTACGGCATCCGCGGGTTCATCGCCGCGTTCGATCCGCAGAGCGGCAAGGAGCTGTGGCGGTTCTATACCATTCCCGGACCGGGCGAACCCGGCAGCGAGACATGGTCGGGAGACGCCTGGGCGCACGGTGGGGGTTCCGTGTGGGTGACCGGTTCCTACGATCCGGCGCTGAACCTGACATATTGGGGCGTTGGCAATCCCGGGCCCGATTGGAATCCGGCGCAGCGACCCGGTGACAACCTGTATACCGATTCGGTCGTTGCGCTCGATCCTGATACCGGCGCCTTGAAGTGGCACTATCAGTTCACGCCGAACGACGGCTACGACTACGACGCCGTGCAGGTGCCGGTGCTCGTCGACATGAACTGGCGGGGCGCCCCGGCCAAGATCATGCTGTGGGCCAATCGCAACGGCTTCTTCTACGTGCTCGACCGGCAGACGGGGAAGTTTCTGTCGGGCACGCCGTTCGTGAAGGTGAACTGGGCGAGCGGGTTCAACGAGAAGGGCCGCCCCATTCAAACGCCGCAGCCGTCCGGCGCGCCGACCTATCCGGGCAATCAGGGCGGCACCAACTGGTACTCGCCGTCATTCAGCCCGCGGACCGAGCTTTTCTACGTGTCGGCGTGGGCCAATTACGGATCGATCTTCAGACGCGAAGACTCGGTGTTCGAGCCGGGACGCCGATTCGTGGGTGGCGGGAATCAAACGGTCACGCCGATTCCGGAAGCGCCCGGCATCGGCATCGGTCGGCGCGGCCCCATCAACAACTGGACCGACGCCGTCGGCCACGGTTCTGTTGTGGCGATCGATCCACGCACGGGACAGACCAGGTGGACCTTCGATCAGTACGACGTCAGCGACAGCGGTATCCTGACCACGGCCTCGGATCTGCTCTTTACCGGCGGCCGCGAGGGATTCTTCTACGCGCTCGACGCGCGGACAGGGGCCCTTCTGTGGAAGGCGAGCCTCGGCGGGCAGATCGTGAACGGACCGATCACGTACCAGGTCGACGGCAAGCAGTACGTCACCGTGATTGCCGGCAACATCATGACGACTTACGCATTGAGGGAGTGATCCGCCGACCCCCAATCATCAATCAACAATCAGCAATCATCAATTCGCCAACCCAGTACGCTATCCTTTGTCCATGTCCATTGACGGGGCGGCTGTCCTCGAGGCGCTGAAAGTCGTCAGAGACCCCGATCTGGGTCGTGACATCGTGAGTCTCGGGTTCATCAAGGGCCTGAAGATTGACGCCGGCCGGGTCGCGTTCACGATCGAGCTGACGACGCCGGCGTGTCCGGTGAAAGACCAGATGCGCGATCAGGCGCGCGCGGCGGTGATGCAGCTCGCTGGCGTCACGGCCGTCGACGTCGAGATGAGCGCGCGCGTGCGCGAGGCGGTCGGTTCCGAAAGCGGGCGCACGCCGGTGCCTGGCGTCAAGAACATCATCGCCGTTGGCGCGGGCAAGGGCGGCGTCGGCAAGACGACAGTCGCCGTCAATCTCGCCGTCGCTCTCCAGCAGCACGGCAGCCGCGTCGGTATCATCGACGCCGACATGTACGGCCCCAACGTGCCGATCATGCTCGGCATGAAGAAGACCGAGTTGATTACCGACGGCAAGAAGATCGTTCCGGCCCAGAAGTACGGCCTGCAGTTGATCTCGATGGCCTTCCTCACCGAGGACGATGCGCCGGTCATCTGGCGCGGGCCGATGTTGCACGGGGCCATCCAGCAGTTCTTTCGTGAAGTGCTGTGGAACGATCTCGACTACCTCGTCGTCGACCTGCCGCCAGGCACGGGCGACGTCGTGCTGAGCCTCAGCCAGTCGGTTCCGGTGGCCGGTGCGATTGTCGTCACGACGCCGCAGTAGGTCTCGCTCGCCGACAGCCGCCGCGCCCTGGCGATGTACAAGAAACTCAACATTCCGCCGCTGGGGATCGTCGAGAACATGAGCCACTTCGTCTGCCCGGATTGCGGGCACGAGGCAGACATCTTCGGGCACGGAGGCGGTGAGCGCATGGCAAACGAGCTCAATGTGCCGTTTCTCGGCCGCATCCCCATCTACCAGCCGATTCGAGAGGGTAGCGACACCGGCGTCCCGCTCGTCATCGCCGACCCCGATTCGCCCGCCGGCCGGGCCTTTATGGCCGTCGCCGAACACGCCGCCGCGCAGGTCTCCATCGCCGGGTACCGGCGGCCCACGATTCCCTTGACAGTGGTCTCATGACACCCGGGGCCAGGTGACGCTCTCGTTCAGCAAGCACACGCTCGAGAACGGTCTTGACGTCGTCCTGCACGAGGATCACGACTGCCCGATCGTCGCGATCAACGTGTGGTATCACGTCGGATCGAAGAACGAACGGCCCGGACACACCGGCTTCGCGCACCTGTTCGAGCATCTGATGTTCGAAGGGTCCGCCCATCACGACCACGGCTACTTCCAGCCGTTGCAGGGCGCCGGCGCGTCGCTCAACGGTTCGACCAACGCCGATCGGACCAACTACTGGGAAGTGCTGCCGACCAGTGCCCTCGAGCTCGGGTTGTGGATGGAGTCGGACCGCATGGGCTACCTGCTGCCGGCGCTGACCCAGGCCAAGTTCTCCAATCAGCGCGACGTGGTGCTGAACGAGCGCCGGCAGAATTACGAGAACCGGCCGTACGGTCTCGCCCCGATGGCCATGCTCGCGGCGCTCTTCCCGCCGGAGCACCCGTACCACTGGACCACGATTGGCGAGATCGCGGACTTGAAGGCTGCCGGCCTGGAAGAGGCGCACGCCTTTTTCCGCCGGTACTACCATCCGGCCAACGCCTCGCTCGTGCTGGCTGGCGACATCGAGTCGACCAAGGCGCTCGCGCTGGCGCGTGCGTATTTCGGAGAGATTCCTGCCGGCGAGCCGGTCGAGGCCGTCCGTGCGGCGGCCTCGCTCGACCGCGACGTCCGGATTCGGCTCGAGGATCGCGTCGAGCTGCCGCGGCTCTCCCTCGCGTGGCTCTCGCCGGCCATGTTCGCGGAGGGCGACGCGGACCTCGATCTTGCCGCCGATGTGCTGGCCAACGGCAAGACGTCGCGCCTCTATCGGCGCCTGGTGTTCGAGGAGCGCATCGCGACCGACGTGTCCGCGGCCCAGAATTCGCGCGAGATTGCGGGGTACCTGCAGGTGTCGGCGACGGCGGCGCCGGGCCATACACTCGGCGAGATCGAGCGCGTCATCCTCGAGGAGATAGCGCGGCTCGGCCGAGACGGCCCGAGCGACGATGAAATCGATCGCGGGCGCGTGCAGGCGGAAGCGCAGTTCGTGTTCCGTCTGCAGTCGGTTGGCGGATTCGGCGGAAAGTCCGATCAGCTGAACGCGTATAACGTCCTGCTCGGCGATCCAGCGTATTTCGACAAAGACCTGGCCCGCTACTATGCGGTCACAGGGTCGTCCCTCCAGCAGACCGTGAGGCGCTATTTCGATCCTGCTCGCCGAGTGACCCTGAGCATCGTCCCTCGCGGGCGCACCGAGCTCGCCGCGCCAGATTCGATGGCCGTGGCTGTGTCGTGAGCACGATCAACCGCTCACGGCTGCCCGTGCCCGGGCCGTCCCGTCCCTTCACCTTTCCCTTGATCGAGAAGTCGACACTGCCCAGCGGTCTGGGCGTGTGGACCGTGCGCCACACTCAGATTCCGGTCGTGGCGCTCCTGCTGCTCGTCCGGAGCGGCGCGTCCGACGATCCTCAAGGACAGCACGGGCTGGCCGCGCTCACCGCTGACATGCTCGACGAGGGCAGCGGCCATCGATCGGCGATCGAGATGCACGAGGCGATGGCCCGCATCGGTGCCGTCATCGCCACCCATCTTGGACCGGACGCCGCCCTCACTGGATTCACCGTTCTGCGCCGCTTCGTCGATCGCGCCATGACGCTCCTCGCCGACGTCGTGGTACGGCCGGCGCTCAGAGACGGTGATTTCGAGCGCGTGCGTCAACTGCGGCTGCACCGGTTGAAGCAGCTCCGGGACGTCCCGGGCGCCATCGCGGATCGCGCGTTCTTCAAGCTTCTCTACGGCGATCACCCGTACGGCCACACACCGATCGGCAACGAGGCGGCGCTCGCATCACTGACCGTGGATGATGTCCGGACGTTCCACGCGCGCGTCGTCCGCCCCTCGCTCGCCACCCTGATGGCGGTCGGCGACTGCGATCACGATGAGATCCGCCGGCTGGCCGGCGAGGCGTTCGCCGGGTGGGAAGGCCGGGGCCGCGCCGCGAGTGGAGCAGACGAGGCCCTCGCGACCTCGCCGCGTCTCGCCATTGTGCCGCGCGCGTCCGCGCCACAATCCGAGCTGCGGATCGGCCAGGTGGCCGTGGCGCGCGACACGCCCGACTACCACGCGCTCGTGACAGCCAATATGGTGCTGGGCGGGCAGTTCGTCAGCCGGATCAACTTGAATCTGCGCGAGGACAAGGGCGTGACCTACGGCGCGCGCACCATGTTCGACTTCCGGCGCCGCCCCGGTCCGTTCGTGCTGCAGGTGGGCGTCCAGACGGGCGCCACCGCGCAAGCCATCGAAGAGTCGCTCTCCGAGATTGCCGCAATTGCCGGATCCAGGCCGGTGACCGAGGACGAGCTGGCCCTGGCCACCGCAGCGCTCACGCGCGGCTACGCGCGGAACTTCGAGACGGGCGAACAGATCGCGCGGGCCCTCACCGAGCTTGCCCTCTATGATCTGCCGGACAACTTTTTCGCGGAGTTTGTCCCCCGCATCCATCAGGTCACGTCCGCCGAGGTGACCCGCGTGATGGCCGCACACCTCGAGCCGTCGCGGCTGACGACCGTGGTCGTCGGCGATCTCGACGCGATGGGCGCCGACCTGCGCCGGCTTGGGCTGGGCGATCCCGTGGTCTTGTCCGCCGAGTCCTTCTGATAACATTTGATCATCTCGTCATCTGGTTGTTTGGTCATTTTCTGGACTTGCCCGCCGGGCAGCCAATTGACCAGATACCCAGATGACCAAATGTCCAAATGCAGTTCCGCCGCCTCGGTCTCAGCTTGTTTGGGCTGATTGCCGCCATCAGCATCGTGCTCGCGGTGGCGACCGTATGGCTGTTTCTCACGGAACCGGTCACCGTCGCCACGGCCGTCAACGATGGCGAGATCTCACCGCTCGTCCGTGAGCTCGCGCAGGTCATCCTCAACGCGCTCAGCGGCCTTCTGAAGTACCTATAGCGATTTCTTCAGAAACCTCGTCAACACCCACCCGTCGACGTACTTGAAAGGCGTGTAGCCCGTGCTGTAGTGGCCGCAGGGCAGCACCACCACCTGATGCGGGACAGCCCGGTCCCGGAACGCGTGCACCAGATCTTGGGACAGATCGACGGGGAAGGTCAGATCGTATCGCGCATACACCAGCAGCGTCTGCCTGTCGCGAACACGATCGAGATACCACCATGGACTGATCGGTTTCCACAGCGCTCTCAAGCGCTCGAGATCGATGTGGCCGTCGAGCCCTTGACGCACGTGGCGCGTCGAGAGTCCGCGCCACACCACGTCAGCGAAGAACGGTGAGATGTGGTTGAGCGCCTGCGCGCGAATGAGCGGCTCGTGCGCCGTCGTGAGCAGCGCCAGGCACGATCCGAGGCTCGTGCCCAGGATGCCGATGCGGTCGTAGCCGCGTGACGCCAGCCACGCGATGGCGCGCCGCGCGTCGAGCACGGCCTGCCGGCACACCTGCACGGTACGCGCGACGTTCGCACTCACGATGAAGTCGGCGCGATGGAGCTCGGGAGGCGTGCGCTCGTCGTGGTAAGGCAGGCTGAGCCTCAGTGCGCTCATGCCATGCCATGCGAGCAACCGGCACAACCCGACGTAGGCCTCGGCGTTGGCGTTCCAGTGCGGCAAGACCAGGACGGCGGCGCTCGAGCGGCGAGCCGGAAAGTAGCGGCAGCGCACGGTGTTGTTGTCGCGGTGCGGCGTGACGAACGCGCTCGGAAACCTCACGCGGCTGGTCCCGTCGCCGCTCGCTTCGACCGTATAGTCGCGAGTGGGCGCCGCCGCATAAAACGCGTCCGTGTCGGCCATCACACGCGACACCCAGTCGCCGAGAATGTCCGCGGGCGCGGCCCGGTCGCGGCTGCCGTTGGGCGGGATCCAGTCGAGCCCCCACTCAAACGGTCGGACGACGCGATCGGTGGTGACCGACGCGAGCCGGTGCTCCCAGGAATGGAACAACGCCTGAAGCATTGAGAGACCATGCTATACTTCCCGGCTCATGCGGACGAAGACAGACACGCGAAAGAAGACCGGTCGAAAGCGGACCGGCCGTGTCGCCGCATGTGTGCTCGATCGCTGATCCCAGATACAATCGAGCGTTCACGTTGCCGACACGGTTGATGACCGCGTCGGCTTTTTTTTTAGTCACGAAGGCCACGAAGAGGAACGAAGGACACGAAGATGAGTCGTATCGAAGTCGGTATTCTGGGCGCCACGGGCGCCGTCGGTCAGCAGTTCATCGCGCTCTTGGCGGAGCATCCGTGGTTTCGAGTCACCTGGCTCGGCGCCAGCCAGCGCTCCGAAGGCAAGGCCTACCGCGACGCGGCCGCGTGGCGTCTCTCGACGCCATTGCCCGACGACGTGGCCCGGCTCGGCGTCGACGCCGCCACACCTGGCCGTGCGCCCAAACTGGTCTTCTCCGGCCTCGACTCATCGGTCGCCACCGAGATCGAAGGCGCATTCGCGCAGGCCGGACACGTCATCGTCAGCAACTCCAAGAACTACCGGATGGAGCCAGATGTGCCGCTGCTCATCCCCGAGATCAACGCGGATCACCTGGCCCTGCTCGACGTGCAGGCCGCTTCGCGCAACTGGAAGGGCCGCATCGTCACCAATCCGAACTGCACGACGGTCGTGTTGACGATGGCCCTCGCGCCGCTCTGTCAGTTCGGGTTGAAGACGGTGATGGTGACGACGCTGCAGGCGATCTCGGGTGCCGGATATCCCGGCGTCGCCTCCTGGGATATTCTCGGCAACGTCATCCCGTTCATCGACGGCGAAGAGCCCAAGGTGGAGTCGGAGCCGCTCAAGATTCTCGGCCGCTTGCGAGACAAACGAGTCGAGCCGCATCCGGCGACGGTGAGTGCCCACACGACACGAGTGGGCGTCCTGAACGGTCATACGGAAACGGTGTCGGTGGCGCTCGAACAGCAGCCGACGCCGGACGCCATCATCGATGCGTGGCAGACGTTCAAAGGCCAGCCGCAGCTGATGGAGCTGCCGTCGGCGCCGGCGCAGCCGGTCGTGTATCTAACCGAGCGCAACAGGCCGCAGCCGGCCCTCGACGTCGACCGCGGGCGGGGGATGACGGTGAGCGTGGGGCGGCTCCGGCCGTGTCCGGTTCTCGGCCATAAGTTCGTCGCGCTCGGGCACAATACGATCCGCGGCGCGGCCGGTGCGGCCATCCTCAATGCGGAGTTAATGCATCGAGAGGGCCTGCTGTAAATCACGAAGTCACGAAGATCACGATGATGCACGAAGACTCTTTCTTACAAAGAAAGTCCTTCGTGCTCTTCGTGTCTTCGTGAATAACAGGCGGTAATAGAAGCCAGATGCGTGTATTGCTGGTAGGGTACGGTCGGATGGGCAAACTCGCCGAGAGTCTTGCTGGGGAGTACGGCTGCGAGGTCGCGGGTGTCGTGGATCCGTTGATCGGCAGCGAGGATGTGAGTTCTGATCGCTGGCGCGGCGTGGACGTGGCGATCGACTTCACGTCGCCCGACGCTGTGATGGGCAACGTGCCGGTGCTGGCGCGGCGCAAGATCAACATCGTCCTCGGCACGACCGGCTGGAGCGAGCACGAGGCGGAGCTGCGCAAGATCGTCGCCGAGGCGGGGTCCGGTATCGTCGCGGCGCCGAATTTCTCGACCGGCGTCGTGCTGTTCGAGGCGATGGTCACCCAGGCGGCCACCCTGTTTGCCCGGCAGAGCGAGTTCGGCGCGTTTCTCCACGAGGCGCACCATGCGACCAAGACGGATGCGCCCTCCGGCACGGCGCTCCTGCTCAAGCGGTCGATGGAACAGGCCGGCTTCGCGCGTCCGATCGATGTCTCGTCGACGCGCGCCGGCTACATCCCGGGCACGCACACGGTCGGTTTCGATGGCCCCGCGGAGACGATTACCCTGACGCACGCCGCCCGCGATCGGACGGCCTTCGCCCGCGGCGCACTGATCGCGGCCCAGTGGATCAAAGGCAAGCGCGGCTGGTACACAATGAAGGACGTGCTCGGACTCTAGGAATTGCTGATTGCGGATTGTTGATTGATGATTTGATTACGCACCGGTGACGCTCTGTTCTGGATACGCGCGAGCGCGTGGGCGAGCGGGGGTGGGGCCCCGCGAGAAAGTAATAAATGAGAACTCAATTCACGGGAGCAGGCACGGCGCTCATTACGCCATTCACCAGGAGCGGCGATCTCGACGAAGCGGCGGTGCGCCGGCTGGGACGCCGGCAGATCGACGCCGGCATCCACTTCATCTCGCCGTGCGGCACGACGGGCGAGAACCCGACGCTGACCGACGCCGAACGGATCCGAATGGTCGAGATCCTCGCCAAGGAAGCCGACGGCAAAGTGCCCGTGCTCGCCGGCGCGGGCGGCTACAACACCAAGAAGGTGATCCAGCTTGCGGCCGATCTGGGCAAGGCCGGCGCCAATGGGTTCTTGTCGGTGACTCCGTACTACAATAGGCCGACGCAGGAAGGTCTCTTTCAGCATTACCGCGCGCTCGCCGAAAGCACACGGCTCCCGATCATTCTCTATAACGTGCCCGGTCGCACGGGCGTCAACCTCGAGGTGCCCACCGTTGTGCGCCTCGCCGCCATCCCGAACATCGTCGGCGTGAAGGAAGCATCGGGCAGCATGTCGCAGATTTGTGAGCTGTGCCGGGCGGTCCCGCCCGATTTCATCGTGCTCTCTGGAGACGATCCGATGACGCTGCCGATCATGTCGGTCGGCGGGCGTGGCGTCATTTCGGTCCTCTCAAACGAAATGCCGGCTGAGATGGCGCAGATGGTCGAAGCGGCCGAGCGCAACGACTTCAAAGCCGCGCGCGCGATTCACCGCCGGCTCATGCCGCTCATGTCCGCCAACTTCGTCGAAGCCAATCCAGTGCCGGTCAAAGCGGCGATGGCGGCGATGGGACTCATCGAAGAAATCTATCGACTGCCGATCACGTCGCCGAAGTCCGAGTCGAAAGAGCAGATCTTGAAAGTGTTGAAAGACCTCGGATTGCTCAAGGGGGCGCTCGTTTGATGAATTTGGTTATCTAGTTATTTGGTTATCTGGTGATTTGGTGATTTGGATGTTTGATCTTGGCGATTTGAATAATTGGCTCGGGCCGTGGCCACAGATCTCGCAAAGATGGCTCTCAGCTCAAGGGCTTCGGCCCTGATGGATTCGGTGTCGGCGCGCACCAGTAGGCCTGCCCGCAGAATGACGTCGAGCCAATACACCGACTCATCCGCTTCCTCGAGCACAACGCCGAGCTTGGCGATGAATTCCCGCCGGGAGCGACAGATGCAAGCAGCGCGATAGTTGGAGGAAACCGATGTTGCACTTTTTGCCAACTGGCGCGCGACGACATCACCAGCCGGCGTGCTTGGAAGCTTGTCAATAGCCCGCAAGACCGTGATGGAAAACGACATCGTCCGTTCCTTCAATTGATCACTTTGAACACTCATGTCGCATACCGTGTGCAAAGATCTCTCCTTGTTCATTTGTCAATGTTGTCACCTGATGCCGGACAACCAAATAACAAGATAACCAAATAACCAAATAACCAGATATCACATTTCCCCTCATGTCTCTTGAATCCGACATCACTGACCTCGTCGCCGCGGGTGCGTCGGCCGATCGCGACGCGGTTCGCGAGACGTTCGCGCGCCTGCGCGAGGCCCTGTCGTGCGGCGCCGTGCGGGCGGCGGAACCCGATCGCTCGAGTCCGGTCGGCTGGCGGGTGAATACCTGGGTGAAGCAGGGCATCCTCCTGGGTTTCAAGTTCGGTGATCTGGTCGATGCGTCCATGGACCACGGCCGGCTGCCGTTCTATGACAAGGACACGCTGCCGCTCAAGCGCCCAGGGCTCTCTGCAGGAATCCGCATCGTGCCTGGTGGCTCCGCCATCCGTGACGGCGCGTACGTCGCGCCGGGCGTCATCTGCATGCCGCCGATGTACGTGAACATCGGCGCGTGGATCGGCGAGCACTCGCTCATTGATTCGCACGCGCTCGTCGGATCGTGCGCCCAGGTGGGCGCGCGGGTGCACGTGAGCGCGGGGGCGCAGATTGGCGGCGTCATCGAGCCGGTTGGCGCCCTTCCGGTCATCGTCGAGGACGAAGCGCTCATCGGTGGGAACACCGGCCTCTACGAAGGCGCCATCATCAAGGCGCGCGCAGTGGTGGCCGCAGGCACGATTCTGACCGGCTCGACGCCCGTGTACGACCTGGTCCGCGGCGAGATTATCAAGCCCACGAGCGATCGGCCGCTCGTCATTCCGGAAGGAGCGGTGGTCGTGCCCGGCGCCCGCGCGGTCACGGCCGGCAAGGGTCCTGACTGGGGCCTGTCACTCGCGACACCCGTCATCGTCAAATACCGCGACTCGCGGACCGATACGCGCACGGAGCTCGAGGCGTGGATCCGGTAGCGCTCACGCGAGCGCTCGTCGACATCGATTCAACGACCGGCCACGAGGCCGAGGCCGGACGCTGGCTGGCGCACCACCTGCGCGACGCCGGCTTCACGGTTGTTGAGCAGGAGGTTGACGACACCCGCTTCAATATCCTGGCGACGGCCGGTCCGGCGGCGGTGGTGCTCTCCACCCATTTCGATTGCGTGCCGCCATTCTTCCCTGCTCGAATCGAAGGCGATCGGTTGTATGGACGAGGCGCGTGCGACGCGAAGGGCATTCTTGCGTCGCAGGTGGTGGCCGTCGATCGCTTGCGGCGACAGGGCGAGACGCGCGTCGGGCTGCTGTTTGTGGTCGGAGAAGAGCGCGGCAGTGACGGCGCCAAGGTGGCCAACGACGCGGTGCACGCTGGCGTGAGCGAAGCGGCGCGCCGCTGCCGATACCTGGTCGATGGCGAGCCGACCGACAGCCGCCTGGGGCTCGCCACGCGTGGCATGTTGCGCGTCAAGCTGCACGCGAGCGGTCGCGCGGCGCACTCGGCGTTTCCCGATCTCGGCGAATCGGCGATCGACAAACTGCTCGACGCGCTTGTCGAGCTCAGGTCGGTGCCGTTGCCATCCGATCCCGTGCTGGGGCAGACCCACTACACGGTCGGCGTGATCGCCGGCGGTGTCGCGCCAAACGTCGTCTCACCGGCGGCCGAAGCCGAAGTGATGTTTCGCACCGTCAGCGACGGCGCACGTGTCCGGCAGGCGATCGCGCCGCTCGAACGGCGGGTCCGCATCGAG